>CAZAKE010000001.1:0-92357 GCA_964485495.1 uncultured Spirochaetales bacterium
CGCCACGAAAAGGCATAAAACACGGAGTGATCATGCACATTCCAAATGTAGCTACAGCTACATTTGGAATTGCTGTGGTCACAGGACCGGCGTAGGATTTTCAGAAAAAACCCTACGCCGCCTCGCTGAGAACATCGGCACCTTTACTACCGTCGTATTTACTACCGTCGTATTTGAAAGTGCCTGACGTGTTAGTACTTCTTGTAGCTCTGAAGCTTGCGGGCTTTCTTCTGGAGTTTCCGCTCCAAGGCTTTCTTCTTCCGATTCTTGATGGTGGACGGCTTTTCGAAGTACTCCCGCTTCTTCCATTCGCGGATGATACCCTCTTTTTCAACTATTCGCTTGAACCGCTTGATAGCCTTCTCCAGCGGTTCGCCCTCATCTAATAGTATCTTGGCGATAGAAATCACCTCCCTTCGGCATCTATTCTGCCTGTATGATACTGAATATCCCCTGTTTGTCAATAAGCGGCCTTCCGAGGAGATCATCGGGACTCACCGGTACCGTCCCGACGCGGACCTCCCAGTGCAGGTGCGGTCCGGTGGCCAGTCCGGAAACCCCGGATTTTCCGAGAAGAACCTCGCGGGAGACTTCCTGCCCCGGTATGACGGCAATCTCCGACAGATGATAGAACAACCCGTAGAGTCCGACGGAGTACGCCACCACTACCGTGTGTCCAGTGAGCAGCCGCTCGCCCGTATACAACACCGTAGCCGGATGACCGGGATACACGGGAGTCCCCACCGGTGCGGCGTAATCGATACCGGTGTGTATCGAGCCGGCCGTGGTACCGTCGGCGTAGAGATATCGCCTCCGATCCCCGTAGAAACTGGTCCTGCGCCTCCCGGTGAGCGGCTCTTGCAGCGGTTCATCGACTTCGAGCCGGACATCCGGGAACGAAGAGAGAAGCCGCAGCATCTGACGTGCTTCTTCGGCCATCCGTTCCCGGTCCTCGGTCCGCAGACTCGTCAGGCGTTCATTTAGATGGATATCCTCACTGAGAAATTCACGAGATCTGATGGTGACGGGGAACTCGACGCGGGGATTCCCGGGAATCGGATCATCATCCTCCGACAAGACCGCGACGGTATAGGTATCCGGAGCGATATCGCATGGAATTCCGATCCGGATCACACCGGCCGTGCCGTCGGGTGTTTCCAGGTTGATGACGTTGTTGGATGAAATCTCCAGGCCGTCCCGAAGGAGTATACCTCGGTATCCCACCCCGGGGCTCGACGGCCACACGACTATATCGAAGGTAGCCCCCTGCATCGAGTTGGAATCGGCGAGGATTCTCGGTTCGGGTTGATCGGCACTCAGGGAATGCCCAAAGGCCAGGAGAAAAACCGCAAGCGTGAGGAAGATACAATACCGTCGGCGCACGGGAGATGGTACTCCGGATATCACCTGGCGATATCCATGATCGTCAGTTGCAGGGTCTCCTTGTTCTGGTAGTAGTTCCTCCCGAGCCTGAAAACTACATCTACTCGATCATGGAGATCGAAGTCTCTTCCGACCCTGTCGGCGGCGTTCCAGTATACCGATGGCCACTTGTACTCCCCCGAATCAAGGGTGAGACGCACGTGCCGCTGCTCACCCTTGCCCATGAGATCCAACCCGGCAATCCGCACGCCCCGCACCAAAAAGAGTAATGGTGGGTTCTCCTCGCCATACGGTTCGAACCGTTCCACCAACGCCGTGAGCTCCGGCGTCAGATACTTCAGCGGCAACTCGGCATCGACGTCGAGACTCGCCTCCCGCTGTTCCATAGCTTCCACGTCGCTGATCCGGTCGATCATAGTCTGAATGAACTCCTCGTACCGTCCTCGCTCCATGCTGAATCCGGCGGCATAGTCGTGGCCGCCGTAGTCGAGAAAGAGATTGCCGAATTGTTCGAGGAAATCCTTGGCGTTAAAGCCCTTCATGCTGCGCACCGAGCCGATGGCCACGTCATCCATCAATGCGACCACGATCGACGGTACGTTGAAGGAGTTCACGAGCCGGGAGGCGATGATTCCGGTGATCCCCCGGGGCACCGACTTGTGTCCTACCAGCACCAGTTTTCCATGTAGATCCGCATAACTACGCTTGGCCGCCGGAAGAATCTGCTGCCAGATCTTCTCTCCCATCTTCTTCCGCTCTTTGTTAAGTGCCAACACCTCACCACTCAGGGCCAAACGCTCTTCCCGCTCGGTGGTAAGGAGCAACCTAGCGGCCTTGTCCGGTACTCCCATCCTACCCGTTGCGTTCAGCACGGGAGAGATCTTCCATCCGATATCCGTCGTGCTCAACCGTTTGCCCGCGAGATTCTGCTGGAACAGCAGTTCCCGTAATCCCTCGCGATAAGTTTCGTGCATCTTCGCCAATCCGAGCCGCACCATCACTCGGTTCTCGTCCCTCAGCGGCATCAGGTCGGCAATGGTTCCAAGGGCCACAAGATCCATACTCCGGCCGAGTGACTCCATGATCCAGGGTTGTTTTTTATCGAGAACCGTGCAGAAGAGGGCGATAAGGATGTCGATCTCGCCCACATCCGCGGATGAGTACTTCTTGAGTTTACTCTTCTCCCGGAGCTGGAGGAGACTCCGTCCATTCATCCCGGCGAATTCGGATATCTCCGGCGCCAAATCCGCCAAATGTAATTCCACCGCCTCTCCGAAGACCTTCTTGAACATCTTCAGCTGCAGCGGCTCGTCGTACACGAAGATCGCACACCCCGAAAGGACACCGAAGAGCGGTGAATCCTGGAGCCGGACCATGCCGGGAATGAGGGTTTCGGAGACCCGGTCGATCTCAACCTGATTCACCAGTTTAACGGCTTCGACGATATAGGAGTCGTTGGCCGGTCGGATGTTGAGGAGACACACCGGATGCTTGTAGAATTCGCTCTTCGAGAATGCCAATGCCCAGACGAGTTTCGCGACCACGCCACAGCCGGCAAGGTCGCGAAATGGATACCCGCTATCCTCGAGTTTGGGATCTATGATGGCACATGCGCCGGGGAGTTCGGGCTGAGGATTGTGGTGATCGAGAACGATCGTATCGATCCCCTTCTCGGCGGCATATTCGATCTCTGCGACGTTGGAGATCCCACAGTCGACGGTTATCAACAGGCTTCCGTCCTCGGCGGCAAACTCATCGACCGCCTTCATGGAGAGACCATAGGACTCGTCACCTTGGGGAAGCGCCCAGGAGACGTCGACATCCAGACCGGTTAGTGTGTCGACCAGGATCACGGTAGAGGTGATCCCGTCGACATCGCGGTCGCCGTAGATCCGCACCTTCTCGCCCTCCTCCGCCGCCTGCCGGATACGATCCACCGCATCTTCCATCTCCACGAAGAGAAAGGGGTTATGCAGCAGCGAGAGATCATCTTCCAGAAAGAACTTGATCTCCTCCGGATGAAGAACCTCCCGCCGGACCAGTATCGATGCCGTCAGGAGGTCGATACCGAACTGATCGGCGATCTCGCGGACTCTTTGTTTGTCGATCTCTTCCTTATTCCACCTCATTGTTCAATACTTCCTCCGCCGGTTCCGTCGAGATCCACCGTAGTGATCGGACGATACTGCGCACCCTCGGGCCGCAGTATCGATTCGTATAAAACGATTCGATCGGCGGTGAAACCAAGCTCCGGTCCTTCCGTAATATATGGTATTCGATGGTTGGGTTTGACTCTGGCAATCGTGAGATGAGGGTTGAACGGCCGATCGTCTACCGAGAGGATCCCGCGGAGCCGGTTTTTCAACGCTTCATAGAGCACCTCGCACTCCTCTTTCCCATGAACCATCGGCAAGAAAAGAACCCGGGGCCTTCCGCGAATCGGGAATCTGCCGATTCCCTTGAAACGGACGGGAAAGACTCCGCTTCCGACCACCACCTCCTCGATGACGTCGGTAATCCGCGGGATGATCCGTTCATCGACTTCGGAGAAAAAGTGCAGCGTCACGTGCATGTTCGCGGGTTTCACCCAACTAATCGGATATCGTTCGGCCAGAGGCCGGATGTACTCTTCCACTCCCGTCTTCAACTCTTGTGTAACCGGGAGGGCGATAAACGCTCTCATAACTTCATGACTCCTGTGTTCAACGTTTTCAATGGCGTTTCGACCATCTCCGACACGACGGTGAGGATAACACGCCTCGCGATACCGATCATGTCCTTTTCGAGTCTGATTCGAACGGCCGGTTCGAAATCGACTCCGAGGGACCGCTTCAGGTAGACGAAGACCCCATCCGGAAGGGCGAGATCGCCGGGAGTACTGCAGTTCGGACACACGAAACCGACCTCTGCATCCCGGAAAGAGGTGCCGGTTCCGAGGGCACCGTCACATACGCCACACCAATCGGTATCAGGGATGAATCCGGCCAGCCGAATATACCGCCACAGAAACTGAAACGAGACATACCCCACCGCCTCCGCGGAGACGCTGTCTATCTGTGTGAGTGCCGCCAAGAGCAATCGATAGATGCGTGCGGAATCATCGCCTCCGGCATACGAGGAGAGCAACACCTCGGCCCAGAGGGAGACGATGTAGTACCGGTCTAGATCGGTTCTGGTCTGCTCGAAGCAGCGGTACAGCTCCGCGTCGGTCACCTTATACCGTTGCTTCACCGGCTCATGATACAAAAAGAGACGGAGTGCATTGAAGGGTTCGGTGGTACCGCTCAAGCGGCTCCTACTCCGATACGCACCGAATACCGTCGCTTGAATTGTACCCATCCCCGGAGTCAGAACGGATATGATCTTATCGTAATCGCCCACTCGCCTGGTTCGCAGGACGACGGCAGGCATTATGAGATTCCGGCTCATTCTCCGGTATACTACTCGAAAAATGGTGTAATTGTATACACAATCCGGCGTATCAGGATCTCCCTGCCGTCGGGAACCGCCTCGAACAGCAGCCGGCCCTCCGACAGACGGCTGCTCCAGCGTTTCACCCCCGCCTGTGATACGTGTACCTGTTCCCACCCCGCCGGTAGATCGATCTCGAAAGTCAACGGAAGATCATAGATGGCGTCATCGAGTCCGTCATAGAGCCTGAAGGTGAGAGAATCTCCCTCGAGATCGAGTATCAACGGGTAGAGAGACTGTCTTTCTCGAACGTATTTACTCACCGTCCCGAAGGGGGCAATCCAGTACCCGTACTCGAGCAGCGAGTCCAGCAGTGTTTCGAATTCGACGGCTGGGAGCGGCTGCCATCCGAGGGCATCACGGGATATGATTCCGTCATCGATTCCGTGAAAATCCAACACCAGCCACCCGCCGGAGGCGTACTGTTGCCGGAAGAGCGTTACAGTGTCGGATATCCCCCTATCTCCGAGAGGAGCGAAGGCGTTGACGTTGAAGATATCGATGTTCTCCTCGTATGCGGAACAACTCGAGAGGTAGATGTCGCTCCGCGGTGTTCCCCCTCGGGCGGACAGGAAATAGTTCGACGCCAGCGATGCAAGCTCTGGTGTGGATCTCCAGTAGTTCCAACTGAACGGATACCCGGATTGTCTCCTGACTTCAGCCTGCAGCGACCCGAGCGACAGCGAAAATTCCGCCTCGGCCGAGTCGGGATTCGCACGAAGATCGAGATGCGTGTGCCCATGACTCCCGATCTCCTGGCCCGTAGCGGCCATGATTCGAGCTGGAGACCAGCCAAATGTCCGTCGCGACACGGCACCGTCCGGCCAGGTATCACCGACGAAGCCGGTTATCACGAAGAAGGTTCCCCGGATGTTACGCCGGTACATGGCCGGATAGGCCAGCAGATACTGATCCAGAGTTCCGTCGTCGAACGTTATCGAACACGCGGCACGGAGGCCCCGGGGCCATTGGAGCGGCTCGATATCCGGTTGGATATCGGGTTCGGGTTCCCACCGATACTCCCCGGCGCGGTCCCCCACACCATCGTCGATACCGCCGGGGGGGGAATCCCGGGTGGTCCCACACCCCGCGAGAAAGCTCAGGCACACCGAACTGCAGCATACCACGAACAAGGCTTTCATGAATCCATGCAGATGGAACATCGAGCGGTGCTCAGGAGTATACGCACACCATGCGAAAAACTGAAAAATGGTCCGGGATGTCGAATACCCCGGTCCGGCAGTTTCCAGAAAGAAGGGGTGCCCCGCGTGGACATCGCTCCAGGACACCCGTATCCGGACGGTGCCTACCGGCCGAAACTCATCTTCAATTTGTTCGTACGTAGCGCCACATAGGAACCGTCGAGGTCCCCTTTCGGCAGATAGAAGTACCACGAGTAGTTGGGATTAGTCGGATCGTAGACGTTGACCTTGCCTGACTCGCGGTTGATCTTGATCTTGATCGGGGCCGTCAGAGTAAGATTTTTATCGGTGATTAGCCTGGCGTACTTGTTGAGGTCCACATCTGCAACCAGATCCATCTCGGAATGGTTCTTGCTCCGATATACCTGGGCACTGAGGCCAGGAGTGATATTGAAGGCCTCCTTGTCGAAGTTAACCCAGAGGAGATACGATCTCCCGTTCCCCCATGACTTGCCCGTCTTGTGAGCTTCATCGATGAAGGTATGTATGCCGAAACCTCCCCGCAGAGTCTTCGCGGACTCATTGATGAGACGCGCGTTGAACTCGTACACGATTACCGGATACTCCTTCTGGTCCGGTGCAGGGATGTTGAACATCGCCAGGCCGGTCTTGTCGTCGAGTTGGACCAGTCTGTTACCGTCGAGTTGCCAGTCGCCGTACGCAGCCCAGGCTCCACCGAAGAAATCGGCAGCGCACAATGCCCCTGCGATGACGAACCCCAACACTACACAGAGAATGATTCTAAAACACTTCATAGGTCTCTCCTTGGTGAGCTATTTTATGCCATCAGGATATGACGGAATTCCGATTATTGCAAGGGATTTTTGCTTGAAGAGCGTGGTCTTTCGTAGTACTTTCACGGTATGCAGGGGCGCGGAACCCGGATCCGCCCTTAGAAACCACCACTATTCAACGAACAAGGAAATCCGACATGCCGGAGAAACGCATTATCCCAGCACATCAGGTTCTGCCGAACAGACTCTTCATCATTCCTCTCATGGGGAATCCCATCTTTCCCGGAATATTCACCCCGATCATGCTTCAATCCGAGGAGGACATCAAGACTGCCGAACTCGCGATGCAACAGGACAACCTTATCGGACTCGTCATGATCCGCAGCGACGAGGGTGACAAGGAAATTTCCGAAGAACTTCACGAAATCGGCACGGTCGGCAAGATCGTCAAGAAGATCAATCTTCCGAACGGCGGTATAAATATCTTCGTCCAGACCATCAAACGCTTCGCAATCAAGAAATTCCTCCACGCGGCGCAGCCCGTGAGTGCGGCGGTTGACTATCTCGACGAGAAGTATGAGGAGAGCGACGAGATCAAGGCGCTCACCCGATCCTTGATCTCCGACATGAAACAGCTGTCCGAGAACAACCCGCTCTTCTCCGAGCAGATGCGTCTGGAGATGGTCAATATCGACAATCCCGGACGGATCGCGGACTTCATCGCCTCTATCCTGAATATCGACAGGGAGGACCAGCAGTCTCTCCTCGAGACCCTGGACATGCGTACCCGAATGGAGACGGTCCTGACCTTCATAAAGAAGGAGCAGGAGCTCCTGAAGATCCAGAAGAAGATCCAATCGCAGATCAACGAGAAGATCGAGAAGAGCCAACGGGAGTATTTCCTGAAGGAGGAACTCAAGGCCATCAAGAACGAACTCGGTATGCCCGTCGACTCCAAGAGCAGCGAATACCAGCGGTTCCACGATGCCATTCAGGAGCTCGATATCGAGGGAGAGGTGAAGGAGCAGGTTGACCGGGAGCTCGAAAAATTCTCCCTGATGGACCCGAACGCCTCGGAGTTCATCGTCACCAGAAACTATCTGGACACGATCATCTCGCTCCCCTGGAACGGACCGGGTTCCGACGAATTCGAACTGACCGACGCACAGGCGGTCCTCGACAAGGACCACTACGGACTCGACGACGTGAAGGAACGGATCCTCGAGTACCTGGCCGTCAGAAAGCTGAAGAAGGATGCCAAGGGCTCGATCCTGTGTCTGGTGGGAGCTCCCGGTGTCGGTAAGACATCGGTAGGAAAATCAATCGCGACCTCCATGGGCAAGGAGTTTTTCCGGTTTTCGGTAGGCGGGATGCGGGACGAGGCGGAGATCAAGGGGCACCGACGCACGTACGTGGGGGCAATGCCGGGAAAGATCATCCAGGGGCTCAAGATCGTGAAGACCAAGTCGCCGGTGTTCATGATCGACGAGATCGACAAGATGGGAGTATCATACCAGGGAGACCCCTCCTCCGCGCTCTTGGAAGTACTCGATCCTGAACAGAACGTGGCCTTCAGGGACCACTATCTCGACCTTCCCTTCGACATATCCAACATCTTCTTTATTGCGACGGCCAATACCCTGGATACGATCCCGCGGCCCCTACTGGACAGGATGGAGGTGATTCGCCTCTCCGGATACATCGAACAGGAGAAGATTGCCATCGCCAAGAAGTATCTCATCCCGAAATCTCTCGAGAAGACCGGCCTGCGCAAGTCACAGGTGAAATACACCAAGGGGGCCTTGAGCAGGATCGCGAACGGGTACGCCAGAGAAGCGGGGATGCGAAACTACGAGAAGGCCCTGGACAAGATCCACAGGAAGATCGCAAAACAGATCATCATCGGAGAGGCACAGCCGCCCTTCAACATGAAGCCTGATAACCTGGAGGAATATCTCGGCCAGCCGATCTTCAGAGACGAGGAGATCAAGAAGGCGACCAACCCCGGCATGGCCGTCGGACTCGCCTGGACGAGTATGGGGGGTGATACACTCCTGATTGAGGCCGTCGACAACCCCGGTAAGGAGGGATTCCGGCTGACCGGCCAGATGGGCGAGGTCATGCAGGAGTCGGCCAACATCGCCTATACCTACATCCGTCACATCGCCGGTGACTTCGGCATCACCAGGGAGTACTTCGAGAACAATCAGATCCACCTCCATATCCCCGAAGGCGCGACGCCGAAAGACGGCCCCTCCGCGGGTATCACCATGGCTGCCTCCCTGCTCTCTCTAGCCAGAAAGAAACGGATCAAGACCAATTTAGCCATGACCGGTGAGTTGTCACTGGTCGGGAAGGTCCTACCCATCGGCGGATTGAAGGAGAAAACTATCGCCGCCAGGCGCAACAAGATAAAGACCATCATCATCCCGAAACAGAACGAGAAGGATCTGGAGGAGATTCCGGACCACATCAAGAAAGGAATCACCTTCAGGCCGGTCGAGACCATGGAAGAGGTGATCGAGACGGCTTTCGCATGATGAACAGGATACATAGAATCGGAACGTTGCTTCTCATCGGTTTTTTTCTTTCCTGCTCCGACCGTCAAGCCGCCGAGGAGCCGGCGCCGCCCTCTCCCGTACATCCGGAGTTCGCCTTGACGCTGCAACAGCTCGAAGGGATGCTGACGGAGTATCCCGAAGAGATCCGATACAGGGCAACAGACAGGCCGGAGTATTTTCTGGAACTGATGAAGACGCTGCTACGGCTTCCGGAGGAGACGTTGGTTCTCGTAGACAAGGAACACGGCCTCGACTCCGAGTATGAACCTTCGGAATTGGTGTCCCTCGACGATTATCCCGTCACCGTCTCCAGAACCGGGTTGTCACTGCGAGCCTCGATACTGCCGGATCTCCTGGCCATGACCGAGGCGGCGCGACAGGACGGAGTCGAACTGGTATCTTCCTCGACCTACCGCTCCTACTTCTATCAAGCCGGGGTCTATGCACGGAATGTCGAACAGCTCGGACAGGCGGCGGCGGACCGTGAATCCGCGAAACCGGGACACTCACAGCATCAGTTGGGCACCTGCATCGACTTCGGTTCGATCACGGATGCCTTTGCGGCGACACCGGCCGGGAGATGGCTGGCCGAACACGCAGACGAGTACGGATTCTCTCTCTCCTACCCCGACGGGTACGAGGAACTGACGGGATACCGATATGAGAGTTGGCACTTCCGTCACATAGGACGAATCGCGTGCATCGCTCAGAATGAATTTTTCGGCGGGATTCAACAATACCTGCTGACCTTCCTGCATGAGGAACGAGCCCGGTTGCTGGCCGCGATGCGGTCCGATGTGGGGCCGACGGAGAACGATGGAAGTACTGGCACCGGCGGGTAACTGCGAAAAACTCGAATACGCCTACCGGTTCGGCGCTGATGCGGCCTACATCGGACTCAAGGAATTCAGCCTCCGGTCCAATGCCGGCAACTTCGACCATGACGAAGCCGAGGCGGTACGGTCAATCAAGGACTCCTACGGCCGGGATCCTCACGGGAGGCCGAAGAAGCGACTCTTCGGCGCGGTTAACTCCTTTTTCCATGAAGACGCCATACCTCGCCTGCAGAGTCGGCTGGACCAGATCGAACGGTTTCCCTTCGACGGGCTGATCGTGAGTGACCCCGGAGCCTTCACCGTCTTGCGCAAGGCGTTCCCGAGCATGAAATTTCACCTGAGCACCCAGGCCAACTGCCTCAACTCCGAGTCCGCGAAGTTTTATCGGGATGTGGGCTTCTCTCGGATCATTCTGGGAAGAGAAGCCTCACTGTCTGATGTCGAGCGTATCAAGTCCGCCGTACCCGGACTCGAGATCGAGATCTTCGTCCATGGGGCGATGTGTATGGCATATTCGGGGCGCTGTTATCTGAGCCGCCACCTGACGAGCAGGAGTGCGAACCAGGGAGACTGCGCCCATACCTGCAGGTGGGAGTTTCGCTGGCTGGAGGAACGGGAACGACCGGGTGAGTATTTCCCGGTACACGAGGAGGACGGGTACACCACGATCCTCTCATCTCGAGACCTCTGCATGATCGACCACATCAACACGATCCGCGATGCCGGCATAGATTCGATCAAGATCGAGGGCAGGATGAAATCCGCCTACTACACCGCCGTCGTCACCAGGGCATACCGCAAGGCCGTCGACCGGGCGGAGGGACACCACGTTCCCGATTTCGAGGCGTTCCGGGAAGATCTGTTGAAGGTGAGTCACCGAGAATACTCGACGGGGTTCTTCTTCGACTCCGAGTCTACCAGCGAATCGGCGGCAGGATTCTACATCCAGGAGTTCCTCTATCTCGGCACCATCGGAGAGAGGATCGCTCCGAACACCTACCGCCTCAGGATAAAAAACAGGATAGTACACCCCGAGCCCATCGAGTATATCGGCCCGGACGTACCGAAGATCATGGATGACGCATACACGCTTCTTGATCCTGCGGGAAACCCTATCGCGCAGGCGGACCACAACAAGGAGCAGCTGCTTTACACTACGGCCCCGGTGGAGCCGGGGTTCCTCTTGCGGAAAAAGATCAGCCCCCCTTGAATAACGCACAGCCGCCAGGTTCCCCCCAAACTGCCGTCTCGAGACAACCTGTTCTGGGGCTGCGTTTTTTCAATTGAGCTTGTGAAAAAGACCTACCACCAACCGAACTTCACACCGGCGCGGGTCAGGTACCAGACGAGAACTATGGCGGCAACCACCGTGAAGATGCTGAACCACGCGGCCATACCGCCCCCTTCGGTTCTGATGATCATTGCGAAGATGACCGCGACGCCGACACAGAGGATATACCCGACTGTGGCCAATATGCCGTACAGAACGATATCATACGCCAACGAGTGCTGACCGAAGACAAAGGAAAACGCGAAAGTAATCACGAGCACTATGAAGAAGATGAGATAGTTTCTGGCTTCCATGTGTTGCTCCTCTTTACATACTCGGGCTACATACTCGGGCCACATACCCGGATTTCAGTTTCTATTCTACGTTTCTAATCTAGTTTCTAATCTAGTTTCTAATCTAGTAGAGTAGAAATAACCCGTCACAAGAATTGTATAGCACAATCGAAATCGATGCAATCAATTTTCTCGCTCTCACGGATTTTCTTCGAAATCCCGGGGCGACCGCCGTTATCCGACGACCTAACCGCTCCGCTGCGCTCTACCGGTCATGGGGACGAACCGTACAGGCAAGATATTCCTCGTCTTGTACGTCTCTCCACCCCTTTCTATCAATAGGAGCTGCTGGACGCCCCCCGCGTCGCCGATCGGGATGACCATCCTCCCCCCGATACCCAGTTGGGCCAGGAGGGGTTCGGGGATCGAAGGCGGTGCCGCGGTGACGATTATCGCCTCGAAGGGAGACTGTTCCTCCCATCCGGAATATCCGTCGCCATGCCGAAACTCGACATTCTCATACCCCAGCTTCTTTATCGTGCGCCTGGCTCGACGGTGAAGGGTCTCCTTGATCTCAACCGTGTAGACCTTCTCCGCCACATGGCATAAGACGGCGGTCTGATATCCGGATCCGGTTCCCACCTCGAGTACCTTCTCGTCTCCCTGAAGACGGAGGCTCTCGGTCATGAGAGCGACGATGTATGGTTGCGAGATCGTCTGATCGCACCCTACCGGGAGCGGTGTGTCCTCGTATGCCCGGTCCTCGTATTTCTGCTGAACGAAGCTCTCCCGCGGGACGGTAGCCATCGCGGCCAGCACCATGCGATCCTCGATGCCCCGTTTCTTGAGTTGGGAGCTGATCATTATTTTCTTCGCTTGTTCGTAATCCATATGCATAGTACGAGGGTGCAGCACTCCTGGTCTCGGTTCACACTCCGAAGGCCTCTTTTAAAAACGGCAGATCGAGCTCGGGGTACACCGGATACCGTTCGAGCAGCGAGGCGACCCGCGCCCGAGCCTCCTCGACAATCTGGGGAGCGAGAACATATTTCGCCTTGCTGGGTTGGCCGTTCTTCTTCTTCGCGGCCAGCGTATTGGACAATACCAGCTGAATAACATCCGCGATCTCCCGCATCTCCACGGCGCCCATCCCGAGGGTGGTCACCGCAGGCGTGCCGATTCGGAGGCCGCTGGTATACCAGGGGCCGTTGGGATCGAAGGGCAGGGAGTTCCTGTTGAGCGTGACCCCGCACTCTCTCAACGCGCTCTCGGCCTGTCTTCCGGTAAGATCGAAGGACCGCACGTCAATCAGGAAGAGGTGGTTGTCGGTACCACCCGTTGCAAGCGTCATGCCCCGCTGCATACACTCCTCCGCCAACAGGCGGGCATTCTCGACGATTTTGGAAGCATAACCGGCGAATTCGGGTTTCGAAGCCTCCCGCAGTGCCACCGCCTTCGCCGCCATGATATGCGGGAGGGGGCCGCCGATAACCAGCGGACACCCCTTGTCTACGGCTTCGGCGAATTCCTCGGTACACAGGACCATCCCGCCTCGAGGGCCTCGCAGGGTCTTATGCGTCGTCGTCGTTACTACGTGGGCGTATGGCACAGGGTTGTTCACGCCGGTGAACACGCCTCCGGCGACCAGTCCGGCAAAATGGGCCATGTCCACCATGAACACGGCCCCCACCGAATCCGCGATCGCCCGCATCTTGGCGAAATCGATATGCCGGGGGTAAGCGCTATACCCGGCCAGCAGAATCAACGGCCTGATCTCCCGGGCCATTTCACCCAGCTCCTCGTAGTCGATGAGACCCGTCTCCCGATTCACCGTATAGGTGTAGGCGTCGAACATCTGTGCCGACACGTTGTGCCGATACCCGTGTGTGAGATGGCCACCGGAATAGTAGTCGAGACCGAGAAGCCGCTGATTTCCCACTGTGTTCCTGAGAGAGTCCCAATCCTCCTGTGCGAGTTTGGCAGGATTGGTCTGCCCCATCTCCGCCAAGGCGGGTTCCTCAACCCGCGCGTTCAGGATGGCCCAGTATGCGATGAGGTTGGCATCCGCCCCGCTGTGGGGCTGCACATACGCATGGTCGCACCCGAAGAGGGCCATCGCGGTGGATGCGGCATCGTCTTCCACCGCATCAACGTTGTCACAGCCGGCATAAAACCGGTGATACGGGTATCCTTCGGCATATTTATCGGTGAGAAGATTGCCCATGGCCAACTGGGTCGCCAAGGAGGAATAGTTTTCACTGGCGATGAGCTTCAGGTTGGCGCGCTGGTCCGCCAGTTCGGCTACGATGGAACCGGCAATCTCCGGCGCCGTACGACCGATCTCGGTCAGCGCGGCGAGATAGGCGATAAACCCGGCGTTCAAGGGCCCGCCCTCTTTGGGTCCGACCTTGGTCTCGAGATACCGCTGTAAGGGGCTTTTGTCCATAACACTCTCCTGTCCCTGGTGTGTGGAGGCTCGTTCCGTCTACACGACCGGAACCCCCTCCGTTCGAATACCTGCCCAGGCGCACGACAGGTCTTGAATGGCTCCCCGATGGTACTCCATCTTTGATAACAGACGCCAGTCGCCGTTTCGGATGTTACTCTACATTGTAATTCACGCTTGATGCAAGAGTGTCGTCGATCAATCTCCCGATTCTACCCGGGACGCTCAATCGGACATGGAGTCCGGAAACAGCTGCCGGAGACGACACAGGGCGATGTTGTATTCCTCGCGCAGCGGCTCCAGGATCGATGCCCGCCAACGATGAAGCCAGAGGGATGAGACGAACCGTTCCGATTCCCGGACGATCTTCCCGCTGAACTCTCGGCAGCCTTCGAGACTCGATGCCACCCGATCCAACCGCCGACGCAACGATTCCTTGACTCGTACCGTACCGCCGCCGTATGCGAAGATCAGAGACTCCCTGACCGTACGTACTTCGTACCAACAACTCCCCAAGAGCGCGGTCAGATGCCGATAGTCCTCGGCGACCCGTGGCAGCATCGATAGGAACTCGTCGCAGCCGTCGGACGCGACACTCCACTCGCAACGGGCCGCGGTCGGGTACCGTATCGCCCCCCCGCGGCCGTCGAAGAACCGTGCGGCTTCGGCAAATAACTCATCACGAGAGGGACGATTCCGGAGACAACTCCCGCCCGATTCTTCCCGAACCGTACACAATACCCATTCGGCTTCGCGATCGCCGAAGAAAATACCCCGTTCCCCTCTCGAATCGGGCACTCGGCTCGTATCCTCACCGATCGTATGCTCCACCATCCGGGGAAACCCGGAAAAGCGGCCGGACTCGGCCTTGATGATCACCCCGATGTCGATGGAGGACAGATAGGCGGATATTCGGCGTACGAACCGCTCCTGCAGCCGACGGACCCGTTCCGCACCATCAGACCCGCCCTCCGAATCCGGTTTACAGGAATCCAGGTCCACCAGCAGCGCGTCGGTGTTCGGAAGTAACGAGAGTAGATCGTCGATGAGGTCTTCGAGCATCTTCCCCGCTCCCACGGTATCCACATCGAACACCGGCACTCCCGACTCGCCGATCGGACCAACATCGGAGCGGAAATGAGCAAACTGCGAGCAGTCGGTGAGAAACGAAAACATCGCCGGCCCCGGTAGAATGGGAACCAGTGTGATTCCCTTCTTCGTACAATCTCTTTGAAACTCGTCGATCGCCTGCTCCGGGAGGGCATGAGGCAGTTGAAGGATTGGATCTACCGTCCACGGAAATATCTCACAAAAGCTCATGAAGATCGTGTCGATCCGAGCATCAACACAGCCGCGCGTCATCTCAAACAGTTGATCCGGAGAGGGGGGAAACCTCGATCCGTGGACGTAGTAGCCCCGTTTCGATTCAATTCCCGATCCGGTGTATCGATTTTCGGACGCCGTCCCCTCCGACTGCGTCCCATTATTGTCGGTTGCCATCTCCCCACCCTTCCGGTACTATGCCTATCGTGAATACGCCAAGCGACGATACGGACGTAGGTTGCACCGCTCCGGATATTCTCATCCCCCACACATCCGTGGACCATCGGAAGTGGGCGGTAATCGCATGCGATCAGTATACCTCAGACCCGGAGTATTGGGATACCATAGAATCGATCGTCGGAGACAACCCCTCCACTCTCCGACTCATAATTCCCGAGGCGCACCTTCCACGTGTGGATGAGGAACGAGCGGCCGAGGAGATCGAATTGTGGATGCGGAGGTATATAGAGGACGGCACCCTCGTGTCCCTACCAAGCTGCCCGGTTCTCGTACGGCGCCATCCGGCTTCCGGGAGGGGACCGATCCGAAACGGACTAATGACAACACTGGACCTCGAACACTACGACTACCGTCCGGGATCGGCCTCACTGATACGGGCTACCGAGAAGACCATCGTCGAACGGCTGCCCGCACGCATGGCGGTACGCCGGAACGTCCCGCTGGAGGTCCCGCATATCCTCGTCTTCATCGACGACCCGGCGGGTACCGTCATCGAACCGCTGGTTGCCGACCGAGATTCGAGGGCACCGGATAGCGGTTCTACGACTGCGGGAGGTTCGGCACCCTCACCCCTCTACGATTTCGATCTCATGGCCGGAGGCGGACACATCAGCGGATATCGGGTCTCACCCACCGAATGGAAGAGGGTCCTGTCGGCACTCGATGGACTCATAGAGGGCCGGCCGGAAGGCGGTTCATCCATGCGGGGCAGCGGAGGCGCCTCGGGTGCACTATTCGCCGTCGGTGACGGCAATCACTCGTTGGCGGCGGCTAAGGCGGTATGGGAGGAAAAGAAAGCCGCAGGCGCGAGTTCGAATCACCCGGCCAGGTGGGCGATGGTGGAGGTCTGCAACATCTACGACCCGGCGATCGTTCTCCATCCGATCCATCGGGTCCTGTTCGATGTCGATCCGCAGGAGTGTATCAGATTCCTGACCAAATCTCGACACCTCTCCTTCCGCCGGCTTCCGCCGGAGAGGCTCGAAGTGGAGATAGAATCTTCCGGCGATGCCCATACGGTCGGTCTCATCGCCGGATCAATTTCGGGTGTGCTGTCACATTCATCACCGAGTCAACCCACGGTATGCGGCACCGTGCAGCCGCCCATAGACGATTTCCTGCAAACCTGCCCGGCGGCGAGGATAGATTACATCCATGAGGCGGCGCAGGTCCGACGACTCGGCCTGAATGCCGACACGGTCGGTCTCATCTTCCCTGTAATCGAGAAACGGCAGATATTCTCGGTCATCGAACAGAACACGGTTTTCCCGAGAAAGACCTTCTCAATCGGAACGTCGACCGAGAAGCGATATTACCTGGAATGCCGCAGAATCCAACCATCTTCGGAATATATATCCTAAGCAGAACCCATTCGGGATTCCTCCGGCGGATCTCTCCAAAAATCTTTTCCGGGATCCGGTTGGAAGGAAGTGAAGGCTTCGCCTTTTGGCCGGCTTTCCTGGTACATGGAGGATACAAAACCGCTTCAGCTCAGAAAGGAGTCCGGTATCCGGACTGCACCGGATCGAAGCACGGAATAGGGAGTACGGGCGAGGTCCAGGATGGTGGACGGAACGGCTTCCGGCAGATCGCCTGCGGTGACGAGGAGGTCCACCAGATCGCCAAACTCCGCGACGATGGTATCGACGGACCGCGAATACGGTCGGCCCTCACGGTTGACACTCGTCGAATAGAGCGGCTTGTCCAGTCTACCGAGTAACCGCAGGAGAAACGGACTGTCGGGCATGCGGAGGGCCACGGTACCACCCGAATAGGTCGGCACTATCAGCGTGAGTGGCCCGGGCCACAGTCGGAGGATCTCATCCGGTATCTTCAGACCGGAGTAGGCCGTAATATCCCGACTTCCGATCAAACGAATATATGGTTTGTCCGAGCTCCGGCCCTTGATATCGCGGATCCTCCGCTCCGTCTCGGGAGCCTTGCCTACGATGCCGTATATCGTATCACACGGTACGATGGCGACACCGTGAGAGTCGAGTAGATCGAAAGTGACGTCGTGGACCGTAGCGTCGTCTACATCGAGAATCTTCACCTCGATCCCCGCGAATTTCCGGGGAACGAGGTGAGGAGAAAGCCGACGAGTGCCGCGAGTACGCATGCAGTCGCTCGAATGAAGCCGGAGAAGGGCATATACGGGCGTGGTTTCTCGAGGATGGAGCCGATCCTGTGCGAGATCATGCCGGTCTCGAGTCCTTCGATCCTCACGACACGCTCTCCCGGCCGGTAATACCCCAGAGATCGCGCGGCCAGCGCGATCGGCTCCGAATCACTCCGTAGTGCTTCCAGCTGTTCGGTGAGGATTCCGTTTCGCTCCGACAACTGGATACTGTTATCACGCAGTCTGTCGCGATAGGCCAACAATCTCTTCGTCGCCTCGGTTCCATCGGGACCCCATGCAAACGTGAGTACGGCATGTACGACGAAGGCACAATACAGCGCCAGGAGTAATCTGTACCCAATTTTCACGGTCGGTTTGCCCCGATTGCTCTCAGGCGTTCGCTCCGGATCGTCGCCATTATTCAAGACCTCGTTGTATCTTCGTTCGATTCAATCTTCTACTTCAGAATAACGGATTAATTTGGAGATCCATTTAGCGAAAAGCGCCGTTCATCGGGGGTATCCGCACCCGTATCGGTATTCACCTCCCCCGATTCCCCTGAGCCTCCCCTTCCACGGTGGAGTTTCAATAGTTTTCAGAAATGCTATTGTGTCCAGGGGGATTTTTACCGAAACATATGGTAGGAATTGTTCGCATGACCTATACTTGTAATGGGAGCATCGGACGAATTAGAGATAAATACCGCAAATATCCGTCACCGGAGTTAATGGTAGATTGAATTTTACCGAAATATTCAGTATCGTGACCATGTAGGAGAGAAGGATGTCCAGTGAAAACCAAAGAGATCCGGAACTTGATTCGATAGAAGACGACCTGGACCTTGAGAGCCTTCCGGAGGAAACAAATCTTGATCAAGATCTTGATTTGGACCTTGATTCAGCGTCGGAAGATACCGACGAATCCGATCTCGAACAGTACGGCGTGTGGGTCAAGGTGGGACCGGAGGACATCCTCGATAGCGATGAACTCGAGGGTGAGGAATCCGATTTCGATTTAGCGGATCTGGAGGATTCATCCGAGAAAAAGGGGGCGCTCCTCACCGAGGAGGAGGAGGAGCTTCTCGGAAGCCTCGAAGGCGAACTCTCATCGGAAGATTTCCTGGAGGATATCCAAGAAGATACGGAATCGATCCAATCCCTCGAACTCCCTGAAGAAGAAGAGGAAGGAGAAGAGGAAGGAGAAGACCAGGTAACCGACGATTCCGATACATCGCCGGCCTTCGAAGATGAAGACGACTTCGATATGCCCGATATTCCCGATCTCGATGACGACATGCAGGATTTTGATTTAGAAGTCGAAGAAGTAGAAACAGCCGACACCGACATAGATACCATAGAATCAGAAGTAGAAAGCCAAGAACCGGTAGACCAGATCGAAGAGGCCGGGGCGGAAGAGTTACCGGATGAATCCTCGGCAGCCGAGGCAACCGCTGATGTCGTCTCCGATACCGAGTCCACCGATTCTACCGAGGAGATGGATTTCGACCTTGACATCGAAGATATCGAAGAGAGCGACCTGGAAGAGCAATCACTCGAGACAGAGGAAGAATCTGAAGATCTCGAGGAGGTTTCCTTAGACGATTTCATCGCCGATACCGAGACATCCATCGACGAAACCTCGATCGATGAGCCGTCTGGCGGATTGGAAGAAATGGATTTGCAGGAGGAGGGAGAGGACATCTTCGACGTACCCGTAGAGGAGATCGATTCTCTCGACCTCGAATCTGCGGAATCCTCGGAGGAAGCCTTCGGCGATCTGTCGGTCGAAGAGCTCGAAGAGGAAGAACTCGAGGAGATAGATATCGACGCACTCGATGGATCGGAGGCGGCGGACGAGTCTTCTGAGCCGGAAATTGATTCTGAGCCGGAAATTGATATAGAAGAGATTGGAGACGAGGACGAGATTGGCGAGATGGAATCCGAACCACTCGATCTCGACATCGACGATGAGGAACTCGCCTCACTCGACGAGGAGCTGGAGAGTCTCGACCGTGAATTGGATAGCCTCGGCGACGACTCGGAAGTTCAGGAAACCGCCGATACCGACCTCGACGATGGGGAATTGGCCTTAGAGGATATCGAAGAGATCGAAGGACTCGATTCTCCGGAGGAACCCGCGTCCGCCGAACCCGAAGAGGCGGAACTCGAAATTGTGGATTTCGACTCGGACGATGACACGGAAGAAGAAGATTCTATAGGAATACCGGAAGCCGAGGAGACTGCCGAGGAATTACCGGAGATCGACCTCGACACATTGGAGGAACCGGAGGGCGAACCGGAACCGATAGAATTCGAAGCGGATGAGTTTACCTCAGACGACATCGAAGAGGTTGATCTTTCGGATATCGATGAAACCATCGATGAAACCATCGAAGAGAACATCGAAGAAGAACTCGATATGGAAACAGCGGAAGACCACCCCGAACACCCGGCGGTGGAATCCGCAACCGCGGAACCCGAGGCAGAACCCGAGAAAGAAGCACCGTCTCAGGACAGATCCTCAGAAATCCTTGGGAAAATTGAACAGGAACTACTCGCCATCAAAGGCGAATTATCTTCACTCAAGCTGGAATTGTCTCACCTCAAGCAACCGGAAGAGGCGGAAGTGGCTCCATCGGATGAAGGGGATGAAGAGGCCGCCGCAGGGTTCTTCGACGAGGACGATGACGAGACGATCGCACTCACCGGGGATGAGTTGGATAACATACTCAACACAGCCGATATAACGGAAGAGGCGGGAGAGGCGAGCGAGGCCCCGGAAGATCTCATGCTGGACCAGGAGATGGGGCTCATATTCGATCAGGAATCATCTCAGACCGAAGAGGCGACGACCCTCAAGGAAGAGGTTCCCGGCGAGGATATCGATGATGGCCCGTTGAGTGATCGGGCGGACATCATTCCCGCAACCGGTGATGATGAGAGCGCCCAGGATTCAGCAGACACCGATCTTGATACTGATGCGGACCTCTTGGAAGATCAACCCGATTTTCTGGAAACCGAACCAGATACGGAAGAACTCGATCTGTCCGACCTCGAGTTTGAAACTCCCGATGAGGGATCCGAGCCGGAGGTTGACGACGCACTCCTCTCCGAATTCGCTGAAGAACCTGCCATTGAGATTGAATCCGAAGAGGCGGAAGCGGATGAAGCGGATATAGTCGACGAGATGGAGATCGATATTCCGGTTACCGGATCTCCGCAACCCGATGAGCCCCCCGTCAAGTCGAGCGAGTCGGATCAATCCGTAACTGACGATTCTGAAGATACGGAAATCTCGACAGAAGACGTAGATATTTCGGATTTCGACAGTATCGAGTTTGAGGATCTCCCCGAAGAGAGCGCAGAGGAAGAGGAGTCTGAGCTTGAGCTTCCTGAGGAGGAATTCGTCCTCGAAGAAACCGTCGAAGCAACAGAGGAACCGGATACTGCATCTGATGCGACCATTGTCGACTCGGATGAGATCGAGTTAGATATTCAATCTTTAGAAGATCTTGAAGAGATACAAGAAGAGAAAGAGAAAGAGGAAGAAGAATTCATCGATCTGACCTTCGAAGAAGAAAACGAAGATGACGGCCTGACGACACTCGATATCGATGCTGATGACTTGAAGTTGGGATCGGAACAGGACCATTCCGAAGAACCCGACGAGGTCGTTCTTGAAGCGGAGGAGGCCGAGGAACCGGAAGAGCTTCCGGCACAGGATGAGGAGATGGAGTTCGGATCGGCTCTTTCAGAAGAAGGAGTCGAGGGGGATGAGGAAGCCGACTCGGAAATACCGGATCCGCTCAAGAGCGAATTACGATCTGTGTTGAGCTATATGGACCAGCTTCTCGAAGCCTTGCCCGAAGAGAAGATCGAAGAGTTTGCCAACTCCGAACATTTCGACGTATATAAACGGCTCTTCGAGGAACTCGGTCTCCGTAGCTGATGTTATACGAGTAGATGAGTAGTCCGGCAACCGACGGCACACACGGATTATTCGAGAGAGCTCGACGCCTTCGAGAAGCTCTCAACACGCAGCCACCCACGCAGATGGACAAACAACCGTGTCCACAATCGGGCACTCGGTCCGTCACGACGCTGCCCGCGAAGAATACCATCGAGGTCGAACCGAATTCACCGCAAACGCCATCGTTACGGTTAGACGTCGATACGGTTCTAGAACAGGTGAAGGCCCTACGTCCCGGACAAGACCCAGCGATCCCACTTTTCACGATACTCCGATCGGTATTTTCCGTGAAAAAGGGCGCGTTCCTCCTGCCCCAGACGATACCACGGAGTCCGGACGAGGCGGTATTGCTACCGTACGCAGTCAGGGGATACGACGAAACGACAAAAACCCGTCTCCGTCTTCCGGTCTCTCGTTTCGGACAAACTCGATTGATCACCGGGGACGGACTCACCGCGATGCGGCCATATTTCTCGATGCGGGAATATGACATGCTCCGGAGGGTGGTATGTATCCCCTTTCGTGACGGGAGAACCGTACTCGGATGTTGTCTCATCAGCGATCCGGCACTCACCCAAGATCAGTTTGCCCAACTCGAACAGTTCCTGCGACACACACACGACTCGATTTCTTCCTACCTCGCTTCCTGTATTCCGAACAGACTGCGAGAAGGACACCGACCGAGGATATCCCACCATCCGGCGTTGCACGAGATCGTCGAATCGGTCTCCCGACTGGCCGGCTCGCTTTCGAATCGGGGGAATCGTCTCCTATTGTTGAAGATCCGGATAGACAACCTGATAGATTCGGTCTGCCGGATCTCGCCGGATGCGGTCCCGTTCAGGGTTCGAGAGGAGATCTATGGCCTCCTCGACAGGATGGTATCGGGCGTAGGGGAGATGTTCATCTTCGATACAGGATCGGTACTCCTGGCAATCACGTTTCGCTCCGTCGGGAGGCCCGAAATGTTTGTACACCAGATCAGAGGAGCCGTCGGCAGGATGTATTCCGCGGAGGTTCCGATGCCTGATTATCAGACCGGGTTGGTCTCAGGTTCGGACTCGGAGATCTCGACATTGGTCACGGATCTAACCAGTTGAGCTGTTCTTTTCACGCATCAAAATCGGGAGCCACATACGCGATACAGGATGGAATCCGCCTACACTCTAGTTACGACCCGAGAAAGGAGGCATCTCGGTTCGTCGAAGGGGAGTTGTCGTCGGCTTCCACGAAGACCGTAATCGTGATCGGTGCCGGTTTCAGATACGTGGAAGAGGCGATCGTTACAATGTACCCCGGAACCAGGGTACTCTCCTTCGAGTGCAGCCGTGATTTTGCCAATCGGCACGCGGACAGACAGCAGACGAACGAGAAAAAGGCGAAATCCGCCATCTGGTATCCCGGCGGTCATGAAACACCGGCAACCTTCTTACGACGACAACTCGACGAACTGTCGACGGTAGGAATACGGATACTCGAATGGCCCGCGAGTATAAGAGCGTTTCCCTCTGAAGTCGCGCGGATTCGCGAAAGTATCGCAATTTTCCTGCGGGAGACCAACGGCAACATAATGACCGTCTCAAAATTCGGCAGGCGGTGGATCCACAACACCCTCGTTAACGCCTTATCCGCGGAAAATCCGCAGACTATTTCCGGTGTAGAAGGACCGGTATTCATCGCGGCGTCCGGGAGTTCTTTGGCATCCTGTCTGTCTTTTCTTACCCGGCATCGACACAGAATCTCTCTCTGGGCATTGCCGTCATCTCTCCGCTTCCTCGAGGAGCACAACCTTACCCCCGATATTATCGTTGCCACCGATGCAGGATATTACGCTTCGGTGCACCTGCGGTTTCCATCACAACACCCAATTCGGATTGCAATGCCGATCACGGCCGCTCCGCCCCCTCCGACTTCGGAGATTGTCTTGTTCAGGCAAGATACGGTACCGGAAGCACTGATATTCGAAGGTCGGTCTATGAAACCCGATGAATCGGATATTGTGAGTATTCCCGAAAACGGTACGGTAGCCGGAACCGCCCTACAGATCGCCGTTCGGTCGGGTGCCCATTCCGTGATATTCGGTGGTCTCGATCTATGTATACAAGGTTTGATAGCACACGTCCGCCCCCACTCCTTCGATGAGATCCTGTTTACGGCGACCGGAAGGCTCAAGCCGCTCCCATCGGTTCTGGCTGCACGCATGATAGCTGCCGGCGGATACCATATTCACGAAGACTGTGTCGTAACCGCTCCCCTGCGAACCTTTCACGGCTGGTTCGATCGGTTCTGTGCGTCGGCACCGATCCCGATCTACCGACTCAATCCATCACCTATCGATGTCACGGGAACCATACCGGTAGATCCGGACTCGGTGGACGGGATCTTCCAGGACGCGCCGTTACCCCGCTTTGCCATGAAAACACCGGTGACATATCCGAAATCAGAGATGATTCCGGACAGGATCGACCAGGTCCTCGGACGCTGGGCCAATGACGTGCGGCAGTCGGCACTCACTGCGTGGGATGAATTTTGCTACAACGCCGATACCACACCGTACACCCGACCGAACACACGCCGATATCCCCTCGATCTCATTCGATACTGGGACTATCCCGGCCTACTCGACGCGTATCGCAGAACAATCAATGAAGGGTTCGAAACGGGACGACGACATGTACGGGAGGTAGCCGATAGATGCTCGATAGAACTCATCGACGTACAGGAGAGGGTACGCAATGCCCGCCGACAGTCAGATACTTGATCGAAACCTTCTCGCCTTGGCGAATACCGATCCGGGACTCGCGTCGATGGTTACCGAGGCCGAGTACGATCCGGCAATACGATTCGAAACGGCGAGAACCGGAGATCCCGTGCCGGTTCTCCGTACTTCAAACCGCGATATCTTCCTGCACTCGAGGTTCGATCCCCGTAAGGAAGCCCGACGGTTGTGTGACTCCTACCCGAATGGCGGATACTTCGTGTTTCTCGGCTTCGGCGGTGCGTATCAGATCCTCCCGTTTTTGGAGAAGACCGATACCCTGGCCGTGACAATCATCGTTCGACGATTGGGCCACTTCAGGACGGTCCTCGCCCATCTGGATCTACGGAAGCTGTTGATGGACCCACGTGTCTCTATCCTGGTAGATCCGGATCACGTCCGACTGCATGGCCATATCCTGAACCACTACCATCCTGCCCTGCTGGGAGACATGCACGTCGTTCCGCTGCGCTCCATCTATGATGTCGAACCGGAGACCTTCGAGGCCTACATCACGGAAATCAGGGAAGTTCTCGGTAATATCGCGGACGACTATACCGTTCAGACACGGTTCGGAAAACGCTGGTTTATCAATACCATCATGAATTTACCGTTTGCCGAGATCTCGTCATACAGACTACCCCAGGTAAAACGGGCAGCCGTCACGGGTGCCGGTCCCTCATTGGACATACAACTACCCCACCTGCGGCGTATTCGTGATGATGTATTTCTCATTGCCACGGATACCTCGCTGCCTTGCCTGGGGCGGAACGGCATCGTGCCGGACCTGGTGATCTCCATCGATTGTCAACACGTGACGTATCACCACTTTCTCGACGGCATACCCGAGGGGGTACCGCTGCTGCTCGATCTCGCCTCGCCTCCATCCATCACCCGACTCACCGACAGGCTTTTGTTTTTTCAGAGCGGACATCCCTTCTCGCAGTATGTTGCCCGCTACTGGCGGCAATTCCCGTATATCGACATCACCGGTGGAAACGTGAGTCACGCCGCCGTCTCTCTCTCCGACGAACTCGGGGCGGAGGAGATCATCCTGTTTGGACTCGACTTCTCCTATCCCGAGGGCAAGACCTATGCGAAGGGAACCTATGTATACCGATATTTCAGGAAGGATGAGACGCGGCTCAGACCCTGTGAGAGTCAGGCATTCGCGTTTCTCCTGAGGAACGAGAATATAATCAAGGAACCGCTGGGATCTGTATTCCGATATACCACGAAGCCGATGATCAGTTATAAAGAACGATTGGAACGGGTCTCCGGCAGTCTGTCCGCCCGATTGCATCAGGTGGAGGGCATCGGGCTCGAGCTCCGGACGAATTCGCCTCTGAAGAGACGACCACGGAATCTCGGTCTTCTCTTCTCCGCCGGGGCCTCAGACGGCACTTGGATGGAATTCGTTTCGGACTACCTCGACCGTATCAGGAATCTACCTGATCCGTCCGGTGAATATCCGGGTTACCTTACGACCCTCGACACGATGGATTTGGATCTATGGAAAACAATGTATCCTGCGGCCGCATCGATCCGCAGAGAACTCCCGGAAGGCTCCTTCGGACCGTTGGAGGTCATGTCGAAGGCGCGTGATTGGACGGTCAGAATACTCGGTCAGGCGTTGAATCGGGGTTGATCAATACAGAACACCGGCATAGCCGACGAAGGAATCGGCGGGATGGTTGTCATAGCTGGATGCATACCCCACCAGATCGCCGGTGCTTCTTCCGCTTTTCATGGCAAAACGACAGGCGGCGGCGGCGGCTCCCGCAGAGCAGGCCGAGTCGTCCTCCGCTGCCGCCCGTACCATCTCCTCGGGACGACATTCCAAGGCCGCATCGATGAATCTGCGATCGTTCACGCTTCGCACCCACTCGACGGCGTCTTCGCCGGTTCCTCGTGGTGAGAATCCGTAGTTCGGACCGTAATGCGTCAGATCGGTTGATCCGATGAACACGGCGGACCGTCCCGCGGATTCCGCCATCGCGGCCACGGTCTCTCCGATCCGAATCGATATATCGGAGGGTGGCAGCCGTATCGCCAGGACGGGCACATCGGGGAAACGATACTTGATCATCGGCAGTTGGACCTCGATCGTGTTGTCTGCATACCGGTCGGGCATAAACCGGATTCCCGATTTCTCCAACCTGGAGAGAAAATCACCATCGGTTCGAACTACGCCGAGGGGAGTCTCCATTCCGTCGTCGTAGACGGCCAGCGGATCGGCGCTACGCGGCAGATGACCACCGGCTATGATGACGAGATCCGCATCCCGAAGAGCCGATATCACCCGGTATGCCAGAGCTCCCGAGAATGCCCAGCCGGCGTGGGGAACAACTCCGGCGGCACCGTTTGCGCGGCTCCTATTCTCACTCCCACTTTTTTCGTTCCCGCCCCAGCGGCGAAGCAACACGTCTATCTCACGTTCATCCCGCGGATACCATCCGGGTGGAAGGGACATCTTTCGAACGGCCATACGATTCTCCTCGTCATAGGATTAATCCGCCGGCAGAGGAAACCATCGAGATGCATACGGTAATCGATTACCATACCCGTGCGGTGCCAAAAGAATAAAAAAGGTTTCCCCTACTTCGCATTTTTCTATATACTACGATACATGAGCAGGTTGGCAAAGTATCTGGTAATCGGCTGCACGGTACTAGTCGTGGGGGTGTGCGCCTATTTTGTAATGACGACCCTCTATCGGAGGACCAACCGTATCACCGAATCGGAGTCTGCGTTTCATCTCGGTATGGCGCGACTCGATTCGGTGCTTCAGAAGGGTGCATCATTCGCCTCTGCAGAGTGGAAATCCGCGGTCCGCGGGCTTTTTACGGATGATCCGGAACTTACCGCGCTGATCGTGTATGGATTCGATTCCGGGATCGAATATCTGTTCGCTCGCAAAGAAGCCGATTCGTTCCGATCACTGCTTACCGACGATTGGAAAGGACAACCGGGGTATGAAACAACGACGATGATGCATCACGTATCGTCCGATTCCTTCGTTTCCCGTCCCGGCATGTTCGTAGATATGGTTTTCACCGTATTCGACAGTACACACTACGTTCCGCTGTTAAAGAAGGTCGCGGTAGCGATCATGGCATACCTCACCTCCGTGATCCTGATCGTAGGGCTCATCACAAGACGGCCCTCTCAGTCGCTATACCGTCCTCAGTTCGCCGAAGGACCGAAGAATCCGACAAACACAAACAAGGAAACGAGGCGGGAAAGATCATTCATGAAACGTACCGTAAAGGCCGACTCTGTGGATACGTTTCATCCTGTCGCTGAAAACCGCACCGCCAGCCTTTATTCGCCCGATACGGGACTCGGATGGAAAGCATTCTTGAATGAACGACTCGATCACGAGCTGAAACGGGCGGCGTCCTTCGATCAGGACTTAGCGTTGGCGGTGTTTCGGTGCGTGGGTTTCGATGTCGAAAACTATCACCAGGTGATCGCACAACTTCATGAGCTGTTCACCTTTAAGGACCTGAATTTCGAACTGAGCGACCGGGAGTTCTGTGTAATCATGCCGAATATGGATCTCTACCAAGGCACGGTACGCGTCGAGGCGTATCTCAAGCAGGTGAAACCGCTCCTGAATGACGGAACACGCAAGATTTCGGTTGGAATGAGTACGAGGAATGGAAGATTACTGAACGCCCACCGCCTCATACAAGAGGCACTCAGCTCACTCAATAAGGCTGCCAAAACCTCGGTGAGCTCGATCATCGCATTCAAGACAGACCCCAAAAAATACCGCTCCTATATCGCCGGGCACACGGCACACTGATCGCGGCGTTTTCGGTACGATACATCCCTCTCTTCGGATAGAGTCACTTCGCCTGCAGGTGATTACTATTCTTGGTTCGGTATCTCTATCACCATCCTGTCACGGGTGAGAAAGGTCTCATCGAAGATCTCACGGGCTTCCCGTAATAGATGCTTGAGTTCGACAGAGGTATACCGTGGACTGTAATGGATCAAGCCGAGTCGCTTTACCCGCGCGTCTGATGCGATCCGGGCCGCCTGCGCGGAGGTAAGATGGCGCTTCTCCGCCGCACTCTCCTCGAGGTCCTTCGTGAACATCCCCTCACAGATGAGCAGATCCGAATCGGTGACATTCGGTGCGATATAGGGCTTGTATAGGGTGTCGGTGACGTAACTAACCTTCCGTCCTTTCCGCTTCGGCCCGAGCACATCCTGTGGACGAACCGACGTTCCATGTTCCGATGTAACCGTCTCGCCACTTTGCAATCTGGACCAGAGTGGCCCTTTCGGAACGCCGGCTTCGATGGCCTTCTCGGGATAAAATATGCCGGGACGCTTCTCTTCAACCAGGGTATACCCGATACATGGCTTCGTGTGGTTCAATCCGAAGGCTCGCACCTCGAACCCGTCTCCTCGGAACACCACGCCGGGTTCCGTGACCTCATGCACGATTATCTCGTAGTTGATATACATGTCGAGTACGCTGCGATTCATCTTCACGTATTCCGCGATCTTCGGCGGACCGATGATATACAGCGGTTCGTCACGGTCGACCTGTGACGAGAGCATGAGCATACCCGGGAGACCGGTTACATGGTCTGCATGGGTATGAGAGATGAATATTGCGGTGATCTTCTTCCACCGCAGATTTAACTTTTTCAGAGAAACCTGAGTTCCTTCACCGCAATCGAATAGAAACAACTCCCCTTCCCGGCGCATCAATACCGATGTCAAGAAGCGTCCGGGTAGCGGCATCATTCCACCGCATCCCAATACGAACAGTTCTAAATTCATTCCATGAGTACCGCTTTCTCTGTAGTTTTAGAGGAGACACACGTCCACCCACCGGTGCCGGACCGAAAGGACCCTTCACCCACAGGCGGAATAGCGTTGAGACCCGCAACGCACTTCTGCAATATGCAGACTAATTAAAGACGGGCTCGGGCTCCTTGCTTGCCTTTTTTGACTTGATTCGTAAAACGATCTTTTCCTTTCTTACCGAGACGGTAACGGTTTCACCCGGTTTGCAGCGCCCCTTGAGTATCTCGACGGAGAGCCTGTCCTCGATATGTTTCTGAATGACACGCCTGAGTGGCCGAGCCCCATACTTGACGTCGAATCCGAGGGCGATCAAGTGTTCCCGAGCCGTAGTAGTGATCTCGATGTCGATGTTCATCTCCTGCAGCCTGATACGGACCTCATCGAACATGGTCTCGAAGATCATCCGGACCTGATCTCTATCCAGGCTATGAAACACGACGATCTCGTCCACACGATTGAGGAACTCGGGCCGAAATACCCTCTTCAATTCGTTCATCGCGGAAGATTTGATCTCCGAGTATTCCATCACTCCGTCCTGCGTCTGGAATCCCACGGACCCGTCCTTCGAGATCTCCCGAGCACCTGCGTTCGAGGTCATGATCAACACCGTATTCCTGAAGGAGACCTTATGGCCGAGATTGTCCTGCAGCTCTCCCTCTTCGAGTACCTGAAGCAGGAGGTTGAATACATCGGGATGCGCCTTCTCGATCTCATCGAGCAGTATAACCGAGTATGGCCGTCTCCTGATCTTCTCCGTCAGAAACCCGCCCTCTTCGTATCCGACATACCCGGGGGGCGCTCCGACAAGGCGTGACACATTGTGCTTTTCCATGAAATCAGACATGTCGACACGAACGAGTGCATCCTCGTTCCCGAACAGAAACTCCGCCAGAGTCTTTGCAAGCAACGACTTGCCGACACCGGTTGGTCCGAGGAAGATGAAGGAACCCATCGGTCGCTTCGGAGAGCTGAGCCCGATCCTCGACCGGCGAATGGCAGACGAAACCGCATGAATTGCATCATCCTGGCCGATTACCGTCTCATGGAGCTCCTCCTCGACCTTGAGCAGCTTCTCAGATTCGGTTTCGGCTATCCGGGACAACGGAATTCCGGTGATGTCGGAGATGATGGTCTGGATATCATCCTCGGTGACGATATTCTTCTCGAGCTTCAGCGTCGTCTGCCAGCCGCGTTTCACCTCTTCTACCCGGTTCTTGAGATGCCGGACCGTATCACGAACCGCGGCAGCTTTCTCATAGTTTTGGGTGTTGACGAGGGCGATCTTCTCAGCGGTGAGTCGTTCTATCTGCTCATCGAGTTCGGTGAGTTCCTGCGGCCTTGCGTTGTTGTTGATTCGCTTGAAAGACCCGGCCTCGTCGATTAAATCGATGGCCTTGTCCGGAAGAAACCTCTCGGTGATATATCTGGAGGATAACTTGACTGCAGAATCGAGTGCATCTGTCGTGTATGTGACGTTGTGATGATCCTCATACCTGGACTTGATGCCTTTCAGGATCTCGACGGTTTCGATGACCGACGGCTCACTGACGAAGATTGACTGAAATCTTCTCTCAAGCGCGGCATCCTTCTCGATGTATTTCTTGTATTCGTTCAGCGTGGTTGCACCGATACACTGCAACTCCCCCCTCGAGAGAGCGGGTTTGAGCATGTTCGAGGCATCTATGGCTCCCTCAGCCCCTCCGGCTCCGATGATCGTATGTAACTCGTCGATGAACAGTATTACGTTTCCGTTGGTAACGATCTCCTTCATTACCCGTTTAAGGCGTTCCTCGAACTCTCCCCTGTACTTGGTACCCGCAATGAGGCTGGCGAGATCCAGTGTGAGAACTCGTCGATCCATGAGGACATCCGGGGCCGTTCCGTCAATCACACGCTGGGCCAGGCCCTCTACGATGGCGGTCTTGCCGACTCCCGGTTCACCGATGAGGACCGGATTGTTTTTCGTCCTGCGCGCCAAAATCTGAATCACCCGCTGTATCTCGGTTTCCCGCCCGATCACCGGATCAAGCTTCCCCTGCTTCGCATAACTCGTGAGGTCTCGAGAAAACTCGTCAAGGGTAGGAGTCGCCTTCTTCTGAGTACTCTGTGTTTTCCTCTTCTGTTGCACTCCACCGGCGGGTTGCTTCTTCTTCTGAGATGAGGTTCCGCTCATCTCGACGATTATCTCCCGCAGATCGTCAACCGAGACGTTGAATTTGTCGAGAAATCGCGTAGTTACCGCACCCTTCTCCCGCACGGCGGCAAGGATGAGATGCTCGGTGCCGATATATTCGTGTCCGAGGTTCCTGGCCTCCTCGGCGGAATCTTCCAATATCTTCTTACCACGGCTGGAGGGGGGAACATCACCCAAGATGAAACCGCCCGATTTGTGAGGGATGCTCTTTTCGAGCTCGAGCTGCATCTCGATGAGATCTATATTGAGTCGCTTCAGGGCTTTGTACCCGATGCCCTCTCCGTCCTTGAGAAGTGCCAACACGATATGCTCCGGAAGCAGCTGATCCGAATGGAATCGCTTGGCTTCCTCCTGGGCAAAAATGGTGAGGATACGTTGTGCACGTTGTGTAAGACCCTTAAACATGGTTTTCCTCCGGACCAGTCGCGTTTAAGGTACGCTGTATGACGCGGGCTCTCGTGTAGTTAATCAAATTCGAGTCGGACCCGCATTCTTGGCTGTCGATTAGGTATTGCATATGAGCCTTTTGGGACAGGAACAGGAGCGCATCGATTCGCTTTAACGGCAGGTCGAGTAGACCCACGGTAACACCGAAACGAATGACCGTCAGAAGTTCCTTCGCCTCCTTTGCAGTAATTTTGCGGCAATGGGTCAAGACGCCGTACGCTCGATACACCTCATCTTCGATATCGATGCGACACTTCTCGAACAACTCGCCGCGTGCTTTCCTCTCATAACGTACTAATTGTTGCGAAACAGATTCAAGCCTTTCGAGCTGCTGTTCCTCACTCGTGCCGATACAGAGCTGATCGGAGACCTGATAGAGATCACCGAGAGAACGATCTTCATCATCGCTGAAGTATCCTCGAACATCAAAGCCCAACTGGACGACGTTTTTCACTGTTTTTTCCATCATATTCGTCCGTTCGAGACCGGGCAGATGCAACAGGACGGATCCCCGGAGGCCGGTGCCGGTATCCGAAAGATCGGTACACAGATACCCATATTCCAATGAGAAGGCGTAGGCGAGCAGATCTGCAATGCTGTCGTCGTACTTCTGAATATCCGTCCAGGCGTCATCGATCCGGAGCCCCCCTCGAAAACAGGATAATCTGAGGTGATCGGTTTCATTGATCATCGCGGCCATGAAGCCATCGGAATCGAGTACCACTGCATTCTTCGCATCCAAGGCAAAATGTTGTGAAATGAACCGACGTTCCGACAACATTCGGCGAATTGTCGGCGGGTATTCCTCGAGATACGCTACCATCAACGGAGTTTCTACGCCGATTTTTTGCATAACATCCTCGAATCGTTCCCGAACGGTGTCGAGTTCCTCTCGAGTGGCGATACCGGGGAAGGTGTGCCCGGACAAATTTCGGGCGACTCGAACCTTCGTCGAGAGCACGACGTCTTCGGAAGGTCCGGACTCGGAAAACCATCCGCTTGTGCTTTCGATATCGCTAAACGTCAGCATTCGACCTCACCGGCTTCATCTCCTATCGTCTTTATCTTATCACGGATTACTGCGGCCGTCTCGTAGTCTTCACAATCGACGGCCTCTTTCAACCGACTCCTCAATACCTCTCTATCGATGAGTATCTTCTTGTATCTGAGGAGCTGCTTCGGTATCTTTCCGGTATGCCGAGTCGATCCGGACATGTTCTCCAGATACCGGTTGATCTCTCGCTTGAATACGGAATAACATTCGGCGCAACCGACCCTGCCCTTCTTCCGCAAGTCCTTCAATTTCGTGCCGCATTCGGGGCACTCCGCATTCTCGGTCCGCCGCTTCCCGCTCTCCCTGGTCGCCAGCAATCCGTCAAATAGGTTCGCAAGAGACAACTCTATCTTATCGTTATTGGCGGAGATTCCCTTCTCTCCGGCACACTCCTCACAGAGATGAAGATCAATAATCTCGTTTCCGATAATCTGCTGCACATGGATGATCGCATCCTGATCCCCACAGATTTCGCATTTCTTCAAAATGATCCCCCATATCTATACTAATAAAAAAGCCGCCAATTTTCAGGCGACTTTCGAAAAATATACTAAATTTCTTCCGAAATGTACACCTTGCTGTATTGAAATCCACACATGCCTCGTATCGACGATGACTATCGGTCAGTGTTTTCTCAGAATATACAGCGGTCTCACCTGTCCCGCCCGAACGGCGGGTAGAAACGCGGCCAGGACCGAGCATACAAGGGCGATCACCATTACCCCGGCGAGTTCGTAAAACGGCAGTATAATCGGAATCTCTTCGAGATAATATTCCGGATTCAGCACTCGATATTCTGTCGCCGGGAGCGGAAAAAACGGCCCCATCATCAGCCGCAACACGGTATTGAGACGCAGAATACCGGATTCGAGCAGCCGTATGATCTCATTCACCCTGACCCCGACGAGAAGGCCGATCGCGATCCCTGTGATGGTTCCGATGAACCCGATTGTTACGGCACCACCGAGAAAAATCAATGTGATCGACCTCGGAGAGGCCCCGAAACTCTTCATAATCGCTATTTCGGGCATATTTTCCAACACGAGCATGGTCGTCGCTGATGAGATGTTGGAGACGGCTACCACCACGATGACCCCCATGATGAAGAGTAGCAGCACCTTCGTCGACCGAAGACTCCTGTAGAGTGATCGGTCGATCTGATACCAGGTATATACATACCAGTTATTGGGAACCTGTTCCGCCACCATCATGGCGACCCGATCGATGTGATCGAAGGGATCTTCCGTCCTCAAGCCGACAAACCCGCTCCCCCCTCCGCCGAACAAGCGCCGGCCCAGTTTCAGCGGTATGTAGACTGTCATCGAATCCAGCTGCCTGTATCCACTGGAGAAGATCCCGTCCACTATGAGACGACTCGGTCGAAGCACGGGCGACCTCCCTCGCTCCGTCCGGGCGGTCAACAGTACTATCTGATCTCCCGGTGCGACACCAAGGGTTTCGGCGGCGCCGGTACTCAGCAGAATGGACCGTTCACCGGAGAAAGTAAGATCACCCGCCTCCGCCGTTACGTAGCCGATGAAATCCCGGTCGGAGGCAAACTCCTCCGGAGGTAGCGCCCGTACGGAGACTCCGGTCTTGCCGGAACTCGAGTATGCCAGTCCGGTACCCTGGATGACCGGGACTACTCGTATGACTTCAGGGACCACCGAGCAGGCTTTCGTGAGATCGCGGACGTCCTCCTCGGACGGGACGGAGAAACTCCTCAACTGAAGGTGATAGGAACCGAGTTCGATATACCGTTCGGTGATGCCACGGATCATCCCGTTGGTCACGATGAGTACCACCACCAGCGGCACGAGGGCCAGACATATTCCCACCGCGGCACCACGCAGATATCCTCCGGGACGTCCGCCGCCTGCCGATTGCAAGTTCTTCTTCGTTACCGATACGATTGCCCGAATGTTCATGCCGTATGGATTCTTCCCTTCTCAATCGTGAGCATCCTGTTCCCCTTGGCTCCCAAGGCTCGATCGTGGGTCACGAGAATCATGGTCTTGCCACGATCGGTTACCAGAGCGAAGAGCAGATCGGCGATCAACTCGGCATTGCCCGCATCGAGGTTTCCCGTCGGTTCATCCGCCAGTATCAGGGAAGGATCGTTGACCAACGCCCTCGCAACCGCGACTCGCTGACGTTCTCCCCCGGAGAGTTGTGCGGGTATATGGTCCATCCTCTCATCGAGGCCTACCTGCCGCAGGAGTGAGCGGGCGGTTTCCCGGGCCCGTCCCATGGAGGTGCCGGCCATGAGTGCCGGCAGCATGACATTCTCCAAGGCGGTGAAGTCCTTCAGCAGGTAGTGGAACTGAAATATGAGGCCGATTATCCGAGATCGGTACTCCGTCAGATCTTCCTCCCGTGACGAGGCGACATCGTTCCCGACAACGGTAATGGTGCCTTCGGTAGGCCGGTCGAGGCCGGCGATCAGATTGATGAGGGTACTCTTTCCGCAGCCGCTGGCGCCGGAGATGGTCACGGTCTCTCCCTCAGCAATCTCAAGAAACACATCATCGAGAATCCGGAGTCGCTCGGGACCGTTTTCATAGACTTTCGTCATTCGGCGTACATCCACCACGATGTTCGAGGGACTGTTCGGTTGATTTTTTCGATTCTCCGATACCATCTTCATTCGAACCTCAACACCTCCGCCGGGCTTATCACGACAACCCGCCGAGAGGCGATGCGAGCCGCAGTAACCGACGATGCAAACGCGAATGCGAATATGGCCGCCGTTTCGGGAAGGAGCACTCTGACGGGTACCTCCATGGCATTGAAAATAGACGGGATCAGAGTACCCATCCGTTGCCCCCCCCCACTCGTCACGACTGAAGATACCGTGTATGCGAAATCGACGAGTCGGTTGATGATGCGATCGGCTATTTGTAGGATCGTGTTGATCTTCGCGGACACGAGCAGGCCCATCATGGTTCCCAACGTGGAACCTACCAGACCCACCAGAACTCCACTCATCGTGAAGATACCGCGGATCTGCCGTGGAGAGGCGCCGAGGGAGCGGAGAACCCCTATCTCCTCCTGTCGTTCCCGCACCTCCCTCCGGAGGGCATGATAGATGTTCACCCCGACCACTACGAATATCAAGCCGACGAGTACCATCATGGTGACTTTTTCTGTTCTGAGGGCCCCGAAGAAGGACCTATTGAAATCGCGCCACGACTCACACGCTGCGAGGATCGCCTCGGTATCGAATCCCCGCCGTCCGAGATACTCCAAAATCACATTCATGCCTCTGATATCCCGATCCTTGTCCGTGAGTTTGATTCCCCAGAAAAGGTCGTCGATCCCGGAAGCCATGGAGAGTCCGGTCTCCAGCGGTACGAAGGCCATGGCTGAATTGAATTCATACGTTTCGCTCCGGAAAACACCGGCGAGTCGGAGCCGGGTAACCGATGGATTCAATGCGAGCCCCGATCCCTTCGCCAGTGAGAGGACGGTGATCTCCTCTCCCACTGCGGTTCCCAGAGTTATCGCCAGATCGGCGCCGAGGATCACGGATCCTACAGCCAGATCACCGACCATCGAGGCGGAAATTCCGAGTCGTTGGAGAAATTCGCGATCACCGGAGGCGATCCGGGTATCGATCCCGCGAACCATCACCGGCCGCAGTCCCGAGTATTCGCCGTTTGCTAAGGTTTGTACATCGACACATGGCACGGCAATCCTGATTCCCGGCAATTCAGCCATGGACTCGACTTCCTCACGCAGTCGAAGCGGTTCCGATCCGTCGTTCACTCCAGATTGGAGATTGGAGAGGAGTGACGGCGTAATTCGGATATGATACGACTCTATCTCCAAGATGTCTTCGATGAAAGCGAGCTGGAACCCGTTCATTACGGCCATCACCGATATCAACGCCATCACCCCCACGGTGATACCGACTACCGAGAGTATCGTCGGAGAAAACCGCTGCTCCTGCCTCCTGCCCACGAAGTGACGCACCGCGATAAACCAGGTCCAATTCACGATCCGCCTCCGGTTCTCCCGAAGGCGGGGATAAACTCCTCTTTACTGCGCTGTTCGTCTTCATAGTACACCTTGAGAAAGATTCGCCCCTCCCGGTAGATCTCCTCCGTATAGGAGTTCTCTCCGGTGTAGACAGTATTCATGATCATCTCGCCGTCCCGCAGGTACCGCTCCGCCGTGAGTTCGTCACCCTCATATACATATTCCCATCGTTCGGTTGTGCCGGGTGATCGTGCCGTCTTTGCTACCTGTTTTCCGTCCTGGTACTCGTATCTGACCTTCAACTGTCCGTCCGGGCCCGTCCCGCTCTCCTGAACGATATTGCCGGATTCATCATACTGCCGCTCCACCACCGTTCCAGTAACGAAATCGGTCTCAACCGCACGTTTCGGATTGTATGAGAGGATCTCGGATCGGTATAGGAGGGCCCCCTCCCGCCATTTCTCTTCCGCCATGGGTCCTTCGGAACCGAAGCGAAATACCGTCGAGGCTTCCTCGTCTCCATGCCACTCCCCGACGAGATCCACTCCCGAGAAGGTATACGCCGACACATCCCGGCCGCCTGCCGCATAGGTCCTGATGAGTCGCAGGAGTCGCCCGGTTCCATCTCGGACGTACGCATCTTCATAGACCTTCCCCGCCTCGTCATAGGCGACGATCTTCCGGAGCACGTCACCGGTGTACCGGTACTCGAACCGTACTTCCAGCGAGCCGTACCGAAACAACTCTTCGGCGATAAGACGGCCCTCCTCGTAGGTTTCCACCGTTACGGGGGTATCCCCCTCGAATGATTCGACGATGCGCCTCCTGCCCAGCACCGTCGATCGCCATCGCCTCACCGCTTCTCCGTCCTCGTAGAGGGTGCGGAGTGCAGTGCCGTCGGTCTTCTCGATGGTGAGAACGTACTGAAACTCGTCGGTCCGGTATTTCGAAATTTCGGCCAGCGGCATTCCCAGAGAGTTGGAACGGAAGAAGGTCTCCTCGGCGGTGAAAACACCGCAGATGAGACAACCCAGGATGATCCACCATACTCGTCTCAATCCGTTTCTCCGAAGAGTTGCTCCAGGAAGTGCTCGCTGTCGAACCGCCGCAGATCTTCGTACCCTTCGCCGGTTCCAACGAACGCAAACGGCAGCTTCAACTCCTTACAGATGGAGATGATGCTGCCACCCTTGGCGGCTGAGTCGAATTTGCTCAAGATCACCGCATCGACACCGATTGCTTCGTTGAACACCTCCGCCTGCCGATATCCGTTCAGACCGGTAGTCGCGTCGATTACCAACAGTTTCTTGTAAACGCCGCCGATCCGCTTCCCGCCGATCACCTTGTCGATCTTCTGCAACTCTCGAACGAGATTCGCCTTGTTGTGCATCCTGCCGGCGGTGTCGGCGAAGATGAGTCCCCGTCCCTCGGTCAATACACTGGTAACGGCATCAAACACCACCGCCCCGGGGTCCGAGCCCGGCTCCTGTCGGTAGGTCCTGATCCCGAGTCGGTCGCCGTGTATCGACAGCTGATCGATGGCCGCCGCGCGGAACGTGTCGGCGGCTGCCAAATACACCGGTACGTCGTACTCACGCCTGTACAGGCCGGCGAGCTTTGCGATGGTGGTCGTCTTTCCGACGCCGTTGACCCCGAGAACCAGAAAGACGTTGACCGTGTCGGGATCGACATCGATGGTAGTGGAGACGAGATGTTCGGCTATGATATCCCGCAAGGATTCGATCATCTCGTCCCGACCGGCTCCGGCCCCCCTTCCCGCCTGTCTGAACTCGTCTACGATGGTGGTCGCCGTGATGGGACCCATATCCGCCTCTACGAGTAGGTCTTCCATCTCCTCGTACAGCTCTTCGCGTTCCCGATTTCCCCCAAACAGTCGTGAAAACCGTTCTCTGATGCTTCTCATGTAGCTCCTCTCGCGTGGTGTATGATTCGTCTATCTATCAATCCGCTTCGTCCTGTTTGCACCTCGTTATCTGTCCGAGGCCTGAACATATTCGACCAGCCGAACCACCGAATTGACGAACAAGGTCACGTTGAGAAACACCCCGCCGATAAACCCCGCGACGGTACTCAGCGAGACGTTCCAAAGCCGCAGCTGTTCATCGCCTTCCGCCTGCCGCGCGGCGGTGAGGTAATCGGACTGTACGGAGTACAGAACGAGACTCGCCGGAATGGAGAGGGCGAACGCGGCGAGCGAGCCATAGAATGCATCCCTGGTCCGCTCGCGGTACGGTTCGGTCACCGTTAGCGCCGGTTTCAGATCGATGGCGATAGGGTTCTCTATCTCGGGATTCAGGAAGATCGCCCTCTCCTCGTATCCCTCCAACCGCAGGGTTGCCTGACTGATGTTTCCGTCATAGGGAATGAGGGCCGGAGTAGTTCCCTGAAAGAGCGAGCTCAGGAATATTGAGGCTCCCTGCGGCCGACTCCTGAAAAGAATTTCACGAACATCGGCCTGCTCGAGGGTGAATTCCTCCCGGAGTCTCTCGTATGGACCTACAGCGATCATTCGGGACGCTGTTGTATACCCCGGCGCCGACACCTCCACGAGATACTCACCGGGTTGGATGAGTCTCAGATCGGCGCTGCCGCTGCCTCGGGATGTTCCGTTGATGGCGATCTCGGCGGTTGGTGGCGTGACAAGCAACGAAAGCCCGGCCCAGGGACGGCCGAGTAGTAGTTCGGCTATCTGATTTCTCGGAGTCACGAGTCTCTCCGCGATCCCCTCGATCGATGCGGCATCGCTGTAGACGTATATCCGCTCGTTCAAGGCGGTCATGTAGATCCACACCTCAATGAAGATGAAGCCCTGGATCTCCTCGATACGCCCGGATATCAGGAGATCGAGCTTCTCCGCAGCCGTAAAATCCGCCTCGAGCCCGTTGGGGAAGGGAAGCAACCTCCGTTCACTATTCCGTTCATGCAGTTCGATGGGCTTCTCTCGGGGCACGGTAATCTCGTCGGGATCCGTCAATTCCAACGCCACGATCCCATCGAGTGCGTCCCGTATTCGTTTCTCCGCGGCATCGAGTTTTGCCGTGTCGGTGCCGACCTGAAAGAAGAGTGTATCTCTCGCCGTATAGAGCGAACCAAGCGATACCTTCCGCTTTCCGATCTCCGTATCGATCAAGGAAGCCTTGTATGCGAGGAGTTCGGGATCGCCGAAGATATGATGGTCGCATGTCTCGACCGTCTCGATGATGGAGAGGGGAAAGCTCGAAGAAAGGTATGCATTGGTATCGGACAGGACCGCGTCGAACTCGGTGACTCCCACCCGGTAGTTCCCGGACGGATCGCTTGGGAGCGCCGACTGCTCCTCAGCGAAGAGTTTGCTGCATAACCCGATTGTAAGAATCGAGACGAGTCCTCCCACCAGAAGGAACCTCGATGCGCACCGTCCCATCATCGGGGATTCACCGACTTTTCGATGGCCGATAGTATCCGCTCCGGTCTGAACGGCTTCACGATGAAATCACGCGCTCCGAGGCGAATGGCCCTGATGATATATTCGCGCTGATCCATCGCCGAACACATGATGACACGGGCCTTCTCGTCCAGGTCCATGATCTTTGCAAGGGCTGTTATTCCATCGAGGACCGGCATTGTGATGTCCATCAAAACCACGTCCGGCGAAAGCCTTCTATAGGCACGGACGCCCGCACGGCCGTCCGCGGCTTCGCCCGACACCCTGAATCCATGGCTCTCGATTATCTCCCGGATCGCGGAACGCATGAATTCGAGATCGTCGACGATCAGGACGGAAATGTCCGCTTTTCTCATCTTCCGGCTGCCGGCTCCTCTCAGACGATCTCGGCGGCTATCGGTGCCACAGGATCGATCTCGATGATGCCCGTCAATTCGACTGGGCCCAATTCCACTTCAGATAGGCCTCGATGAACCGGTCGATATCTCCGTCCATCACCGCCTGGACGTTACCGGTTTCCGCATCCGTGCGGTGATCCTTCACCATGTTATATGGATGGAATACATACGATCGGATCTGATTGCCCCAGGAGATGTCCTTCTTCTCCTGCGCGTGCTTGGCCTGCTCCTCGTCGGCGATCTCCTGATAGTGCTCATACAACCGGCTCTTGAGTACCTTCATGGCCATGGCTTTGTTCTTGTGCTGGCTGCGCTCGTTCTGACATTGCACCACCATTCCGGTCTCCAGGTGGGTAATCCTAACGGCGGAATCGGTCTTGTTGACATGCTGACCTCCGGCACCCTGGGCACGGTAGGTGTCGACCCTGATATCGTCAGGCCGTATCTCCACCTCGATATCCTCTTCGATGACCGGCGAGACGTACACCGATGCGAAGGAGGTGTGACGTCGCTTATTCGAGTCGAACGGCGAGATCCGTACCAACCTGTGGATGCCGGTCTCTCCCTTGAGGTACCCGTAGACCGAATCACCCTGTATCTGCGCCGTCACCGACTTGATGCCCCCCTCGGCCTCCAGCATGTCGAGGATTTCCATCCGATAGCCGCGGGTTTCAACCCATCGGGTATACATCCGAAGCAGCATCTGAACCCAGTCACACGCCTCGGTGCCGCCGGCCCCGGAATGGATGGTGAGAAAGGCGTCTCCGGAGTCATACTTGTCGCTCAGGAGCTCCGACAGCCGCAGGCTTCCGTGTTTCCGTTCCAGAGCCTCGAGCAGCTCTTCGACTTCGGCCAGGGTACCATCGTCGTCCTCCTCAACCGCCAACTGGTAGAGTTGATCGGCCTCCTCAACCTCCCGTCGGATCTCCTTCCATGGTTCTATCCGTTTCTTCAGGCGGTTCAGCTCCGACAGCACCTCTTCCGCGTTTTCTCGGTCGTTCCAGAAGTTCGGATCCGCGGTCTTGCTCTCCAACTCGGACACCTTGGCCTGAGTGCTCTCCGGGTCAAAGATGCCTCCATGTTTCTTGTATCTGTTCTTTCAGCGTCTCGAGGGCACCGTGTAATTCCGTACTCATTATTTCCCTCCTACTCTCAAATCCTACTCTCAAATGTTTTCAGGCTCAGATATGTACGACCGTACGCCGCCATTTCTTGTTACGCAAGTGCGTTATCACGAGGACATCGTCCATGGGATATTGGTAGAATCGCACGCTGTCGTAATAATCGGTAATATGATCGATATCCCTCTTGAGTCGCAGCAGCGTCTGATCGGTAATGGTCACCGATTCATACAATCGCTCATGGATCTTCTTGAATCCATATTGAGTCAACATGTTGTCTACGGCTATCTGCTGGTCGTCTGAAGAAAGCTCGGTAGCGACGGCGACGAACATGGTATCCAGTGTAATTATAAGTCCATACACTGTCAAACCCCCGCCGGAGAGTGCCAAACGTACGAAAATACTATGGACTTTTACCCTTTCGGTCGAATAGTATGGTAGATGAGGCGAGTTCGATAGTTCCATTTTGAACCTGCCTCATATGTGGAGATTCGATGTGAGAATTGTGTATACATTTCACGGCATAGTCGTTTGTGTCCTACTTTGTTTCGCCCCTCTGCTCTGGGCACAAGAGGAAGCCACCGGCGACGTATTCTCCCCCTTCGTATCCCGCCTAAGGGCGCAGGTGGAGTCGAATACCATCATCCTCTCTTGGAGAGACACCTCCGATGTCGACGGCACCTACCTCGTATACCGTCATACACAGGAGATCGGTCCGGCAAACTTCCAACAGGCCGAACTCATCGCAGAGGTCGATTCCGGAACCGAATACTATGTCGATCATCCCTACCTCAGTATTCCCTTCTTCTACGCCGTACTCGCCGAGGATACGGATGGTGAATTATACGAATTGTTCATCCCCTTCCGTAACAAGACGGTGAATGGCGTTTCGGTGCAATCGGTAATCAGCGAGGAGGAACGAGTCGCCGAGATTTCCGATATTTCCACGAAGATCCGGAATGAGTCGATCGTTCTCGGCTTTTCCAACGACAAACTCGACCGCCGGTTGATCGTGTACCGCAATACCGCACCCATCTCTTCAATCGACGACATCCTGAAGGCCAATCTGCTGACGACGATTCCGGGTACCGCAAAGGAATTCGTCGATTACCCGGTACCGGGCGTTCCCTATTACTACGGTGTTTTCGATGCCGAACAGGTCAAGACCGGCTCGTTCACGTTCAATACCGACCAAAACGTGACGACGGTGCCGGTCGAGATCCCGCTGACCGAGACTACCATCGGACTAAATTTCTCCAAGAGTACTACATCACGGTCGAGACCGTTGCCATACCTTCTCCTATCGTCATCGGTAATCAGCGGAGAGGCGTTGAGCTCACCGATCACCATCACGACTCCGGAACCGAACGTGATGGCACTACCGACGGTGAAGGCGCTCGCCGGCATTCTGAATACCATCGAACCACCGCCTGAGCCGACACCGCAGCCGGTGATCCTGGCGTATGACACCATTCCCCATACCGGCGGAGAAGAGTATACCCTTGGAACGATCCTTAACCGCGAGTTCAGACGGCGTGAGTGGGACGCCACCGAACGGCTGTTGACCAATTTTCTGAGCGTGAAGCGTTCACGCCCCACGGAGAACCGTACCCGGTTTTACTTGGGACAGGTCTACTTTTTTCAGGAGAAATACCGAGAAGCCTTCTTGGAGTTTCTCCTCGCGGCTGAGACCACGTACGTGGAATCACAAGAATGGCTGGACATCGTCTTGCAAAAACTCAGACTGTAGAGGTTCTTTCGAAGTCGACAGGCCTACTTCCGATCTAGTCGCAACATGATCCTGCAGGTCCAGGTCTTCTGCGGTTCCAGTCGCAGGTGCCATCGGGGAACGACACAGGTCGATTGATACCGAGATACTATTGGCGTTTCGGCGTTTCCGGGTGCGGCATTGCTGTATATCGGAAGACTCCACAGATCGAACTGCTTGGAACCCGTGATGGTTATGAGGACCCTATTCGCCCTATCGTGCATCCGAACCGTCTTGGCGGCAGACTCGGTAACCGGTTTCAGCCCGTCGAGTTCCTTCTCCTCACCCACCGTGATCTTCAACGATTCGGCCCGGTTGTCATTGAAAGAGAGGTTCACTTCCGATCCGAATACGGATTCAAGGGTCTCGACGCCGTCATTCGTGATTCCGTAGTGGATGGAGATGAAATTCTTCCTGAAAATATATTTCTTCTGCAGACGTACCGGAAATTCCGTCTCTCCGCAGACGACATTGCCGTCTCGGACGAAGGTTATCTCCTTGTGGTCTCGATCGAGAGATTCGATCTCGAACTCCCTCTCAATGAAGTTGCCCTGTTCGATCTGTCTCCCGGAAGCGAATGCCTCGATCGTATCATCCGCCGGCATGAAGTGATCGATGAAGGCACTGCGATGATAGGTATCGAAACAGGCATGTTGCGTATCGTGTTCGAGTTCACGGTACCTGGTCATCGTATCGAGGAAATTCCAACACCTCGGCAGGTAATCCAGTTCGAACAGGACCCCGCCGAGTCTATGCGTATAGGCGTTCAGGGTTTGCCCCTGGTAGAGAAACTCATCTCCACCATCCATGTCTATGTCAACCGCGGTGAGACTCGTCTTGAATATGCCCCGCTCCCGGGTGATCTTCTCAGCCTCGATCAGAGCGCTATACGCCGCCTTCCGCACACAACTCCGGTAGAGACATCCGGAAGGTCCGTGCCAGTATGCACTGTTACACTGCCCCTTCCATAGCTGGTATTTGGCCGTCTTCTTCCTCGAGCGATCACCGCGGATCTGATTCACCAGCATATAGACATACATCATCTTCGCGTACAGGAGGTTGCTCTCGTGATACTTGGAGAGGAACTGCCTGAAGTAGCCTGCCCGGAGGAATGAACTCGATTCACCGCCCTCCTTCTCGAGTTTGTGCAGGACAGCCTGCTGGTCGATAGGAAACGGAAGGCTCGATATCTCCCTCCTCATCGCCGACGGGAAATAGACTTTACTTCTCGGTGAGGCACTTCGGGCGTACACCCCCGGAAGTACCGCGTCTATCGACTCTTTGTGCCGCTCCGTCTCGATGAAGAACTCCTGAAGCCATGCGAAAGAGGCGTTGTTCGACTTTGAAGTTGAACTGAAAGATAATCCGTCCATCATGATTACGACCATCTCATGGTCGTCTTTCGCCGACAGTTGTACGATATGATCCACCATTGCGGCGGGCGATATCGTGCCGATCTGTGAGGTAAACGTGTTCGAGATGGGAAACACGAGGACTCCCTTCCCCTGTTCCTCGGTGATATAGGGCTGGAAAACCGAGGAACCGTTGAGTCCCGCCAAATTTAGGTGCCAATCGTCGAGAAAGATGAAATCGATGCCGTTATTCTTGAGCGTCAGGGCAAGGTTCGTCTCCCACACCCGCTCGGTAATCCAACCACCACGGGGTCGTTTCCCAATCTTTTTACGAATAAAGGTGGTCAGATACTCGATCTGGCCGACCCTATCGGTCACGGGAATCAGCGGCAAGATGGGATCGTAGTATCCGCCGCCGAGGATTTCAACGCTTTTGTTTCGAACCATCTCACTCAAGAGAATGAGTACTTCCGGGTGTTTCTCATCGAACCATTCGAGGAGGATTCCCGAGTAGTGCAATGTTACGGGGATGTTGCTGTTTTCATATATCAGCGAGAGGAAGGGTTTTATCGAGGCTTGATACCGCTCTTCTATCGTGTCGTCTTTATACCCAATGGGAATTGAATTATACGTGCCGATTATCAGACTGATCATTCTATACGTATTGCCCTAGACAATATCCGGCATCTAGTTTTTCTTTGCCGGCGTCCGAGTTTTCAATGACTCCTTCGATTCTATAATGCTATCTTTTTCTCTACACTCGTCGCGAACCGGCACGATACACTTGGTCGGACACGCCGCGACCGCCTCGTAGCGGCTTCCCTTCGTATCATAATCGATTTTCGCGAGGAAGTCGTTGATCTCGAATCCCCCATCCGGCGACTTCTTGTTGCACAGTCTACATCCCAAACAACCCACCGTGCAATACTTCCGAACCACCCCTCCCTTGTCTGTGGAATTGCAGGCCACCGCGACATCCGCATCATCGGGGATCATTCGTATCACCCCGGTGGGACACACGGCGACACATTTCTCACACGAGATGCACAGGTCGGGGTCGACACGGACCAACCCGCCCTTGGTGTAGGATATGGCGTCTACCGGACACTCCCGGACACAACTTCCGAGACCGAGGCATCCGTATTTACACTGCTTGTCACCCTTGAAGAGAGCATATACCGCGTTGCAGTCGGAGAGCCCCTGGTACGCAAAGGCCTTCTCGGCTCTCTGATCGTCACCTCGGCAATGGACGAAGGCGACCATCCGCCGTTTCGACTGTGAGACGGACACTCCGAGGAGATCGCCTAATCGTTCGGCCACATCGGGGCCGCCTGGGATGCATAGGGTCACACCGGCCTCACCGGTCTGCATGGCTTCGGCATAGGAAGCGCACCCCGCATACCCGCAGGCGCCGCAGTTCAATCCCGGCAGTATAGCATTAATCTCCTCGACAGTCTCATCCTTCTTTACGGCCAGTAGGCGTGCGGCCACGGCCAGCCCGATTCCGAACAACCCGCCGAGAAGCCCGACAACAATGAGAGAATAGAGTATGCGTAACATCCGTATCGTTCCTCCAGTGGCTCTACGCGACCCGGCTTCGACCTATCCGATCAAGTTATTCAGCAGCGCCTTGTCGAATGCCATGAATGCCAGGGCCATGAGCCCGCCGGTGATAAAGGCAATCGGGATTCCACGAAACGGCTTCGGGATCCACTCCGTATCGAGCCGTTCGCGAATTGTGGACATGAGGACGATGGCCAGAAGAAATCCGAGGCCGGCGGCGAACCCGGCAACGAAACTCTCGAAGGCAGTATATCCGCTTCGCACCGAAATGAGCGCGATTCCCATGACCGCACAATTGGTCGTAATCAGGGGAAGGTATATTCCCAAGGCCTTGTACAACGGTGGCGATATCTTCTGTATCACCATTTCTACCAGCTGTACGAGGGCGGCGATGACGAGTATGAACGAGATCGTCTGCAAAAACTCCAAATGGAGCGGTAGCAGTATCAGGTTGTGAATGGCCCATGTCGTTACGGATGCGAGGGACATGACGAAAGTGACGGCAAACCCCATTCCTACCGCGGATTCCACATTCTTCGAGACGCCGATGAACGGACATAGTCCGAGAAACTGCGCCAAGATGAAGTTGTTCACAAATATGAATGTGATCAAGATAGCGATATACGTCATTGCGCTACTCCTACTTCTCGAAGATCGTGAACAGGGCCTTCAGATACCCAACCACCAGGAGCGCACCCGCCGCCAGCGACATGATGCGCGCCGGGGCGGAGATGAGACCCGGAATCTCGATGACTCCGTCGAAGCTGCCGATGGGAAAGACGGTGATGGTCCCTGCCCCCAATGACTCCCGAAATAGGGCGATCAAGGTCAACCCCAAGGTGAATCCCACCCCCATTCCAAGGGCATCGAGAACCGATTCCGTAACTCCGCGCTTTCTCGCGAATGCCTCGGCCCGACCGAGAATCACACAGTTCACCACGATCAACGGTACGAAAATGCCCAGGTTCTTGAAGAGCTCAGGCAGGAAAGCCTCCATGACCATCTCGACGACGGTGACGAAAGATGCGATGATTACGATGTATGCGGGTATCCGAACCTTCTCCGGGATAAAATCTCGGAGAAGAGATACGAAGATGTTGGAACCGAGAAGGACGAAGATCACACCGCCGCCCATTCCAAGGGCATTGACGACCTTGGTGGAAACGGCCAAGGCCGGACAGAGTCCCAACACGATGATGAAGATGGGGTTCTCCCGTATCAATCCTTTGGTGAACTCCTTGATCATGATTCAACCTCCACGAGAGAACGGATGAATTCGGATCCCGTGGCCAACGCGCCGGCGATACCCTGAAAGGTGATACTCGCCCCCGTGACGGCATCCGCATCGGACGGCGACAGCCGGCTCTTGCGGGTCGGGACCGGTACATCCGCACCTGTATCGATAAACATCTCCATATATTCGGGCCGCTCCGCCTCCTTCCCGAGTCCCGGAGTCTCATCGTTCTCCATCAGCCGGGCGGATCGAATCCGCCCTTTCGGGGTATATCCGGCCAGGATCAACATCTCACCGCCGTAGCCTTCGCCGGAGAGAACCAGGATGTACCCGATCGTCCGCCCGGCGCTATTCACCAGCGGATAGTAGGCGGAAACATGTTTCGAACCGTCGACCTCGATCCGATCTCCGGGTTCTCCCTCGAAGCTCACCGCGGCAAGGGTTTCCTGCAGGCGCTGAGCTTTCCGGTATTCGATCCGAGTCTCCGTGACGGCGTTGACAATCCCGAGGGAGAGCGCCGCGACGGCGCAGATCAGGGCCAACTTACTTCCGATCTTGAGAAAATCGTTCATCGTCCGGGCTCCTCCGCCTTCCTGATGCCGAAGCGCTTCGGCTCGGTGATTCGGTTGATAGCGGGAACGAAGATATTCATCAAAATGATGGCCAACGACACCCCTTCCGGAAAAGAACCGTAATATCGGATGAGGAAGGTCAGGAATCCCGCTCCCGCGCCGAAGATGATCATTCCCATTCTACTCAAGGGCGACGTCACCATGTCGGTAGCCATGAAAAAAGCCCCGAGGAAGAGTCCGCCGGAAAAGAGGTAGACAAGGAAGTCGCCGTTGAAATACCCGCTTCCATACCGAACCCCCCCGAGGATCCAGGTGAGCACGCCGAAGGTGGCCAGATATGCGAGTGGAATCTCCCAGTTGGCGATGCCGAGAATGAGCAGGATTACACCGCCGAGGAGAATCAAGATTGCGGATACCTCACCGATACAGCCGGGTACGTTCCCGATAAACTGATCCAACACGAGCGGATCGACGGACCAACCGAATGCTTCGGAGATCCGGTGGGCGATACGCTCTCCCATCGGACTCGCCGGATACCCTCCGATATTCAGGAGGTCGATCGATCCGCCGACGGGTTCTTCCAAGTCCATGAGTCGGGTCTTGAGGAACCCGAGAGGAGTCGCCGAACTGACTGCATCCACCGCCCAGGTTTTCGGCATCGTCCATCTGGTCATGGACCCGGTCCAAGAGAAGAACACGAACACCCTTCCGGCCAGAGCCGGATTCATCCAGTTTCCCCCGAGGCCGCCGAAGGTCCACTTTACTACCAGGATTGCGAATGCCGATGCCATGACGGGGACATAGAGATTCACCTCGGGGGGCATGTTGTATCCGACCAGCAGACCCGTCAGAAAGGCGCTGCCGTCCCACAGGGTAAATTCCTTGCATACCAGCGCCGCCAGGGCCTCGAATATGACCGCCGAGAGGACCGCCGCCAGCACCGTCACCGCGGCCCTGGCTCCGAACACATACACCCCCCACGCGCCGGCAGGCAAAAGACACGCAGAGACTACCCACATTATCATGGTGGTTGAATGGCGGTGGTGTATTTGTGGAGAAACGGTAACCACCATTTCACGGGTTTTCATTCATCCATCCTCGATTTACTTCCTCAGTTGCCCTTCTTTCTGAGCAGATTCTTCCCCAACTTCATCCCCTGTACCAATGGGATGTGTGCGGGACAGACGTATCCGCAACAACCGCACTCCTTGCAATCCAAAAGGCCGATCTCACGGGCTTCATCATACAGCTGATGATCTATGTATTTGAACAGTCGAGTCGGATTTAATCCCATGGGACACGCTTTCACACACCGTCCGCAGGAGAGACAATTCGTACGCCGACTCCCGCGCACCTCCCCGGCGGTGAGAGCCAAGACACCCGAGGTCCCCTTGATTACCGGCGTATCCAGATCGTAGACCGAGAATCCCATCATAGGACCGCCGGCCACGATCTTGGCAGGCTCCTTGATGAATCCGCCGCACTCCTCGATCAGACTGCGAAAGGGCGTCCCGAAACGGGTCTTCAGGTTCGCGGGTTCGGCGACCGCCCCTCCGGATACCGTCACCACTCGCTCGATGAGCGGTTTTTCGAGGACCACCGCCTCATATACGGCGTTAACGGTGCCGACGTTTGAGACCACCGCACCAATCGCCAGGGGAAGTTCTCCCGACGGCACCTCTCGGCCGGTGATCGCCTTGAGCAGTTGTTTTTCATCCCCCTGCGGATACTTCAACTTCAGTGGAATCACCGACAGTTTCATACCCGATCTTCCGGCCGCAGCCCGCATCGCCTCTATTGCATCGGGCTTGTTCTCCTCGATGCCGATGGAAACAGATTCCGGAGATAAGATGGCGGCAACGATGGCGATTCCCTGGATGACCGCGTCCGCCTTCTCTACCATGATTCGATGATCGGCGGTAAGGTACGGCTCGCACTCGGTTCCATTCACCACAAAATCTCTTACCTTGGATCCTGCGGGAATATTGAACTTCACGTGTGCGGGGAAAGTGGCCCCGCCGAGGCCGACGACGCCCATCTCGGCGATCTTGGCGAGCAACTCCTCTCTCGCGTACTGCTTCCAATCGAGACTCCTGCCGGGTTTCCCGAGACGGTCGAACTCCCCCTCCGTGTCGATGACGATTGCCGATGTTTCGATGCCGGCAGGGAGGTAGATACTCCTGATCTCGGATACGACACCGGGAACCGGGGAGTGGACGTTGGCAGAGATATACCCGTCCGATTCACCGATGAGAACCCCCTCGCGCACGGTGTCTCCCGGTTCAACTACCTGAACGGCGGGCTTTCCTAGGTGCTGCAATAACGGTACCACGAACTGTGAGGGGAGTACCGCATTCTTGATGGCTTCGTGATTGGTCCTAGATTTTGTATCGGGGGGATGTACGCCGCCTTTTTTGAAGGTATGGGTCGTGCTCATGCGGCTTGTCGTTTTCTCCTTACAATGATAGTGCGCACTCCATAGACGATATATGCGTGCAGCCGAACCTGAACAAATAGTGAGAAAAGTATGAGAAAACAGCAGGCGATGTGACTCATGAAAAACAAAGGAATGTCCGGAAGAAACGTCGGAGACGTTACCGTAGCACCGAGGAATCGGCCCTCGGTTGAGAGCATCGCCAATATTCCGTTTTCAGGAACAGCCCGCAGTATATCCTGATACCAGGCTTCTGTAAACTCCAGCATCACCCGTTTCCGAACGACGACTCGACCGTCTTCCCATGCATATGAGGGGAGGGTGTGCGTATCACCCCGATTCGGAAATCGATACTCGCCGCCGAAGGCGATGGTATCCTGATATGCCATGTGTGACAGGTAATCGGAAACATCGGGCAGGTGGTCCTCTATCCCCAATAACCTCAACCGCGACAACGACTCCCAGGATTGGTCCTCTACCTCGGGCAACGAGATCGGCAGCGGAATTCGGGGGATCTCTTTCACCGAAAGCATGAGCAGGAGCGGTAGAATGAGAATCGCGGCGAATGGGGTCAGCCGATCGATCGATCTGTTCAGACCTGCCGTCGTTTCCGCCCTCTTACCGTCCAGGATAGAGACCGAAAAGAAGAGCCGATGGGTCTGGGTCCGATGTTTCCAAAGACACACCACGCCCTGAAAACATGCAAGCATCAACGAAAGGCCGTGTGCTGTAAAGACGAATCCGGCTCCTCCGGCGGAGTACCATCCCAAAGGCAACGCTAACAGGGCGACTCCAATCGAGATTGCCAATAGGTAGAGATACCGCATGATCCGCTCTTTGTCTACCTTCGGCGTACCGTAGTTGAGATAGTACGTGTATACCACCGGAATTTCGACGATGATCCGGGACCAGGCCCAGAATCCGACAAAGGCGGCGAAGATGAAACCATAGTCACCCTGCCGGAATCCGAGTATCCAGGGAACGGCGACGGCCCATCCCCATATCGATCGAATTCGAAAACAGAGGTACACGACGAAGCCGAGAAAAAGGACAAATGCCGTCCATCTGGGAGACCGGTGTGACTCCGGCAGTATCCACCGGATATCCGATCCACGAAAGATCCGACGAAGTCGGAGATGCAGAGAGATCACCCGGCTCGCGACGGGGAGGTAGAGGAGATGGAAATCACCGCCCTGCCACGAACAGTAAAAATACTCGCCCAGCGATTGCATATATGGATCGAGTCGTGGATCCAGACGATCGAGTCTGCCGGGTAGATCGTGTACGGTAACCGACTCTGTCCCATCGAACCGGGTAAATTCCATCTGCTGCGTGAGGGAACTCACGACTCCGGTGATTCCGGCAGTCTGGAGCCGAGTTACCACCTCTCGGAGCGGAGCCTCCGCATCGACCATCAGCACAGAGACCTCACCCCACCGGCCCCTCCCCATCCGCGGATAGAGCGAGAGTGAGACGGCGATGCTGCCGGCGATGAATAGGGTGAGCAAAATCAGGCGAATGACAATTTCCGAAAAATCGCCGTATGGTTTTTTCATGTGTGGCATGCGGCAGCCCGATCATGTTCCGCTCTCTCAGATTGACGACGGGCCATATCCTCTCCCGATTCCAAATTACACCCCTACGAGGCATGCTTAGTTTCGTGGGTGTATAGGTATTTGTCAAGCGGAAGCCCCGGTCTTCAGCATACCGATGTTCGCGGGAGACACGGTGAAGACCTTGGGTAGGTTTTTTGTATTCCTGGTAGAAACATAGGTACATCTTTCGGTATTATATACGTATATGAAGTCGCTGTTGCATCAACTATCGTTACTGCTCAAAGGAGTCACCGTCTACGCCCTCGTCGGCAAGAGCGGCACCGGGAAGAGTTTCCGCGCCAAACTCGTAGCACAGAAGTACGGGATCGACCTGATCATAGACGACGGACTCCTCATCAAGGATCAGAAGATCGTAGCCGGAAAATCGGCCAAGCGGGAGAAGGCCTATCTCGCCGCCATCAAGACGGCGCTGTTCGATAATAGAAACCACCGGGAGGATGTCCGCAGGAAACTCGAAGAGTACAAATTTAAGAAGATACTCATCATCGGAACCTCGGAACGGATGGTGAGAAAGATCGTCGATCGCCTGGGTCTCAAGGCACCCTCCCGGATCATCAACATAGAGGAGATCGCGAGTACAAGCGAGATCGAGACGGCCATGCGGTCTCGCAAGCATGAGGGAAAACACATCATCCCGGTACCGGCGATAGAGATCAGCAGAGACTACCCGCATATCCTCTACGATAGCGTCAAGGTATTCCTCAAGAACAAACTCTCCCTGTGGCAGAGATCGAAGGTGTTCGAAAAGTCGGTGGTTCGCCCAGATTTCGGCCGTAAGGGCAGGGTCACCATATCAGAGGCCGCATTGACACAAATGGTCATGCATTGTGCCGACGAATTTAACAGCTCCATCACGGTCAGGAAGGTGACCGTCAGGAATGATGCCAAGGGGTATTCCATCGGTGTATACATCCACGTCCCCTATGGTTTGGAAATTTCCGGAAATCTACACAGTTTTCGAGAGTATATTGTCGATAATCTAGAGAGGTACGCCGGGATTTTGGTCGATCGGGTCAATGTCACCATCGATGATTTCTCGAGACTCCGACGCTAATGTGTTATCGCGCCAAGAAAAACGATTTGACAGTTTGTCGGCCTCGACGTACACTGTGATTCAGAATGCTGTCAGGAGAGTAATGATGAAGAGTAGCGGTATGATATTCGGTCTCGTGTTCCTGATCTCGGTATGCGGTACACTCACAGCCCAGTCGGAGGACACGCTGTATTCCGCCGAGAGTACATATTATACGGTGTACTCCGAGGTTAGTCAGGCTCATGCGGAGAAGACGGCCGATCAGATGGATGCGTATCTCGAATTCTACAACGGTTTTTTCCATTTCACTACCGATTCCCTGGCAGGTAAGCTACGGATACGGATATTCAAGAACAAGTCCGGCTTCGACGAGTATCTCCGCTCCATCATTTCGGAAACAAAGGACTCGTTCGTATTCATCCAATATCGTGACCTCAACCGAAGCGAACTCGTCGGTTTTGTCCAGGATGAGGATCTCTATCAAACGGCTCTCGTGCATCAAGGATGCATTCAGTTCCTCAAGGCGTTCATTCCGGAACCGCCGTTATGGATTCAGAAGGGCTTCGCCATCTATCTCGAAGAATCCAGATACGATGAAGACCTTGGTTCGGTGGTCTTCAAACCGAACATGGGGTGGGTCGAAACGTTGAAACAACTCTCCGGACTCGAGGCCGCCGGTGACGATGCCGTAAACAGCCTCTTCCCTATCCCGACCTTCGCCTTCATCGATGTAGAAACGGCAAAATCAAAAATCGAAACATTCTATGCGCAATCATGGGGAATGGTTTCGTTTCTTTCAGAGTCGGAGAGCAAGACCTATAACCGAATGCTGTGGGATGCGGTGAGTGCCTTGGATCCGGAGAAGGACAAGAGAGAGAATGAAAACCTCGTGAAGAAGGCCGCCTTTGATTGGGTCAACGGAAGAAGGCTGCAGAACGACTTCCTCAATTACGTGAGTGAGATCAAGACCTTTGCCGATCTGGTTAACGACGGAATGGAGTATTACTCGAGCGACATGCTCGATGCCTCAGAACAGGCATTCACACAGGCCCTCACGCTGGACGACGGGCACTACCTGCCCTACTACTACCTCGGGTTGATCAGATATGCGAAAAACGACTACTCCATGGCGGAATACTACTACCACTCGGCGATCCAGATGGGTGGAGCACCGGGTCTGACATACTACGCGCTGGGAGTCAACGCATTCGCCGATCTACGGTACGATGATGCGAAATTTTATCTCGAACAAGCCGTCGAAAACGATCCCGCGGGGTTCTCCGAGAAGGCATCCGGCCTGATCGAACGTATCGAGACCGAAGACGCCACGGAAGTTTCCGATCCGTAAGGGTTTATCTTCCCTCTGCCTTCAGCCGGTGTTCGGGTCCTCCTGATTTCTCTTTTTCGAAGATCGATGCCGGGGAGGTTTCCGGGTGCGTTTTTTCCGTTTCCGGTTCTTCCGTTGCGGTTTATGGATGCCGTGTTCCGCAAGCAGAATAGAGACCGCGGCTTCAACGTCTCTATTCGGCGGGGTAAGGGGCTTCCAGAGCTCCTTTATCCGAGAGAAGACCTGATGAGTCAGTTCCTCATACTGAACGTCTGTATCGACGCGGACGTACGGACGCACGAGACCGGCGATGGAATCGCCTTTCCCATCTTCAACCCGTTGATTGCCGTCCAGACGCGAAAGAGAGGTAATGAGCGGCGCGAGAGTCGCCGATTCCGATTTCCCCTCTTCGACGATTTTCGGCAAAATACGCTCGAGTAGTCCGTAGTCATGCAGGCTCCGCAATATGCCGACCGATACTCCCGACTGCAAGATCTTGAACACCTCCTCGGTCAAACGCGAAGTCGAGCATTCACCGATCTCATGGGCTTGTTTACGGATCTCCTTCTTCAACCGGCGCTCAACATTGAAACCGGTAATGACGGCATACTTCAAGGCCCGGATCATGCGTACCGGATCTTCTTTGAAGGTGCTGTCCAACGGCAGCAGCGATCTGACCCGCCGCGACTCGATATCCTTAAACCCGTCGACATAATCGAGGATCGCCTGTTCTCTGGGATCGTAATAGAGGGCATTTAGAGAAAAATCCCGTCGTGACGCGTCCTCTTCGATGGTGCCGTACTCGTTGTTACCGCCGGAGAAGGAACGAAAGGTCGAGACCTCTATAATCTTCTCTCTGAAGAATATATGTGCGAGGCGGAACCTCCGCCCTATGATGCGGGAATTGCGAAAGAGTTTTCGAATTCTGTTGGGAGAGGCATCCGTGGCGATGTCGAAATCCTTCGGACTCCGCCCGGTAAGGAGATCTCGAACGGCGCCTCCGACGACATAGGCTTCATGACCGGAATCCTGCAGCCGGTTCGTGATCTTCAGCGCATCCCGGTCGATGGCATTTCTCCCTATACCGTGTTCCTCGATGGTGTAGATCTTCGCGATTGGGATTCGTTTTCCCGACTTCGTAAGTTTGTATCGAATGCGCACTTGTCCCGGCCCTTCTCTGTGGTACGTTATAATCACCATATCATGCATATTCGAAGGTTTTGAATCAAGACCACCGCGGATACTCGGACTTCGACTGTACAACCCGATGGTCCCGCTTGCGCTCTACCGAGTGTTTCGGGCATAGTAGGTCTTCAGAGGAGCATCACTATGGAATTCCGGAGCCTACCGGTATACCGACATCGAGAGAAGATACTCGACGCCCTGCAGAAGAATCGGGTCCTGGTTGTGGAGAGTCCCACCGGTTCCGGCAAGACCACACAGCTGCCGTTGATCCTCCTGGAGTCCGGGTTGATTCGGGAGGGAATGGTCGGGGTCACCCAACCGAGACGCATCGCAGCGGTGTCCGTCTCTCAGTTCATCGCCGCACAGATCGGCGAGACCGTCCCCGGCACCGTCGGATACAAGATGCGGTTCGAGGATATCACCTCTCCCGAGACGCGTCTCAAGATCATGACCGACGGTATCCTGTTACAGGAGCTCAAGGCCGATCCCCTGTTGAGCGATTACGGCTGTATCGTAGTAGACGAGGCGCACGAACGAAGTCTCAATATCGACTTCATTCTCGGTCTCCTGAAACGGATTCTGAAAGAGCGGGAGGATTTCAAGGTTCTCATCTCCTCGGCCACAATCAATGCCGAGATCTTCTCGGAATATTTTTGGGAATGTCCCACGGTGCATATCGAAACCGAGACCTATCCCATCGAGACGATCTACCGACCGGTAACCGGTGACAGGGACGCGGCCCCGGACCATCGAGCCCTCGAAGATCGGATCCTGCGGGAGATCGTCTCTATCGTCGAAACCGAGGGGAAAGATCCGACCGGAGACATCCTCATATTCCTGCCCGGCCAGAGCACGATTCAGGAGTGTGTCCGACTGCTCTCCTCGAACCGGTTCGAGACACCGCTCTACCTCCTGCCCCTCTACGGCAGGCTGAGCAAGGAGGAGCAGGATCGCGTTTTTCCTCCTCCGCCGGCGGGAAGAATCAAGGTCGTTGTGGCGACCAACATCGCCGAAACCAGCATCACCGTCGACGGCGTAACCACCGTGATCGATTCCGGACTCGCCAAGATCAACATCTACAATCCCCGGACCTTCACTTCGGCCCTGATCCAGACCCATATCTCGAAGGCCTCATGTAACCAGCGCCGTGGCCGCGCCGGCAGGACCCGCCCCGGAAGATGCTACCGTCTCTACTCGGAGGAGGACTACGAACAGCGCCAACTGTTCACCATCGAGGAGATCTACAGGACCGACCTTTCGGAGGTTGTCTTACGGATGGCCGAACTCGGTATCCATGCGTTTGAATCCTTCGATTTCCTCTCACAACCCTCGAGACGCGACATCCATTCCGCCGTAGAAACCCTGAAATTCCTCGACGCGTTGGATGAGGAGCATCGGCTCACCGATATCGGCAGGCGAATGGTGCTGTTTCCCCTTCTGCCGAGACTATCCCGGATGGTGATCGAGGCGGTCATGCGGTATCCCGACGTCATCGAGGAGGTGCTGATCGCCGCGAGTTTCCTGAGTACCATGACGCCCTTTCTCCTGCCTCCCGGAGAGGAATACGAGGCACGCAGGGCGCACCACTCGTTCCGGGACGATTTTGGTGATTTCGTCTCGTATCTGAAGATCTTCAAGAGTTACACGCGTTCGGGGAATAAGCAGAAATTCACGGACCGTTATTACCTGGACCACCGCACGATGACGGAGATTGTGAACATCGAAAAACAACTGGAGGAGATAGTCGGCAGACTCGGTGCACCCATCGGTTCCGGCGGTTCCAAGGAGCGGTACCTGTGTGCCGTTTCAGTTGGGTTGAAGCAGTTCGTCTGTGCCGGAACAGGTCGAGGGGTCTATAATAGCCTGACGGCTGAGAGGATCTTCATCCACCCCGGCTCCGTCATGTTCAAACAGAACCCGCGATATATCGTCGCAGGGGAGATTATGCAGACCAGCAGGATGTACGCGCGGTCGGTCTCCCCTCTCAGGCGCGAGTGGCTCCCGGCCATCTCGAGCGAACTCGTGGAGAGTTTCGTCGGCGGAGGCCGGAGTTCCACCACTCGTAAGCGTCCGGCCGAGAAGGCCACCACCTGGCAGGTTCGGGTCGGTCATCTGCTGTTTGAGCTGAAACCGTACAAGGGGAAGAAGAAGATCGCCGTCATCGAATGGGAGCGTATCAGGCCGCTCATACAGGGCGACGGGCTGCCGGAACTCACGTACCAGCACAACCTCAGGGGAACGGTGACCGCCGGCAAACGGGAATTCCTTTCGGGAGAACGCCTGGGCACCATCTTCAAGGTGCTGCCCTACATCGATCCGGACACCGACTACGTCCGGTCCTGGCCCAGGGATACGAATTTCATTCTCCCGGATGATGCCCGCAACCTGTGCAACAATTTGGGATTGCTCATGAAACTGGCCTCATTGAAGGGAAACGGCACCCGCCTCGGATTCCTGACACTGCAGACAGACGGAAGCGGCGTGTTTTGGTTTACCTGCATCAAGCGGGTCATGACCGCACTGGATTCTACTATGGGGTCTATCGAAGCCCTCACCGATGAGATCGACGAGTCGGCCCCCGGCTCATGTTTCGAGTACCTGAACTCGGCCTTTCGAAGGCTCTCCCGGTTTTATTGAGAAGATGAGTTCACCCCTGCGCCAACACACCGGCAACCAATTCAGGCGCCAGGGGTGTTACCACGGTACGGCCGAACCCTTCCTGAAGCACAAACCGTACCCGTCCGGCGGCCCTTTTCTTATCTCTGTTCATGGCTTCCAGCAACTCATCCACCGAGGCTCCGGCATATCGGAGGGTGTAACCATACTCCGAGAGGAGCTCCCACACCTGGCCGGCATATTGAGCATCCGTGATCCCGGCCTCGACTCCCGCCTGCATCGCCTTTCCGATACCCCAGGCGACACACTCACCGTGTGAGAGATCGAAATTCGTCACCGACTCCAAGGCGTGGCCGAACGTATGGCCGAGGTTCAGATGCATGCGAGTCCCGGATTCCTTGAAATCACGCTCTACTACGTCTCCCTTCAAGGCGATGGAGCGTTCGACCATGAGTCGTACGGCCGCGGGGTTTCTCTCCATCACGGGGCTTCGGTTCTCGCGGAGAAAATCATAGAGTTCTCTGTCCCCCAGGAGCGCGTGTTTGATTACTTCGGCGACACCGCTGTGGTACTCACGCCTCGGCAGGGTGGAGACGAAACCGATACAGATACGCACCTGATCGGCGGGATAAAAGGTGCCGACGAGATTTTTCGTCCCCATGAAATCCATCCCGGTCTTACCGCCTACCGAGGCGTCGACCATCGAGAGGACGGTCGTAGGAACCAGGGTGACGGCGATTCCCCTCAGGTAGACGGATGCGGCGAATGCGGCCAGGTCACAAACCACTCCACCACCGACCGCCACGATACGACCGTCTCTCCCGAGTCCGCCGCGTACCGCTTCGGCGAGGATCGTCTCGACACTCTGCCAATTCTTTGCACTTTCACCAGCAGTAAGGATGACGGCAGGTTTGGGAATCACACCGCCGGTGCAAAACCGCGCGGTGTTCTCATCGAAAATCCACAAGACTCGTTCGTCCGTCGGAATCGAGAACACCTCCGTAGGTTCGGAAAAATCGATTTCGGTTATAACCGAACCAACCCGAACCGTTCTCAAACTCTGCGTTGGGCGGATGGCGGGATCGGGTTTGGAAATACCGGACCGGCGGGAACCGTCCGACGGCATCGAATCTATTTCCCCCGACAATGGTACCTACTCCTGTTGTTCTTGCTTTCCGAAGGAACCGATTATACTTTTCACAAATGGATCGACAATCGAATATATCCGTCTATTCCCATCGATCTCCGAGGTGACGATACCTTTTTCCTTGAGAACGGCCAGGTGTTGCGAGATGACCGGCTGGGATTGCTTCAGGCACTTCCACAACTCCGTGACGCAGGCGTCTTCTTTCTCGATGAGGCATAGCAGCTTCAGGCGCACCGGATGGCCACACACCTTCAACCGTTCCGCATACGATTCGATCACATTGTCCGGGCAACAAGTCTTCGCTTCCATATGGCGAGTACAGTACACTGTCCGGGACCTTTTTTCAACAATTTATCGGTATTTTTATCAGCAATCGGCCGATTGACCGACGAACACACAGACATTCGCCCGCAGTAACCTTGAAAAAAAACCCTCCCGTGGATAGTATGACCGGCCATGAATTATGCCTATCTGGACTGGGCGGCGACGGCACCCGCCGATCCCGCGGCCTGCAAGGTGCTGTACGATACGAGTCTCCAATACCCCGGAAATCCATCCTCACCGCACGGAGACGGGAGGTCCGCCAGGGGAGTTCTCGAATCCGCACGTTCGAGATGCGCGAGGGCCCTCGGGATTTCTCCGGAGACGGTGATCTTCACTTCGGGGGGAACCGAGAGCAATAACCTGGTGTTTTACTCACTGCTGGATACCCCGAATCCCGGAGCAGTGCTGGTTTCGGGGATCGAACATCCCTCCGGGTATCTACCTGCCCGTCGTCTCGAGGATTTCGGTTTCCAGGTCGATTTCTTGACCACCTCCAGAAACGGTTCCGTTGCCGTCGAATCCATTCTCGAGGGCCTGACACCGGACACACGGTTGTTGAGTGTCATGGCTGTGAACAACGAGACCGGCGTCGTCCAGCCCATAGAGGAGATCGTCCGTGCGGTTCGCGAGCATGAGAAGATATCCGGCAGGAAGGTCCACATTCACACCGACGCGGTCCAGGCCCTCGACAAGGTGCCGATCGACCTTACTCGGTGGGACGTCGACTCCGCCTCGTTCAGTGCCCATAAACTCGGAGGACCAAGAGGGATCGGGATTCTCTACAGCCGACGCCGATTCACTCCGCTCTACCTTGGCGGCGCTCAGGAGGCCGGCGTACGCCCGGGTACCGAGAATGTGCCGGCGGCGACGGCATTCGCTTCACTCTTTCACGACTCGATTGGGACCCCGGACACCGCACATGTGGTCAGGCTCGATAGACTGCTGTCTGAGATCCTCGCGTCGATTCCCGGTTGCGTTCGTATCCCGGAGGACTTCGCGGATGCGGGAGAAGCGATCACGCGTTCTCCCTTCATCCACTGCCTTGCCCTGCCGCCGATTCCGGGAGAGGTAGTAGTCCGCGTGATGGATGCATCCGGTTTCCGAATCTCTACCGGTTCTGCCTGTTCCTCCCGCAAGAAGGAACGCGGGCGGGTTCTGGAGGCTATGGGCGTGCCGAAAGATCTTTGGTTTTCCTCCGTCAGGATCTCCATCGGCAAGGGCACCACCGAGGAGGAGATCATCGCCTTCGGCCGCGCCTTGCGGCGCGAGGTGGAGGTTCTCGGCCGGAGTGTCGGCAGGGCGGCGCGATCATGAGTCACGGAACCGAAGGCAATTACCTGATAAAGGTTGGAGAAATCTCGTTGAAGGGGGGGAACCGCGGGTTCTTCGAGCGTCTCCTCCGGAAAAACCTCAGGACGATGATGGCACCCCACAAGTGTACGGTTACCGGAAGACGAGGGAGATACTTCCTATCGGCACCGGGTGTTCCGGCAGATCGAGTGGCGCAGGTCCTCTCGAGGACATTCGGAGTAGTGGGCTACGCGCCGGTGTACGGCGCCGATAAGGAGATACGGACGATCAGCGATTTAGCGGTGGAGTTGGCCTCCCGCCGTGCCGCGGAGACCTGTGCGACCCAAGACCGACCACTCTCATTCAAGATAGACGCTCGGCGTTCGGATAAGTCCTTCGTCTGCAACTCCTACGAGATCGCATGCAGGCTCGGGGATGCAATCAACAGAGGAGTGCCCCACGTCAAGGTCGACGTCAGGAATCCGGAATGGACGTTGAGCGTTGAGATACGTGACAGGGCATACCTCTATGGGACCACCGAGAGAGGACCGGGCGGCCTGCCCGTGGGGAGTGCCGGAAGGGGATTGCTTCTTCTATCGGGGGGCATCGATTCTCCGGTTGCGGGGTATATGATGGCGAAACGGGGAGTCGCGCCATCGGCAGTCTATTTCCACACATACCCCTACACATCCGATGAGGCGAAGGAGAAGGTGGTACGCCTTGCCGAGATCCTCGCAGGATATGTGGGTCGGGTAGATCTGTGGGTGATACCGTTCACGGACTCACAATTGGCGATCAACCGAATCGCCAGACCTGCCGAGGTCACCCTACTCATGCGCTCATGCATGATTCGCACGAGCCACCGCATCGCCGAACGGATCGGAGCACTATGCCTGATCACCGGAGAGGCCCTGAGTCAGGTCGCCAGTCAAACCGCCGAGAGCATCCGACTCACCAACAGTTATACCGACCTGCCGGTCATGAGACCCCTGATAGGGTTGGATAAGGAGGAGATCATCGCCAGGGCGCGCAGAATCGGCACCTACGAGACATCCATCCTCCCGTATGACGACTGCTGTACCCTCTTCTCGCCGCAGCACCCGGTGATACGCCCTGATTTCCAAACACTACGAGAACACTACGAAGAGCTCGCGATCGAGCCCCTCCTCGAGAAGGCGGTGGACTCGGCGGAGATCGTCAGCTGCAGCCCCCTCTCCGGCCCGGAAACGTCCGACCCCGGGCCCCCTTCCGGCGCTTCCCGAGTATAGGGAGTATTTCCGCGATGTCAGGCCGACTTCGCCTTGCCTTTGGGAGTCGAAGAATCTCCCTTAGATTCCGTTTTCTTTGACTCCGTTTTTCCGCCGGATTCCGGCGAGGAGGAAGCGCTACTCTCGGAACTCGAACCGGTGGATTCCGGTTTCTGGTCCTTTCCTCCTCCATTACCGGCGGAGCGATTGTCCGTGACATAGAAACCGCTGCCCTTGAAGATGATACCCAGTCCTCCGCCTATCAGTCGACGGACCTCTTGGCCGCACTTGGGACAATCCTTGAGCGGATCGTCCGACATCATCTGAAAATGTTCGAACACGTGTCCGCAGGCTTTGCACTCGTAGTCATATGTCGGCATTCGCCTACTCCTTGATATACAAAATGAATTACGATTTCTAAAGGACTCGGTAGTTCCACAACACGCTGCTTTTTCTTAAATCGCCTCTAATATACTCTTTTTTCACCCCGAACGGCAACTTGGTAGATCGAGACGCCAAAGCCGGCCTGATCGTTACGCCTGACCCACCGGCGACAGACGATGCAGAGAACGTTTTCGAGAGTCACCCTACTCGACTACCGCCGGGATTCTCACCGAAATGCCCCGATCGGCTAAATATTGTTTTATTCCGTCGACGGTATAGCCGCCGAAGTGCACCATCGATGCCACCAATGCGGCGTCGGCCTTGCCGGTGGTGAGGACATCGGCGAGATGCGCAGGCTTTCCGGCACCGCCGGAGGCGACGACCGGGATTCCCACGGCTTCGGAGATCATGGCCGTACCCTCGAGTTCGTATCCGTCCCTGGTGCCGTCCGCATCCATAGAATTCAGGACAATCTCTCCGGCGCCCAGCCGTTCCGCCGTCAGGGCCCACTCCAGGGCATCCAGCCCGGTGGCGGTGCGTCCGCCGTTGATATACACGCTATATCCGCTGGAAGCCGTATCGTCCTTCAGGACATCCATGCCCAGAACGATACACTGACTGCCGAAGAGGGAGGCACCTTCGGCGATGATATCGGGATTCTTCACGGCCTGAGAGTTCACGCTGATCTTCTCCGCCCCGGCAAGGAGAACCGTCCGCATGTCGTCGACGCTGCCGATTCCCCCGCCTACGGCGAAGGGGATGAAGATCCGTTCGGCGACCTTCCGAACCACGTCGATCATGATGCCCCTCCCCTCGGCGGAGGCGGTAATGTCGTAAAAAACGAGTTCATCCACGCCCTGGCGATAGTATTCGGCCGCCATCTCAACCGGATCACCGATGTCGACATTACCCTTGAACTTCACACCCTTGGTGGTTTTTCCGTCACGCACGTCGAGACAGATAATCACGCGTTTCTGCAACATTTTTCAGGTACTCCCTCGGAGAAAGTTGTCCAGAATTCGCAACCCTACCGGACCCGACTTTTCCGGATGGAACTGGGTGGCGGTGATGCTCCCCGATCGAATGGCAGAGGCAAATTCGATTCCGTACTCGGTCCTGCCGATCACGGCCTCTGAATCCAGCGGCTCCGGATAATAGGAGTGCACGAAGTAACAGGAACATCCCGCGGGGAGCCCCGTGAATATTCCCGTCCCGTCGTGGTCGACCCGGTTCCAACCCATGTGCGGCACCTTCAGACCCGTGCCGGCGGCAAACCGCCGTACCCTGCCGGAGATCAGACCGAGACACCGGGTATCTCCCTCCTCGGATAGATCGAGGAGTACCTGACATCCGACGCAGATACCAAGAACCGGTTTCCCGGAGTCTGCGAAATCTCGAATCACCTGATCGAGCCGCGTTCTGCGAAGCACACGCATCGCGGCGGCGGCTTCCCCCACCCCTGGAAATACGAGTTTGTCCGTCTCTGCCAAACGTACGGGATCGTCGGACACGAGGAATTCGGCACCAAGGTGCAGTAGCGCCGTTTCCACGCTGCGCAGGTTCCCGGCCTCGTAATCGACTACCCCGACCTTCATACGAACCCTCCGGTCCGTGCCATGAGTTGCAGCAGCAGATCGAGGAGTTCATCGTCGGAGAAGCGGATTCCCCCAAGATTCACCTCGGTTCCGTCGCTCTCGATCGTAGATTCCTGCATGAACGCCTTGAGGGTCGCCATGCCACGTTCCCTCATCACCGACACCATCAGTAACCGCAACAGTTTGGTGAAGGTGGCGGCGTCCTTTTCGCTGGTCATACCCAAACTGCCGGAGAGCACGTATTCATCCCCCTCGTGGGAAGCCCTGAGGAGGATTCCATCGAATTTCATCCTGCCGGGATCTATGGGAAGTCCCTCCAGGATCCCCGTAGGAAGGGACGGCATGAACAGAGCCATGTCGGCACCCATGAGATCGATAACCACTTCGGGAGGAACCGAACCGGTAGCTCCCGAATAGTACCGGGCAACAGGATCGGCGATGTCGCCGTTCGATATGCACAGAATCGATTCATCCGCGGCCCACATGGAAACACCTGAGATCTCATCGGACCACCATGTCACCCGTTCCAGTCCGGGGGCCGGTCGCCCACGGTAACGTTCCAACTCGCCGGAGGCGGAGAGCCCGAGATTCACGAGAGAACTTGGAAACTGCCCCCTGGCCACGACAGTGTATTCCGGGTCGCCGGAGAGATTTCCGATTCCCGCGGTAACCCGCGTCATTCTCTCGAGAACCGTCTCCATACCCTCGGGGTCCTGTCCCATCGCGACGGTGAAACGGCCGACCAACAAGCGGTTCGCCTGAATGTCGATACCGAAATAGAGGTCGCAACCCATCGGAAGCAGATCAACATCATCGGCCGGCTGCCGTTCGGGAACGCCGGCACATCCGACCGCCAACAGCAGCACCGCCGCCGGCAGAACCATCCAATAGTGCAACCGCCGCCGCTGCGTGCGGCTCCGGGGTGTATATACTCTGTTCATCATTCAACCTGCTCTTCAGCCACTCGCGTATCGGTGTGCGGCTCCTCGATCCTCTCGATTGCTACGTGACACTTTTCGTTCCCGCACTCGATCTCGGTCCATCCATTTTGCGTTTGATCGGCACAGTCATCGGCCCCGGATACCCAACTCCATGAGACGGCAAGGGTCTCCTCGGTGAGGTGTTCCTGGAAGAAGGTTACCGCCTCGAGGAGCGTGTCACTCCCTGAGAGCCGCAGAACGATTCGGTCTGTGACGTTCAGGCCTCTCTCCTTCCGTAGATTCTGGATACCCCTGACAAGATCCCGGATCGTCCCCTCCTGTTCCAGCTCTTTGGTGATCTCGGGATCGAGGGCGACGGTGAGAGACCCCTCGTTCAGCACCTTGAGGTTCGCCTTCTCGAAGCGCTGCACCACCACGCTGTCTCGGGTAAGTTCCAACGGCTCCCGGCCTTCGAGTTCGATCGAGAGCGTAGATCCCTCCAGCAAGGTTACGATCTCCTGCATGCCCAGCGCTTCTATCTGGGTGGCTGCAGCCTTCATGAATTTTCCAAGTTCTCGTCCCAGGACCTTGTAGTTGGCCTTGGCCTTGTACTCGACCAGCTCCTCCTCGTTCTCCCGGAAGACCACATCCTTGACGTTCAGCTCCTCCCGAATGATATCCTCCATCTCCCGGAGGACCTTCTTCTCCTCTGGATCCTTGGTGACCAGGTGGATGGCCTTGAGCGGCTGACGGGTCTTCAGGGAGTGCATCGCCCGCAAGGCCCTCCCCATGGAGACCGTCTGCCTGGTGACGGCCATCTTCCTCTCAAGCTCGTGGTCCCGCTTGGCCTCGTCGGGCTGCGGATAGTCACACAGGTGCACCGATTCGGGGAAGTCCTCAGGACGAAGGTTGCGATAGATCTCCTCGGTGATAAACGGCACGATGGGCGCGGCCACGGTGACGAGTCTGAGGAGGACCGCATAAAGGGTCTGGTAGGCCTGCTCCTTGTCGGCATCGTTCTCGGAGCGCCAGAAACGCCGCCTCGAGCGCCTGATGTACCAGTTGTTCAGAGAGTCTATGAAGTCGACGATGGGTTGGATCGCCTTCTGCAGGTCCAGGGCGTCGAGTTGGGCGGCGGTTTCGCCGGTGAGGTTCTCGACCTCGGAGAGGACCCAGCGGTCAAGCGGGTTTTCCGGGCTTTCGGGGGCCCCTGTCGGCCGGATACCGTCGATAGTGGCGTAGGTGACGAAGAAGCTGTATGAGTTCCACAGGGGAATCAGGATACTCTTGAGCACCTCCTTGACCCCGTCGTCGGAATAGCGTAGGTCTTCGGCCCTGACGATGGCCGAGTTCATCAGAAACAGCCTGAGGGCGTCGGCGCCGAACTGGTCCATAATCTCCGACGGGTCGGAGTAGTTTCGCTCCGACTTGGACATCTTCTTGCCGTCCTCGGCCAGAACCAGACCGTTCACCACAACCTGCTTGAAGGCTCGATCGTCGAAGAGGGCCGCCGCGAGGATGGTCAGGGTGTAGAACCAGCCCCTTGTCTGATCGATTCCTTCCGAGATGAAATCGGCGGGAAAATTCGCCTCGAAGTGTTCCTTGTTTTCGAAGGGATAGTGGTTCTGGGCGTAGGGCATGGAGCCCGACTCGAACCAGCAATCCAGCACCTCCGGTATCCGCCGCATCGTACCACCGCACTCGCAACTGTAGGTAATCTCGTCGACGAAGTGCTTGTGCAGGTCCTCGGGGTATGTTCCCGACTTCTCCTTCAGCTCCCGGCGGGAACCGATACACTCCAGGGAATCACAGGAATCGCAGCGCCAGATGGGGATGGGATTTCCCCAGTACCGGTTGCGGGAGATGGCCCAGTCTCGGGCGCCTTCCAGCCACTTACCGAAGCGCCCCTCCTTGAGGTGGTCGGGGACCCAGTAGATCTTGTCGTTCGCCGCCAACATGGATCGCTTGATCCTGTCGATCTTCACGAACCAGGAGGAGATGGCCCGGTAGATCAGGGGAGACTTGCAGCGCCAGCAGTGGGGGTAGCTGTGCAGATACTGGTCACGTTTGACCAGCTTGCCCTCGTCCCGCAGCCGGCGAATGATATCCTTGTCCGCGTCTTTGACGAATACTCCCTGCCATGCGTCCACCTCGGCGGTGAACCGGCACTCCTCGTCTATCGGGCAGACCGTGGGAATCTCGGTGTCCTTGAGGGTGTTGTAATCGTCCTCGCCGAATCCCGGGGCTGTGTGGACGATGCCCGTGCCTTCGTCGGTGGTGACGTAGTCGGCCGTGAAGGTCCGGAAGGCACCCTTCTCCGCTAGATCAGCGAAGAAGGGGAACAGGGGCTCATACTCGAGACCCGCATACTCGGTTCCGAGCTTCTCCTCCACGATCTCATACTCCGATTCGTCCTTGTAGTAGTCGTGGACCAGATCCTTGGCCATGATGTAGTACTCATCACCGTCCTTCACCGTTACATAGGATATCGCGGGACCAAAGGCCAGGGCCAGGTTTGACGGCAGGGTCCAGGGAGTAGTGGTCCAGGCGATGATATAGGTGTTCGCATTGCCCTTCACCTTGAATCGTACGGTGATGGCCGGATCGTGTACATCCTGATATCCGCCGAGATTCAACTCGTGGTTGGAGAGGACGGTGGAACAACGGGCGCAGTACGGCAGGATGTAGTATCCTTCGTACATGTGGCCCTTGTCCCACAGCTGCTTGACCACCCACCAGATCGACTCCATATAATCCGGTTCCATGGTCTTGTAGTCGTTCTCGAAGTCGACCCAGCGGCCGCTCCGAGTCATGACCTGCTCCCACTCCTTGGTATATCTGAGGACGATGGAACGGCAGGACTCGTTGAACTCGGCGATGCCGAACTCTTCGATCTCCTTCTTTCCGGAGATACCCAGTTCCTTCTCCATCTCGTACTCCACCGGGAGCCCATGGCAATCCCAGCCGAAGCGGCGATCAACCTTCATGCCCCGCATGGTCTTGTAGCGGGGGATGATGTCCTTGATGGTACCGGGAACGAAGTGGCCGAAATGGGGAAGGCCGGTTGCAAAGGGAGGACCGTCATAGAACACGAACTCCTCCCGGCCGTCTCGCTGCTCTATCGAGCGTTTGAAGATCCCCTGTTCCTCCCAGAACCGGAGGATCTCCTCCTCCATACCGGGAAAATCGACTTTGGGGTCTACGGGATTAAACAAAACGTCCTCCTTCATGACAACTGCTCTAGATACCGGGCGACCTTCTCCAGGCGTCCTTCAAACTCATCCATCTTCTGTCGCTCCTTCTCGACGACGTCCGCAGGCGCGTTCTCGAGAAACTTCTCATTCGCAAGTTTCCGCTGCGTGCCCTCAACCAGACCGGAAAGTTTCTCTCGCTCCCTTCCGAGCTTCTCCACCTCACGGGGCACATCAATGGCCTCGCGTATGTCCACGTAGGCTTCGAAACCGTTCCCCGCCACGGGGATGCTGCCGTTGCCGGGCGGTAGCGTATCGCCGAACTCCAGAGTCGAAGCACCCACCAGCGCGGTGATGAGTGCGCCGTGATCACGGAAGAAATCGCCGTGTGAGAACCCCGAGTCCAGCTTCACGTACACGCCGGCCCTCCGCTCGGGTGGTATGGTGAACTCGCTGCGCAGGGTCCGCACCGACCGTATCAGCTCCTGGAGAGCGGTGAAACACCGGTTCACCTGCGGCGCGTCCCGTCTGGGGTCTTCCGCGGGGTAGTCTGCACGAATCAGGGAGCCTTCGACTCCGGGCAGCTTCCCGTAGATCTCCTCCGTGACGAAGGAGAGGAAGGGATGCATCAGACGCAGCGATTCCTCCAGGATACTCAGGAGGATCGTGATAGCCCGGTTCTTCTCCGCTTCGTCTTCGGAGTAGAGGCTGAGCTTGGAGGCCTCGACATACCAGTCACAGAAATCATTCCAGAAGAACTCGTATACCGCGGAGGCTCCGTCGTTGAACCGGTACGACTCGACGGCCCGGCGGGTTGCCTTCACCGCCTCATTGAGCCGGTGGTAGATCCAACGATCCAGGTGGGTATATTCGATTGCGCCGGCCGGCATCAGTTCTCGCCCCTCGAGGTTCATCAGGAGGTACCGGGTGGCGTTCCAGACCTTGTTGGCGAATTTAGATCCCAGCTTGAAACTCTCCTTGTCGATGAGCACATCCTGACCCTGGGCCGCCAGGAAACAGAGAGTAAACTTCATCGCGTCCGCGCCGTAGGCTTCCACGATCTCCAGGGGATCGATGCCGTTCCCCAGGGACTTGGACATCTTGCGTCCCTGCTTGTCTCTCACCAGGCCGGTGATATAGATGTCTCGGAAGGGCACCTCCCCCATGAACTCGAGTCCGGCCATGATCATCCTGGAAACCCAGAAGAAGATGATATCATACCCGGTCACCAGTGCGCTGGTTGGGTAGAATGTCTCGAGGTCTTTGGTCTCTTCGGGCCACCCCAGGGTCGAAAAGGGCCATAACCAGGAGGAAAACCAGGTATCCAGGACGTCTTCGTCCTGCCGGATCTGCGTGCCTCCGCAGCCTTCGCACGCTGTGGGGTCCTCCTTGGCGACGGTCATGTGATCACACTCGGCGCAGTACCACACCGGGATGCGATGTCCCCACCACAACTGCCGGGAGATGCACCAGTCGCGGATGTTCCGCAGCCAGTGGGTGTAGGTATTCTCCCACTTACGGGGAAAGAACTCGATCTCGCCCTTCTCCCAGGCGGCCAAGGCCTTTGCGGCCAGGGGCCGCATCCTCACGAACCACTGCTCGGAGATGTACGGTTCGATAGCGGTGTTGCAGCGGTAGCAGTGCCCCACCTGGTGGACATGCTCCGTATCGTCTACGTAAACACCCGATTCCTTCAGGTCCGCCACCATCCGCTTGCGGGCTTCCTTCACGGCCAACCCTCTATACGGTTCGGGAACCGAGTCATTCAGGGTACCGTTCGGGTTCAGGATGTTGATCCGCTCGAGATCGTGACGCTCGCCGATGGCCCAGTCATTGGCATCGTGGGCGGGCGTGACCTTTACCGCTCCGGTTCCGAACTCCCGATCGACGAAGGTGTCCGCCACGATGGGGATGGTGCGGCCGGTGAGAGGCAGGTCCACGGTTTTACCGACCAATCCCGCGTATCGCTCGTCCTCCGGATGGACCGCCACCGCGGTGTCTCCGAGCATGGTCTCCGGTCTGGTGGTGGCGATCATGAGCTTCCCGGAACCATCGCTCAAGGGGTAGTAGTATCGGTACATCCGGCCGCTGATCTCCCGGTGTTCAACCTCGTCGTCGGAGAGGGCCGTGCCGCAGGAGGAGCACCAGTTGACCAGATACTCGCCTCGGTAGATCTGCCCGCTCTCGTACAGCCGCACGAAGACCTCACGCACGGCCCGGGACAAGCCTTCGTCCAAGGTGAACCGTTCCCTGGACCAGTCGCAGGAGGCACCGATCTTGCGGAGCTGCCGGGTGATGATCCCGTGATGCTCCTCCTTGATCTTCCAAGTCTCCTCGACGAACTTGTCTCTGCCGATCTCACGGCGGTTGGTTCCCCGTTCCCGGAGCTTCCGTTCTACCACGTTCTGAGTGGCGATGCCCGCGTGGTCCGTGCCGGGCACCCAAAGGGTCGGTCTGCCGACCATGCGGTAATACCTGATGAGGATGTCCTGCAGGGCGTTGTTCAGCCCGTGCCCCATGTGGAGCACACCGGTGACGTTGGGTGGCGGTATGACGATCACGAAGGGATCGCCGCCACGCTCTCCGTCTCTGCCTGAATCGTCGGAGCCGTCCGAAGGTCGGAATGCCCCCTGCTTTTCCCAGCGGGAGTAGATGCGGTCCTCGAATTCCTGGGGATTGTATGCCTTGGGTAGTTCGATATTCTTCATGGTATTCTCCTCGGAACGGGCCGAAGTAAAATCCGGATTCCCCGATCGGCCGGACGCGAATTCGTGATTTACTCCGGAGAAACGCATACTACCAAAAAAGGGGGGACGATTCAAGGAAGGATCCGATTTCGACCACAAAAACCGGGTTCAAGAAAATAGCAATTTCGAGAAGGCGACGCATCGACCTCTGTCTATACGGAATCACTGAGGGGTCTCGCACGGTCTCCATGGGGTATTTCCGAACGGTAGGATTGCTGAAACTCGAGAGAAAATCAGAGATTCCGCATGGAGCCCTGCTTCCGCGCTCGTTCGATCTTCTCCATCTTCCGATAATACTTGGCCTGCTTTTCGATCTCTTCTATGTCGGTGACGTGTATCCGGTTGTCCACGATCTTCAGCTTGGAGTTCTCGAAGAGCTTCCTGATCATGGTGTTCCCCTCGTCCTTCGAAAGGCCGCAGAGGTTGACGAGTTCCTTCGGGCCGAAGTCGAATGTGTAGGGTTCACTGTTGATCGGCACCCGCACCTTCTCCAACTGCAACAGGAGGGTATCATAGAGCCTGCCCAAGGGATCCGTCAGCAGCGTGGTAGCAAGCTGCTTGTAGATGAACCAGATCCGGTCCGAGAGAGACTGGGTCAGTCGGGTGATGATCTGAGGCTGCGTCGCCACCATCCGTTTGAAGTTGGCCTTGTTCACCGCCATCAGGACCGCATCTTCGTGGGCGATTGCCGAGGCACTCCTGGGCTTGTCCTCCAGCAGAGACATCTCTCCGAAGATATCGCCGGTCTTGAGCACGGCCAGCAGTACCTCGTTGTCATTCACGATCTTGGTGATCTTGATGCTGCCCTTCTGAATGATGTACATCTCCTGCCCGGGTTGGCCTTCCGAAAAGACCATTGTGTCTTTCGGATACGTTCGGGTAAAATCCTCGGTCCCTCCGTCCAGGTATACGGCCTTGGCATATGGTTTGATTTTGGCCATCCGCTGCTTGGCTACGGTTACTTCGGACCCCGTAGGACTGTTGACGATATACTGGTAGTAGGCGTAGTAGGCTTGATTGTACTGACTCTGCCGGGCGTAATACTCGGCGACACGAAACAGGTGGGAGGGATCTTCACTGTCGGTGGTACTCTTGAGTGTCAGTCTGGCGAGAGCCTCATCCAGGTACCGCATCTTCTTCGAAAATTGTTGGATGATTTTCATCGCCACCGGCGCGTTGCGCTCGATCAACAGACCGTACTGGTCCCGATGCACGGCAATCAGGCTGACGTCGGTGATGGCCTGGGCGGTTTCTATGTGGCTATGTGAAGACATCGTGGAGACGACGCCGAAGAAATCTCCCGGGGTCAGTACATTCCCCCCCTCTTCCTCGACAACCTCCACCTCTTTGCCGATTCGCACACTGCCGTTACGAATAATATAGAAAAAATCGGCTTTCTGCTTTCCTTCGACGATGATATACGAGTCTTTCTTGAAATTCACCAGCGAGAGTTGTAAAGGATTATTCATACTGGTTACCGACTTCCATGCCCCTTCCGCCTGCCATAAGTATACGGAGCGACGTCGAACCTTGTCAACGACAATACGAGAAAAGGCACCAACCTTTCCTGCAGATCGTTCTCAAGGCCGGTACTTCGTCACTCTTTCCATACTCTTTCCATTATTGTCGGTCTATCTGCCCTCGAAAAATAGTCGGAGATTGTTGAAAAAGCCTATTTACCACCAGTCCACTACCTCCGCGTCTCTCCAATCTGCGATATACACGTTGAGACCGCCGTTGCTCTCCTCGAACGTCCCCTGAAGAGAGAAGGCCCGGTCTCTCGCGGTCCTGCGACCACGGGGATTTATGGTCGGGATCTGGACATATCCACGGGTGAAGGTGATGTGCTGATTATCCATATTGCCGAAGTAATACTCCGCCGGATCCTCGACAGATGGGAATTCGCCGAACCTGAGCCCGTCTCCGAGGCTTGGATCCACCGGAACCCACCCGAAGCCGTCGATATAGAACTCCGCCCAGTGATGGACATCGATATTCTTGTTCCCATATACGAGATATCCGGACACGGGTCTGGCCGGAATTCCTGAAGTCCTGCACAGAGCCGTGAAGAGGATCGAATAGGCGTAGGGGTCTCCGGTCGACCCGGACAATCCATCTTCAACCGGATCTCCACGAAACTCGGTATCGAGCGTGAACACATCGAGCATATGCCGGTAGATGCTCCGGGCGTTGATGTAGGGATTATCGGCACGACGTACGATCCGGGCGGCACGGTCTATCACCGCCGGGTCGTCGCTCGGTACGATCGGATCGGGATGTGTAAAGGTCGTATAGAGCTTCGATCCGGTATCGGATGTCCCGGAGACGCCGGTTGAGTTTATGCGACACTCTACCGCTACCCGATCGAACCAGGAGGTTTGCTGCATCGTAATTCGTTGCCCGGAGTAGACATCCTCGAATCGGTACCGCATTACGCCTCTGAAATTTTGCCACAACGGTTCCGGTTCATGGACCGACTCGATATTTCGCTGTGTCAGTCCGGCGAAGAGAGACGGGATCCATAGATCGAGGCTATTCGGAGTCTCGGCCGATACCACGGTGACGTCGACGGAATACCCGATCTGATACCCCCTCCTCTCGAGAAAGACCTTGGTGCCGGCCTCTTCGATCACCTCGAAGTAGACGGAGTTGCTGATCCCGTGATCCGTAGAGACCCAAACATTCCCGGAGGATGCCCCGTCCGGGATTCGCACGTGTATCTCCTGATCCGACCAGATCTCATAACAGCCGTCGAGATCCGTCGCCTCGACAAGATGCGACGTCGACTCATCCTGACTTCCGCGTGCGAGGAGCGGCGGCGTAAACAACACCTTCCCCTGTCCCCGTTCGAAATTGAAATTGATTCCCTGGATCGATACGAGGCTTCCTACCGTTCCCTTCTGTGGTTCTATGGCCCTGATGTATGGCTGCCCCGGTTCGCCGGGACCGGAGAGGACGATGGGGATATGCCGACGGTTGGTAAACAGGAGACCGTTGCTGACCCCCGATTTGGTGACCACCTTGACGAGTCCGGAACCTGCGTCCTCGGGAATGATGACGCTGATTTGCGTGTCCGACCATTCGAGATAGGAGGAGGTGGTGGTACGCGCACCGGCAATCACCACTTCCCCGCCGCTCCTGGAGTCGCCGAAATTCTCCCCCGTGAGAACGAGTACATCTCCCGGGAGGGCTACTTCAGGAGCGAGCTCATTGAGGACCGGAGGTCGTTCCACAAATTGAGAGCTGAACGCGAAGAGAGCAACGGCTATCCCGAATCCGAGAATCGGGATAAAGGGCCGCGAGTGGATGATACGACCGATGGGACTACCCCGGTCCGTCCGATCCTCCGCTCCCTTCCCGTCGGAATTCCGGTCAACTTCTCGAGTGGTTTTCGGTTTCATTCGATCGGGTCGATATCCTTCAGGCGGGTGACCTCTATTTCGAGTTCGATCCGATAGGTGTCCCCCATCGGATTCTCTGAAAGACCGAGAGGGAAAAATAGGACCGTTTCTCCGGGCGAAATCGTAATGCTCTTCATGGCCGGGTAGTATCGTACCTGATCGGAGTCCTCAGAGGAAACCCATACTTCACCCTGCGCGAGCAGCAGGATGGTTTCGTCTTCTTGAAGGTAGGGAGTGAAATGTGCGAACCCGAAGACGTTCCCTCCCTCGAGTTTGACTTTCACCGCTCTGCCCGAGATGGTGAACGTGGTGGACTCCATGTTCCAGACCGGTTCGGCCCGATCTGCGAGCACCTTCGCGGCGATCCTCACCACCAGGGCACGATCTTCGAGAAACTGCAGGTGTTCCGCACTTTCTCCGTTTCCTTCCGAATCGTTTTCGGCGAGTACAACCAGAGGGATCAGTGACGTGAGAATCAACGCAGCGGACAGCCGTAACCCTATTGTCATCTGGTATTTTTCATCCTACATAAGTTTCTTCATGCTCATCGCGAGACCGGTTACCGTCAACGGCCTCCTCGATAATCGGCGGCCCTGAGAAACTGTGGTTCCCCGAAGATATAGAAGTTGGACCCCTCGGGGATCTGCAGATTGACCTCGACATATGCATTCTGCGATTCGAGGTAGCGGATTAGATCCTCGACTGTTTCCACTTGTATTGCCATCGGTTTCACCTCGACCTCACCGTTCCTGGCAAGCGCGCGATCGACATACCCCATAGTAAACAGCACCGAACCTATCAGCAGCAGGGCAAACAGCCCCATGGCGCCGGCAAACACCGGGGCAGGAAGCACGATCTTCCGCTTCCAGAGCCCAAGACGAGGGATGGCCACCCTCTCGGCCTGAATCCTGTTCCATACTCGCTGTGGAGCCTCATCCGGCACAACTATAGAACCTGTCCGGAGCGTCTGCCGCAGAGACCTGAATTCGTCGAGCCGAATCCTACACGCTTCACACTGTGCAAGATGAGCGCGTACTTTCCTCTCCCACTGGGGCCCCAGTTCACCATCGAAATAGGCCGACAAAATTTCCCTATCCGGACACATCGACGTCCTCCTTCTCGAGCAACTTCTCCAGGTATGCTCTGGCACGATACATGCGGACCTTCACGTTGCCTTCGGTAATCTTGAGAGATTTCGCGATCTCTTTATAGCTCAAATTACCATATTCCTTCAGCACGAGTACCGACTTCAGTTTCGGCGGAAGCGTATCGACGGCATCTTGAACCAACCGGGCTGTTTCGGAACGTATCAGATCGGTCTCCGCACTCGGTTGTTCCGGAACGGGCTCGTTTGCGGCACGCTCATACGCCTTCAACTCACGACCCTTTTTCTTTGTACGGTTGTATGCCAAGTTTTTCATGACGCGAATCAGCCAATACTTCGACTGATTGATGTCCGGAAGGGGTGTGATGCGGTTGTAATACCGGATAAACGCCTCCTGACACAGGTCTTCAGCCGCACCCATGTCACCGGTCATGTGGAATGCAACCCGGATAAGCAGCGGAAAGACTTCGGCATATACTCGCTCGAACATGTCGGCTTCATTTGTATCCACGCTCATAGGTAATAACAACTCGTATGCCAAAATGTTACACACTCCACGATGCTTCCGAGTCGCATATGGAAACGTTCTCCCGATTCGGAGTAGTATGCGCTCATCCATGGATACTGTACGGAATATGTTCGAAAATATCAATACAACGGTGTTCCGGGACGAGTCGTTGGCTTCACATACCTCGTTCAAAATCGGAGGACCTGCCGACTACTTTTGCAGACCCGAAACGCCCGCGATCCTCGGTGACCTCCTCCGTGCGGCGGACGAATTCAGGCTGCCCGTGACGATCATCGGCGGCGGCACCAACCTGCTGGTGGCCGACGCCGGGGTGCGGGGACTCGTTATTGAAACGGGCGGATTAAATGGTATCGAGATCCATGGCGATATCCTCCGTGCAGCGTCGGGCACGGAGGCGAACACGGTGGCCGAAACCGCGGCGGAACACGGTCTCGGCGGTCTCGATTTTTGTTACGCACTCCCCGGCTCCATCGGAGGCGCGGTATACATGAACGCCAGATGCTACGGAGCCGAGATATCAGATGTCCTGGAGTGGGCCGCATATATCGATGATTCGGGTATCACGCGAAGACTCGAGGCCGGAGACGGTGGATTCGGATACAAACATACGCCCTTCAACACCGGCAAGTTGGGTCGGGCGGTTATCACGGCCGCCGGATTCAGGTTGCGCCGCGAAGACAGCGAATCCATCAACCGCCGGATGAATAAATACCGAACAGACCGGGAGGCGAAGGGCCACTTCCGGGCTCCCTGTGCCGGATCGGTCTTCAAGAACGACCGAGAGATTGGATCTCCAACAGGCAGGATCATCGACGAGTTGGGACTCAAGGGTACACGGTCGGGAGGGGCCCAGATCGCGCCCTATCACGGCAACATCATCATCAACACCGGCACCGCCACCGCCCGGGACGTACTCACGCTGATCGAGTTGATGGAAAAGGCCATGTCGAACGCCCTCGGTTGGGTCCCGGAACGTGAGATACGACTGATCGGGGAGTGGGCGTAGCCGAACCCCGACGGAGGGGATACCCGGTCACCGACGCGGAGGATCCGCAGACTCTATCGCCATCGATAGGGCGAGATCGAATAGGTCGAAGAACCCGACATGGAGCCGCTCCGGTTCTCCAGGAGCCAATACGATCGGCGATCTCGGATCCAGGCGGATACCCGCACGGAAGGGCCCGAATTCCGCCTCCAACCCCGCCCTTCCGTCGAGAAACCAGGTGGGTTCAGCCCTCCGCACGCCTCCGACAAAATCGCCGTCACCGATTCCGCCGGTGTGTCCGATTCGCAGATCGAGGATGGGCTCGAAGGGACCGAGTCGTAGGGTCCCCTCGATTTTTACGGTGATGACGGGCTCCCGTATGTTCGTCCATGTATAGGCGAACTCGGCCGCTACACCGGAGTGATTTCCGGAGTAGGAGATCCTCGCTTCTACGGCATGTGCGACCTCGACTTCACCCCGAGCGCCCGTTTCCAGAGAGCCGAGATACTCGAGACGTCCGGTGACCGGCCGAGACTCGAGAGTCGCACCGACGGTCCAGGCATGGGAGTGTTGGCGCGGCAGCCCCGGCAAGACCGGTTTTCCGTCGAGATGACCGACATATCGGACGTATGGAGAGACGGGAGCTCGGGGAATGCACTCGAAGGCCACGACCCAATGTCCCGATGTATGCCCAAGATCGCCGTCAGGAAGACGGTACCCGCCGGACACGCCCGCACAGTATACCATCCCGACGAATACCGGCGTGGTGAGCTTCATACACCCGCCGACGAACCCACCCGGCGGGGCATCCGATGCTGATTGAAACACGCCCATACACGCCACGTCAAACGGTTCGATGGTGATACGCCATCTCCCGCCGAGATAGAGGAGATCGTCCGGTACGGATCCGCCGGCCGGGAGAAACCATTCGCCGGCTGAACCGGTGTCGTAGATCCTCGAAATCGCGGAGAGGGTCGTCAACTCGCCGAGAATCGACAGCGGTATGTCCGCGTGGATCCCTGCCAGGGCGTAATCGTCCGGATCGAGTACGAAGGAAGCCGTGGCAATTCCGGGAACCATCGGAACCGAGAGGCCCACCCGGGTCGTGTTTTCGGCCGACCGATCGACTCGATACTCACACGCGTCGAGACAGGGAGGATCCGAGCCTCCCTGCGGTTCCGGCAGCCAGAGATCCCGGTACAGCCCCTCCGCCGTGAGGGTACCGGCCACCCCAATCGGGGTAGAGAGTCCGACGGTTCCCCCTTCGATTCCTCCTCCGTCACCGAAGGTGCGCCACATGAAAGCGAATCCGCGTCCGGACACACTTCCACGAAGGCCGATACCATCGGGGATATTCCATTCGAGACGGATTTTTCCGTTCACGGAACCCTCCGTCTTGAACTCCTCCGTGATACCGAACGGTATCTTGGAACAAGATTCCTCCGCGGCCCCACAGATCGCCACCGAAAGGAACAGTACCCCCGACAGGAACCGACACGAGTTCCTGAGACGATGTTTCATACCACCTCCTCTACTGAAGGGTAAGCGCCATCCGTTCACACCGCTTCGCGACAGGGGAGAGATTCTGCTTGAACTTTCCGGGGTTTCATGAGAATATGATTCGCATATTTCGCTGCACAACAGGAGGGTCTGGGTGATTATTCTCACATTGAATTGCGGTAGTTCTTCTCTGAAATACCAGGTATACGACTGGGAACATAAAGAAGTACTCGCCACGGGCATTGTAGAGCGAATCGGAATCGAAGGTTCGCAGATCAAACATACGGCCAAGGGTAAAGATAAATACGCCCTCGAGCACGACTGTCCCACCCATAAAGAAGCCATGCAGCTCATCATCGAGACCATTCTCCATCCGGACCACGGAGCCATCGACAGCCTGGACAAGATCCGAGCCGTCGGCCACAGGGTGGTCCACGGGGGTGAGACCTTCAAGAAATCCTCCATCATCACCGAAGAAGCAATGGACAGTTTTCGAACCCTGATTCAGCTGGCGCCCCTTCACCTTCCCGCCAACATCACCGGTATCGAATCCGCCCAAGAGGTTCTACCGGATATCCCCCACTGTGCGATCATGGATACCGCCTGGCACCAGACGATGGAACGGTTGGCCTACCTCTACGCCCTCCCCTACCCGTGGTACGAACAATATGGCGTCCGCCGATACGGATTCCACGGCACGTCCTTCCTGTATACCGCAAAACGCGCCGCGGTACTGCTCGGGAAGAGCCCCTTCGAGACAAACGTCATCATCGCCCATATCGGTAACGGCTCGAGCATCAACGCGGTTCGAAACGGCGTGTCCATCGATACATCCATGGGAATGACCCCGTTGGAGGGGTTGATTATGGGAACTAGAAGCGGCGACCACGATCCCGCCATCGGCTATTATATGATGGATCGCCTGGGCGTAGCGGCTTCGGAGATGGAGAATATTCTCAACAAGAAGAGCGGGGTCCTCGGCATCACCGAACGGTGGGTGGACCGACGCGACATCGAAATTGCGGCCGAAGACGGTAACGAGCGTGCACAGCTGGCAATCGAGATGGAAGCGTATCGAATAAAGAAGTACATCGGGTCATACGCGGCCGCACTCGGCCGTGTCGATGCCCTGGTTTTTACCGCCGGCGTCGGTGAGATGGGTCCGGTAGTGCGGGAGTTCGCCACATCTGATCTGAAGATTCTCGGTGTCGAGGTCGATAAGGAGAAGAACTGGACCTCGATGACACGAAACGCGGAGACCGAAATCTCGGCGGTTGATTCGGAGGTCAAGGTCTACGTCATCCCGACGGACGAGGAGCTGGTGATGACCGAAGACACGTTCGCCCTGGTGAACGATACCTATGACGTGCACACCAACTTCTCCTACTCCTTCCAAGATCCCACGTACGTGAACAAGGAGCGGATGTGGGGGTTAAAGAAGGATCTGGCAAAACGGCCCGGTCTGGAAAAAATTCTCGCACGCATGCCCGGCGAGGTGTGATCCGCGTATAGCGGTAGGAATCGCAATTCATTATTGTATCGCTGATTGCGATTTCGAACCAATACCAGGCTATTTCGAAATGGTTTTTTTGGAAAGCCGCGCCGTTCACGATTTTCGGGTCGGTATCTATCGCTTCTGTAGTGTTCCCTCATGTACTGCACGGGCCGATTCGTCTCCGACGAGTCGGCGAATGATCGCCACGGCAAACTCGGCCGCCGTGCCGGGCCCGCGACTGGTGATGAAGTTCCCGTCCTCCACGACCCGCTCCTCCGAAAAGGTCACACCGAGCGAGAACCGTTCCTCGAAACCCGGGTAACAGGTAGCCCGTTTCCCGCTCAGCAGCCCTGTACCGGCCAACACCACCGCCGGCGCCGCACAGATCGCACATACGAGACCGCCGGCGCCGGCCACCCGTCGGATGAGTGCGAGACTCTCCTCCGAGACCGCCACATTCTCGGCCCCCGGCATGCCTCCGGGAACCACCACCGCATCAAAACCGGCATCGGCCTGCTCTACCGTCGAATCGGTGCGAATCGTGACTCCACGGCTGCCGGTGATCTCCCGACCGCCGACGCCGAGTACCGTCACCGTGACGCCGGCCCGACGCAGGAAATCGATAGGGGTCACGGCCTCCACTTCCTCGAATCCCGGTGCCAACAGCACCGCCGCTTTCTTCTTCATCTGTTATCCTCCTCGTCCGATAGGCTCATTCCAACCTTCGGTAGGCGTATTCCAGCATCTCACGAGTCTCGTCCCACCCGACGCAGGGGTCCGTAATCGACACGCCGTATTCCAGGTCGTCTCTATTTTCCGGGAGTAACTGAGTGCCGGGGTTCAAGTTGCTCTCGATCATAAATCCGACGATCGATTTACGCTCCCCCATCCGCTGTTCCAAGATAGACTTCAGCACCCGGAATTGGCGGGAGTGGCTCTTGGCTGAATTACCGTGGCTGCAGTCGACCAAGAGGACCGGATCGATGCCGGATTCCGCCATGATGCTTTCGGCCGCTTCGATGTCCTCCTCGTAATAATTCGGTCCGGATCGTCCCCCCCGCATAATCATATGGCAGTGAGGATTTCCGGTTGTTCGTACGATAGAGGTTTGTCCGGCCTGGTCTATCCCCAAGAAGCTATGGGGGTGCCGGCTCGAGCGGATGGCGTCGACGGCGAGTCGAAGGTTCCCGCTGGTCCCGTTCTTGAATCCCACCGGCATGGACAGGCCGCTGGCCATCTCCCGGTGGGTCTGACTTTCCGTGGTCCGGGCCCCGATGGCCGCCCAACTAATCAGGTCGGAGATATACTGGGGTACGATGGGATCGAGTAACTCTGAGGCGGCGGGCAGCCCTATGCCGGTGATATCGAGCAAAAGCTTTCGGGCCAAGCGTAATCCGTCCTCGATATCGTCGGAATCGTTCAGGTATGGATCCGTGATGAACCCCTTCCAGCCGACGGAGGTACGGGGCTTCTCGAAATAGACCCGCATTACCACGTAGATATGCTCTTCGATCCTCCGGGCCGTGTCCGACAGCATCCGTGCATACTCGATCGCCGCCGCCGAATCGTGGATGGAACAGGGACCGACTATCGCCAGCATCCGCCGATCCCGGCGTTCGAGAATGTCGGCGATTATCTGCCGGCTTTCGACGACAACGCGACTCGAGTTTTCCGTGATGGGGACCCGCTCCTTGAGGTCGGCGGGAGAGATGAGAGGCTGTATGCCTGCGATACGCAGATCACTGGTTTGGCGCATCCTTCGAGTTCCTCACAATGCGTTCTTATATACAGAAACGCTTCACAGTATACATTTTCTGCCGTAGTAGATTCAAGTGTGCCGGGCCTTGTGGTTCAGCCGCTGTATTCACGATATTCGGTCGGCAGAATTAACCGTACTATGACACCACAATCTCCGACAGGTATGGTATGATATCATGGTTCCGGCCGACCGGTGGAAGATCATCCGAGCAAGACCGATCTTCTATGGGTTATCCGGACCGAAACAATCGCTACGGACCATGGAAACGTGGAGACTGGATACGATACCACCATTGCATATACGCCTCGTGGGAACAGTGCGACCCGGGATCGTGCCGCGGGTTTCACGGTGATTCTCCCCGTGATTCTCGCCGCAATGCTTCTCATGCCTCTCACCGCGTGTGCGACGGGTCCTGAAGGAGTCGAAGAGACCACACCGCTGGTCGAAGATTTCATCTCTCCGGACTCTCCGGAACAGGCACCGGAGGTTTCTCGACCGCAGGACCGTCCAAGCGATCCGCCGGGCGCCTCCGACCGAGCCGAAGAACATACCGGAACGGAAAGGCCCCCGGTCCGGGAACATGAGGCCTCGCAGGAATCCGCACCACCGCCCTCCACGGCTTCATCAGAGAGGGTCGAGGCGATACCGTCGGAGATCGAGTCGAGGTCGCAGACACGGGACAGCCCACCCCCCGATACGACCCTACCCGCGCTTCCGAAGATCGGAGCCAAAGCGGAGCCGGCGGCCGAGGTCGAAATCCGGGAGCAACCACAGGCACCGAATGCATTGCCCGGCGTCATCGATGGGATCGTGGGCGCTATGAGTCTCGAGGAGAAGGTAGGGCAGCTGTTCATTCTGGCGCTGAAGGTTCCCGGGACCAGCCGCCTAACCGTAGAACGGGACGATATCCCGACGGAGGTGATTCGGCGTATCAAACCCGGCGGGATCATCCTCATGGGAGGGAACCTTCGAACCATCGACCAGGCGGTAGGTCTCATCGAAGGGGTACAGACCATCAGCCGCATTCCCCTATTCATAGCCGTCGATCAGGAGGGGGGACCCGTAAGCCGGCTAAACGACAGCGGGATGATACCGGCTACCAGAATCCCGTCGAGTGCCGTCATCGGCCTGGCCGGCGATCCGGCACTCGCATATCAAGTCGGCAGGGTGATCGGGAGAGAGCTACGCTCACTGGGCATCAACCTCAATTTCGCGCCCGTGGCCGACGTGAATACGAATCAGGACAATCCCGCCATCGGGGTTCGTTCCTACGGATCGGACCCTGAGACGGTAGCTCGAATGGTCTCCGAAGTCGTCGCCGGCATGCAGGATGAAAACGTGTCGGCGGTACTCAAACACTTTCCCGGTCACGGAGACACACAGATCGACACACATCTGGACATCGCCATCGTCCCTCATGGACTCGATCGCCTGAGATCGATCGAGTTCCCCCCATTCAAGGCCGGCATCGACGCCGAGGCGGACGGAGTGATGACCGCACACATCATCATGCCGAGGATCGCCGAAGCCTCGACCCCCGCGACGTTCTCTCCTTACCTACTCGGGGAGATCCTGCGGCAGGAGATCGGCCACAAGAAGCTCGTAATCACCGATGCCCTGGAGATGAAGGCGATCACCCTCCACTGGACATCGGCCGAGGCGGCCGTGGCCGCATTCACCGCCGGTGCCGACATGCTTCTGAAGCCGGTCGATGCCGACGCAGCCTACGACGCATTGCTCCATGCGGTGTATGACGGGCGGATCTCACGGCAACGGATCGATGAATCGATCCGACGGATCTTGTCGGTAAAATACTCACGGGGACTCCTCGGAAACGGAGAAGCTGCGGAGCCCCCCCTCGATCCGTATACCGTTCTGGGATGTCCGGAACATCAGGCAGTGGTTGATCGGATCACCGATCTTGCCGGGCTGAAGGAAGAACGGCGGCGCTGAATATGAACGCAGGCCGTGATGCGATCAAGCTCCGCGCCTACTCGTATCAATCACTCGGGCAGCAACTCAGTATCGAATGATCTTCTCCTGATCACTTCTCCTCCCGGATCCACTCCGTCCATGCGTCCGTATCGGATCCGGCGGTAGCCTGATCGCCGTTTCTCACGATGGGTGTGCGTAAGAGCCCGTTGTCCGCAAGTATCTCCTCGAGGGGATCATACTCCATATAGGTAAATCCGCGCTTCTTGTAGGATGCCGAGTTCTCATCGATTAGCTCCTCCACCGGAACGGAACGAGAAGTCTTCTCGAGCTCACCGGGTGAAATCGGTTTTACCCTCAAGTCGCGAAAGTGGTGTGGTATCCGCCGCTCCTTGAAGAAGCGAATCGCCTTCTGCGTCTCCTTGCACTTCTTGGTGCCCAGTATCTGGATGTTCATAGGCGTACTCTATCATAGTATCTCGTTGAAATCTCCGGTCGAATCGTGGTATTCATATGTACCAGATGAAAAGGCAGGAGGAGACGATGTACATCAGAGAAGTACTACAGACGACCCCGGAAGACGAGACGGTCACGGTGGAGGGCTGGGTACGCACGAAGCGTGATTCGAAGAATACGATATTCCTGGAGATCGGCGACGGTTCCTGCCTCAGAAATATGCAGGCGATCATCGACCGGGATAGGGACATAGACGAGGATACGCTGGAACGGGCGGTCACCGGCGCGTCGGTCAGGCTCATGGGCACCCTGGTGGAATCACCCGGCAAGGGGCAGAGCGTGGAGCTCCGATGCGAGTCGCTGGAGGTCCTCGGCGGCGCATCACCGGAGGAGTACCCGCTGCAGAAGAAACGGCACTCCTTCGAGTTCCTCCGGGAGATCGCTCACCTGCGGCCCAGGACGAACACCATAGGGGCGGTGGCGCGGATCCGAAACGCAATGAGCATGGCGATCCACTCGTTCTTCCAGGAGAGGGGCTTCCTGTGGATCCACACGCCGATCATCACCTGTGTGGATGCCGAAGGGGCCGGCGACATGTTTCAGGTCACGACGCTTCCGATAGACACGATCGCCGGTAAGTCCGAGAGCCGGACAATCGACTACTCGCGGGACTTCTTCGGAAAACGGGCCTACCTCACCGTCACCGGCCAACTCCAGGCGGAGGCCTACGCCACCGCCTTCAAGAACGTATACACCTTCGGCCCGACCTTCCGGGCGGAAAACTCGAACACGGCCCGTCACCTGTCGGAGTTCTGGATGGTGGAACCGGAGATGGCCTTCTGCGACATCACCGACAACATGGACATCGCCGAGGCATTCCTGAAACACATCCTCCGCTCGGTCTTGGAGAGCTGTGAAGAAGACATGGCGCTCTTCGATACGTGGGTCGCCAAGGGGATCATCGAGACGCTTCAGCAGGTGATCGAGGCGGAATTCGCCCGAATCACCTATACCGAGGCCGTCGACCATCTGACATCCTCCGGCCGTGAGTTCGAATTCCCCGTCCGGTGGGGCCGGGACCTGCAGTCGGAGCACGAGAAGTACCTCACGGAAGAGGTCTACAAGAAACCGGTCATCGTCACCGACTATCCCATGGAGATCAAGGCGTTCTACATGAAGCTCAACGAGGACGGACGCACGGTTCGCGGGATGGATGTGCTGGTCCCCAGGCTGGGGGAGATAATCGGGGGCAGCGAACGTGAATCCGATTACGCCAAACTCGAGACGCGGATGCGCTCATGCGGCCTCGATCCGGCGGCGTACCGGTGGTATCTGGACCTCCGGAAGTACGGCACCGTTCCGCATGCCGGGTTCGGACTGGGGTTCGAACGGCTCATCCAATATGTGACGGGTATGCAGAATATCCGGGACGTAATCCCCTTTCCGCGGACCCCGAGATCGGCGGAGTTCTAGCAACCGAGGAATCGCACCGGCTGAGATTCCGGAAAATCATCGAACTCTCAGCAGGTACCGTATCTCCGACGGTTGTTCTCACTTCAGCAGGGTGACCAGGCCTGTGGAAAGCCAGGGGACGTACGTGATGAGCAGTACTGCTACCAATTGAACCGCGAAAAACGGTAAGACCGCTCGGTAGAGATAGTTCAACGGCTTGTTGAATCGGTAGGAAGCCAGGAAGAGGTTCATCCCCACCGGCGGCGTTAGATACCCAAGGCTGAGGTTTGTCAGAAAGATTATCCCCAGATGAATCGGATCGATGCCGAAATGTTGTCCCAAGGGAATCATCAACGGCACCACGACCATTATGGCCGAAAAGATGTCCATCAGACAGCCGGTCACGAGCAGGGCAAAGTTGAGCAGAATCAGGAACACGTACTTGGAGTGGATAAACTGCTCGACCCAGGCGGTGAGTCGCATGGGTATCTCGGCGTCTATGACATAGTAGGACAGTCCCCGGGCTACCGCCAGGATCACCAACACCCCGCCGACGATCGGAATGCTCTTCAGCATTACCGTCGGGATCTCCTTCAAGCGTATGTCCCGCTTGACGAATACTTCGATAATCAGGGCATATACGACGGCGACACCGCCGGTCTCAGTGAGAGTGGTCAACCCTGAGAAATACGCCGCCAGGATCACCACCGGCATCAGGATCTCCCAGATCGATTCGGAGAATGCATCACGGATCGCCCGGAGACTCGTGGAAACCGTGCCATCCTTGTGCTTCAGTACCACAATCACTCCCATGGAGGAGAGGATCAACACCAATATGATGCCGGGAATGATGCCCCCGATGAACATGTCACGGATGCTGATTCCGGCCACCACCCCGTAGAGGATGATGGGCAGACTCGGAGGAAGCAGCAGCCCGACGCTGCCGGACGCGGTCAACAGGCCATGGGTGAACCGCTCGCTGTATTTTCCCGTGTTGATCATCACATATGAGAGTAAACCGCCGAGTGCCAGGATCGTCACACCGGAGGCTCCGGTAAACGTGGTGAAAAACGTACACACCAGCACCGCCACCACCGCCGTCCCGCCGGGAATCCACCCGAAGAGGGCCTGGAAGAACCGCACGAGGCGTTCGCCGGCCTTACTCTCCGAGAGAACGAAACCGGTGAGGGTGAAGAGGGGGATGGCCGCGATGCTCGAGCCGGTTAACATCGTATAGGCCTCGTTGGGGATCACCTCCATGGCGCCCCAGGAACCGGCGAAGAGCACGTATCCGATCCCGCCGAGGGCGATAAACAGGGGCGTCCCGAAGAATGCCGCCGCGGCCAGGAAGAAAAAGAGCGGGCCGCCGAGTCGTTCGGCCCAAAGAAAATACACCTCGTTCACCGAGTCGACCCACACTGGTACCTCGGGAAGGTACATGTAGGCCATATTGATGATCGGCGGAATGGCCAGCACGGTTCCGATCAGAAGGCCGGACGCCGCAATCACCGCTCCCCGGCGGGTAAGTTTCGGATCCGAGATGAAACGGATGGCCATGCCGAGATATCCGATCGGCATGATGATGGTCAGGGAAACGATGGGGAGAAAGCCGATCATGTTGTCATGGTTGAAGCCGATCAGGATGAAGGACACCGCGCTCCAGAAGAAGGCCACACACATGGCCGACGAGATGGTGTTGTTCAGCGTGCGCAGCATCTTCTGGGCGACGCCCCGCAAGGCCTCGACGCCGACGGTGAGCGAGAGATGCGCCCCCTCACGTGACGTGATCAGTCCGCCGACGAAGGTAATCCAGAGCACCAGGTGTGCCGTGTAGGTCGCCGACGCGGGTATCCCCGTCTTGAAGAAGGTCCGGGCAATGATCTCACCAACCGGCAACAGCGCGAGCAGAATGAGAATTGCGGATGCGAAGTTGTTCTCGAATTTGTGAATAAATCTTACTGCCCTAGTTGCCATGACTCTCCCGGTAGTCATTCAAGTGTCCTTGGAGCTGCTCGTAGATTTCCTTGGAAAATGATTTGCCCATGAGTCCGCGGTACCCCTGTTCAAACATGGACCGCCACTCCTTGCGGGCGGCATCATCCACCTGATGCGTAACCAAGCCGTGTTCCCGCATCACCTTCATGGCCTTGGAATCGAGTTCCATGATCTCGTCGTAGAGCGGCTCCATCAGCCTGTTGGCGGTGGCAATGAGTTCCTCTTCCAAATCATCGGGTACACGATCCCAGAACCGCTTCCCGAATACCAGGCTGCCCACCAACGGAGAAACCCGCATGTCGCACATGTGATTCGTGAGGGCGAACCATTGATAGGCCGCACTCAAGAGCGGCGGGGCGTAATAGGCCTCCACCATCCCGGTCTGCAGGGCCGTCATGATCTCGTTCATGTGAAGAGGCACCACGTGAAACCCGAGCTCCTTAAAGGCCTGCTGCATATTTTCCTCGGAGGGGGAAACCGACAGCTTCTGATGCTTCAGATCATCCGGTGTGATCACCGGTTGCTTGGCGAAGAAGTGGATCCAACCACCCATGGCCCATGCTACCGAGGTGAACCCGCTCTCCTCGAACCGTTCGTCGAAATCCGGCCGCATCTTTTCCATCACATATCGGTACTCGTCATAGGTACTGATGAGAAGGGGCATGCTGAGAATCAGCACGTCCTGGCTGATGGCGTTCAGGCCGACACCGGTGAGTACACAGCCTTGGAGTTGGCCGATACGAACCTTTCTGAGCATGTCCTCCTCACTACCGGCGATACTCCCGGCATAGATCTTCAGATTGACTCTGCCGTCGGAGATTTCACGCCACTCTGCGGCCAGGGCGTTCAACACGTTGTCCCAGGGGGTGCCCACCGGTGCGGGACTCCCTATCTTGAAGGTTATCGAGAATACCGTCTGGGTGGCGACGATACAGATCACGAGCAATACGAGAAGCCTCTTCGTTACATTCATACACACCTCACATTTTCATACACCATACGGCATCCGTGGCACGAAATCCACATTCCATCACCGTACTCTACACAATATACTCTCATTGTACAGATCTAAAAAAGGAAAAAATCATCGATATGGTCAAGGAGCCACCGGGCTTTCTGCTGTGCGAGCACGTTCACCATCCGGTTTTCAGGGCTCTTACCGACATCTACGGCCAAAGCTGTCTCGAGATATCTGATGAAAGCCTCGTGATCGCCCTCTTTTATCGCTATGGAGGTCGCGTAGGAGACGTAGGGCCCCGCCTTGATGTCTCCGGCGAGTTCCACAGCCCGCTCGAAATGAAACTTCGCCTTGTCCATGCCCGTCTGTGCGTCGACGCCCATCCTATCGTAATACTCCTCGAATAGCCGACGCATGGCGTCATCCGGAAACTTCATCGGTGACCGGAACATCATGTTTTCGGGGATCGACGCGTAGATCGCGATGAAGAAATCATGGATCGACCCGGCCCCGTACGTCTCGTCCAACTCGAGGGCCTTTGCCATCAAGGCGATGGCACTCGAGGAGGTGACGGTCAGGTTGGTATCGAAGACATCGACGGCGATCGCGGCGGCCCATCCCGCGCCGGCCCAGTAGAGCAGCCCCGTATCCTCCGGCTGCATCGGCGCCAGGGCCTCCTCGAAGCGCTGCTCCTCCATTAATTCGAGAAATCCCGGATATTTGACCTCGATGGCCTGCAGGACGTAGTCCCGCCCGCGGAGATACATCTTCTTGGCGCGTGCGTTCTGCCGGTTCTTCTCCTTATACTGTTCCTCCGGCAGCATCGACGCAGGAGTCTGGATGAAGGCGTTGGCGTAGGAGATGAATCCGCTGCCGGTGGTCTGCAGAAGATCGACGTTCTCCGGCGTCGAGGCGAGAAGCGCCTCGAAGAGCTTGAGAGCCAGGGGCAGTGCGTCACCGATCAGCTCGGGATCCTCGTCCGATAGGAAGACATCGGCGCCGCCGCCCTGCCCACCGAGCATATCGGTAAGCGCGTCGGTAGCGAGCTTATTGATAGAACAGCCCGCCGATACGACAAACATCGACACGAGCAGCAGACGGCCGGCGATTCGGCCGTACTTTCTCACACTGTCGGAGATCTTTTCCCGGTTTTCACCCCGAGAATACGGAATGAGTCTCGATTTTGTTCGTTTCATACCATGAATAATGACACCTTCGTCAGGTTTTTTCAATCATTTCTTCGGTATTTCTCACCGCTCCGCCCTCTTACCGAAGCGTTACGGAGAAGGCCGTTAAGTTCGCGGTCGAAGGCGTCTGCGAAGGCCTTCAGCTGTTTCGGGCCGAAGCTCCGCTCCCCTTCCGCCGCGATCCCGGCGTTTCGCATCTCCTTCATCACCTCGCGGATCGATAACCGCTCGCGTATCGAGTCATCGTCGAACACCATCCCGAGGGGATTCAGCACGACACAACCGGTTTCGAGCAAAGACGCCGCCAGGGGGATGTCCCGGGTGATGCCGAGATCTCCCGCCTCGGCATGGTCGACGATATATCTGTCGGCGGCGTCCTCCTCGGCGCCGGTGCGCACCGAACCGATTCTCGGGCCCTTCGGGATCGGGATGATCCGATTGGCGACGAACACCGCCTCGGTTCCCGTCCGCCCGGCGGCCCGGCAGATGACTTCCCTCACACGGGCCGGGCAGGAATCCGCATCCACCCATATTGTCATGGCACCGCGGCTTTATACAGCGTTCCCCGCCCGGTAATGGTATACTCGCCGGAGGAAGCCGGAAGAAGGAGGCTCGTGCCCTTACCGGCCTCGAGCCTCCTCGGCGCCGCCATGTCTGCCGTGCCTGCGCTGATCAGGCAGGTCCCCTCGTAGCACAAGATGATTTCCAGCGACCGGTCCGATCGGCCCCGGAAGGCCGAACCGCCGGCGAGGGTTATCCGGGAGAGAGAAAACTCATCGGTCGGTATCCTGTACACGGCCGCGCCGGAGGCTTGATCATCCGGAAGGAGGATTTCGGGCTTCCGGCCCTCGAAGTGAAGCGTCCGGAGCAGTTCCGGAACATCCACGTGTTTGGCGGTCAATCCGCCGCGCAGGACGTTGTCGGAGTTGGCCATGAGCTCCATCCCGAGTCCCTGCAGGTACGCGTGGAGTTCCCCGGCCGGCAGGTACATGGCCTGTCCGGGCTCCAGGCGGATCAGGTTGAGAATCAACGGACACAACACTCCCGAGTCTCCCGGATAGGCGGCCGCAAGCTCTCCCACCCAGCGGATCTCATCTTGGGGCATGCCCGCCGCCGACCCGCCACGCCGAATACGATCAACCGTGGCAGTCACCCCTTCGCCCAAGGAACCCGAATCCGCGGAGAGAAAGCGTTGGAAGAACCCGCGGATTCCGGCCTCGTTCTTCGAATCCTCCAGCGCAGCCAGTGCCTCGGCGACAACACCCTCCGCCACCGGAGAGAGGAGATTCCACATCTCCTCGGGGGGGCGAAAGCCTCGAAGGGCCCAGAACGGAGTCAACGCACAGATGATCTCCGGTTTGTGGTTCGAGTCCTTGTAGTTCCGCTGTGGGGCATCGAGGGGGATTCCGGCCTCATTCTCCCGTCTGAATCCAGCCTCCGCCTGCTTCTTGTCGGGATGGGTCTGAATCGAGAGTGGTTTTCCCGCGGCCAGCACCTTGAACAGGAAGGGCAGTGTAGTATCATGCCGGTCGGCGGCGGCGGCGCCCAGAAATGCGCCCGGATCGTCACGGATTGCCTCGTCGAGAGGCCTTCCCGACAACTCGACAATCTTGGACGGCGCGGAGGGATGGGCTCCCATCCACAGTTCCGCCTTCGGCGTTCGCTCGGGATTCGGGACACCGAGGAGCTGCGGAATTTGGTCGGGATCGCCCCAGTCGTACTCCATTATCGTGTTTTCAAGGGTATACACAGCCATGAGATCATTTTACCGTCGCCCGGTGGGCAGGTCAACCAAACAGTAAAGCAATTCCAAATGTAGCAGTAGCTACATTTGGAATTGCATGATCTCTCTATATAGGATGCCTTTTCGAAGCGATTCGACGAGGAACGAAGTCGATATCGCAGAAAAGGAACTGATAAACGTCTTACTTTCTACTTACTTTTCGAACTGCTGCAAACAGTACTGCTGCCGAACATTGACAT
>CAZAKE010000002.1:0-77951 GCA_964485495.1 uncultured Spirochaetales bacterium
AAGATACTATATCAGTAACCAATCATGGAAAAGAAGTATTCGCTTTACTTAGGTGGGACACATACGAAAGTATTGCGGAGACACTGGAAATACTCTCTGATGAAGAATCCTTTACAGAACTTAAAAAAGGGATTCAGCAGATGAATAATAATGAGTTGATTGATCTAGATGAATTCAAGAAAAGTAAGAATGTATAAAATAAAATTAACCAAAATTGCTACTGAGAACCTTAATAAAATTGACCGAAATACGCGTAATCTAATAATAAAAAAAATCGAATCATTGATGAAAGAACCAAAATTGTTGGGTAAGCCGCTAAAAGGCCCGTTACGAGAACTTAGATCGATACGAGCTGCAGGACAGAGATATAGAATTATCTATAAAGTGTTTGATGAAGATATAGTAGTGATTGTTATTGCTGTTGGAATAAGAAAAGAAGGCGATAAAAAAGATATATATGAATTATTGAAAAAGTATATAAAGACAGGATTAATAGATAATGAATAAGCAGTGAGTCATAGCAACAGCTATTACTTTATGATTCCTCTGTCACGGTTGTATATAAATCGCTACGATCTTTGTGCAAAAATCGCGCCAATTCATCACCGTGCCGACACTACGTTTCTTCCAAAAAATCCATAAATTTTGAATTGTCTTGGTACATAGCAATTCTCAAATGTAGCAGTAGCTACCCGATTTGGAATGTGCACTGTGGAACTCGTAGTGCTTGTTGTACGAATATCCCATCACCGGGATGTGTATCGGTAGTATTCTCGCGGATCAAAATCGGGCTACGGAAACCTCTGCTCCCACCCGAATTCGATCAAGTTGCGCTCTTTACTGCTGAAGATCATGCCAACCTCGAATACCCGGCTGCCTGGTGCTCCGACATATTTCTGGGCGTAGTTGCGTACCTTCACCTGGCGTAAAGCCGGATTGTCGGGCGATTCGGTCTCCGCCGTCACCTTGATTTCCATCACGTAGACAGTATCGCCTATCTTGATCGTCATGTCCGCCTGACCGTGGTTGGTGATGTCTTCGGGGACGATCTCGCAATTCACCGCGGCGAAGAAGGCATACAGCACCGAAGCGTAGTATCCTTCGAAATTCGACCTGTCGAAATGTGTGAAATTTCGATACGGGATCGATGCAAACAACCTTCGAATGGTGGATTCCAGAAGCGACAGGTCCGCCCGGATGAGCGCATCGTAGGTACTTTGTTCGTACTGCAGTTTTTCCCGAGAAATTCCCGCGTAGCCTTGTATCAGGTATTCGTTGAATGCGGTCTTCACCTCCCTGTTGGGGAACTCGAGTCGATATACTTGCCGGTCCATGACGGTTCGGCTTTCTTTGATAGTGAGATATCCGCTCTGGAATAGCAGTGTAATCGGTTCGATGGATTCCAACTCGAATGATCCGAGCAGCTCTTCGCCTACCTCCGGAGAATCAAGATCCGGCAGAAAATACTCGTGAGACTGAATGAGTTTCACCAAAAAAGATGGCGTTCCGGTTTCAAACCAGTAGTTACGGAACACCCGGTCGCCCTGCAGGAAGAGGAGAATATCGTAGGGATTATAGACCGCCTCGCCCAGAAATCGATACCCGTTGTACCAGTTCCGCAGTTCGTCCCGGTCGACTCCATGCAGGTGCTGGGCGAATGCTGTCTCCAGGTCGTGTTGCGTGTAGCCGCATACCGTCGCAAACCGCCGGTGGAGGGTCAAATCGGTCAGATTGTTCATCCCGCTGAAAACACTGACCTTACTGAATTTGCTGACGCCGGTGAGAAAGACGAATTGTAGATTCGCATCCTGCTTCTTGAATGCGGAATAGAGATCCTTTAACGCTTCTTTGATCTCCTGTGCCCGAGGAATGTCGTCTATATTATCTAGGATCGGTTTATCATATTCGTCGACCAGGACGACTGTGTTTTCTTTAATTTTTTCCGACGTATCTCGTATCAGGTTCTCCAAGATGAGTCCGATGGGATTGTCTGCGCCGATGAGTGGTACCCCGAGCCGCGCGGCGTTCTCTTCGAGCATGTTTTTTACGTAGATATCGAGTAGGCTCGTAGATCGAATGCCGCCTCCGGCGAAGTCGAGTTTTATCACCGGAAATTTGCGCTTCCAGTCCCACTTGTCGTACATGTAAAGATCCCGAAAGAGTTCTCCGTTTCCCTCGAAAGTCTCCTTCAATGTGTCGAGAAACAGACTCTTACCGAAACGACGGGGCCTCGAGAGGAAATATCGACCGGGCAATTTCGCCAACTCGTAGGCCATCGGCGTCTTGTCGATATACACCATGTCGTTTTCGATGATCTTCTTTAACGTCTGGATGCCGATGGGCAGGGGTCTCATATTACGCTCCAAAGTGATATTATCCGGTCAAGAAGGAGCGCTGTCAACGCTGTATGTAACACCCTTGTTCAGTAACGTGATATCCCGTATGGTGATTCTTCACTTGCACATTCCATTATACCTGCTCATTGTAGGAGTGCCACATGCCCGAATTGACACATGAGATCATCAAGAGTCAGATCGCCGAATCCGAGGTGATCTTCAGCCGGGGAGAGAATCTGTTCCTCCTCGGCAACTACACCCTCACCGACTCCGACGAGGAAGCCGGAACCTATTCGTACACCTTCGACGGGAATTACGGCGACTACGAGGTGTCCGTGGTAGTGAAGGATGATGGAGAAGAGGACGTTGGGGAAAAGAAGGGCGGTAATGGTGGGAAACCATCGGAATTCCCGGTCTCTACCAAATGCACCTGCCCCTACCTTCGCAAGGGATGCAAACACGTGGTGGCCGCCTGTCTCGACATCGAACGGCGCATGACGAGAAAGCGGAAGGTCGCGGACAAGATCGAGAAGGACGGCGCTCCGCCGGATAAATACCTGACTCCAGAGGAGATCCGCGAGACGGCCCTGAAGTCACGGAGGGAACGAGCGGCACGAGAGGAGCTTGAACTCTTCTCCGGAGAGACCCGGAAGGGCCGCCATGCGGTGAAGACCGCCGGCGGAAAGACCTACACCGTGACCGTCTACCAACCAGCAGAGGGCCGGGGCCACTGCGACTGTCCCGATTTCGCCACCAACCATCTCGAAACCTGCAAGCACCTCATCTTTACCTTGCACGAACTTGGAAACGGGAAGAAATCCTCCGACACGGACGAGTCGGAGGTGTTTCCGTTTATCCACATTACCTGGAACTCCCGGCAGGAGAAGCCGGCATGTTATTACGAGGAGATTGCGAACCCAGAGCTGGAGTCGGAGATCGGAGAGCTCTTCAACGAGAAGGGGCTCTACACTCGTACGAGCATCAACCGGCTGTACAAACTCTATCTGAAGAGCGGCGAGGATGACGGCATCGTGTTCGACGAGTATCTCCTGGACCGGCTCGAACGCATCCTGTATGAACGCGAGATCGACAAGTTGCGCAAGAAACACGCGGTCGATTTTTCGATCCTGAAGACGGAGCTCTATCCATATCAGAAGACCGGGGTGGAGTTCGCCGCATTCAAGCGGGCGTCCATCATCGCCGACGAGATGGGTCTCGGGAAGACCGTACAGGCGATCGGTGCGGCACAGATGAAGAAGCGGATCTTCGGCTTCTCCAAGGTGCTGGTGATCTGCCCCTCTTCCGTGAAGGAACAGTGGAAACGGGAGATCGAGAAGTTCACCGATGAGACGGCCTTCGTGGTGGCGGGACCGCGGAAAAAACGGTACGCCCAATATCGGGAGGAGCAGGCCTTCATCAAGATCACCAACTACGAGGCCGTGCTGCGGGATATCCTGGCCATCAGGGAATGGGGTCCGGAACTCATCGTCCTGGACGAAGCGCAGCGGATAAAGAACTTCGAGACCAAGACCCACAAGGCACTGATGTCGCTGCCCAGGGAGCACGTGATCATCCTCACCGGGACACCCCTGGAAAATAAACTGGAAGACGTCTACAGCATCGTCCAATTTTGTGATCCCGACCTGTTGACGCCGTTGTGGGCTTTCGCGGCCAATCATTTTAATCTGGATCGAAAGAACAAGGTGCAGGGGTATCGCAACCTCAAGACGGTACACAAAAAACTAGGGGGGCTGATACTGCGCCGCCGACGGGCCGAGGTGATCGACAGCCTGCCCGACCAGGTCCCGCACGATTACTTTATGCCTCTCACCGATGAGCAGGAGGAGATCCATCAGGGGTACATGTATTCACTCCTGGCGATACTCAATAAGAAGGTCATCACTCCCATCGACATGAAGCGTATCCAGATGATGCTTCTTTGCATGCGCATGGTGTGCGACTCCACCTACCTGATCGACAAGCAGACCAACATCTCCCCCAAGCTGGCGGAACTCGTGTCGATTCTGAATGAGTTGGTGGTGGACAACGGCCGCAAGGTGATCATCTTCTCCGAGTGGACCACCATGACCTATCTCATCGGCAAGGTGTTATCCGAGATGGGAATCGGATTCGTCGAGTTCACCGGCAAGGTTCCGGTATCCAAGCGGCAGATTCTGGTGGAGGAGTTCCATGAAAACCCCGAGTGTATGGTGTTCCTCTCCACCGACGCCGGCGGGGTGGGGCTCAACTTGCAGAACGCCGACTGCGTTATCAACTTCGAGCTGCCGTGGAACCCGGCCAAGCTCAACCAGCGGATCGGCCGGGTGGCCAGGATCGGCCAGAAGAGTGCCAAGATCGACGTGATCAACCTGGTCACCAAGAACTCCATCGAGGAGCGGGTGTACGCCGCCGTGGAGCTCAAGCAGGAGCTCTTCGATGTGGTGCTGGAGGGCGAAGGCGGGGACGAGGTCGATTTCAGCCGGGAGAGCAAGGCGAAATTTGTGGATCAGTTACGGAAGATGTTCGACGGCGAGCCGGTGGATGTGAGACCGGAGGAGGTGCCCGGCCCCGAGCTGGATGAAGATACTCCGCACTTCCTCAATCCGCAGGCCTTGGCGGAGCGGGAGACGGAGATCGACCTCGAGTCGGAGGAGTTCGGGGATGATGAGGGCCCGGTCGCGGAACGGGATAAATCATCGAACGACGGTAGTTCCGGAGACGCCGAACCCGAGAACCGGGGGACATCGTCCGGCAGCGTGGCTCCCGAACAGCTCGAGACGGTTCTCAACCAGGGGCTGGCGTTCCTGGATTCGCTCTCACGCATGACCACCGGCCAGGCTCTCGGTGATCCGGATGACACCGAGAACCGGAAGATCGAGATAGACAGAGATACCGGTGAGGTTACCCTGAAGTTTAAGCTGCCGGGGTTCTGAGCCGGGGCGCATCAGTTCCTTGTTTGATTCGATAGTAATGGAGCGAATGAATACCACATGGGAGCGGGTCGGCTGCTCCCATGTGATTGTCCGGTGGATATACTGTGCATGACATCCAAATACACAGTTTTTTGCGGTGCCACCTATCCCCTATTTATCTGGAGTCTCTCCGCTCTCGATCATCCGCTTCACCGTGGCCATTACCGATTGCATGTCGGCCAGGTCCATGGGGAGGACTACCTTTGTGCCCTTTTTGGAGAGATTCGAGAGTTGGCTAATATAGGCTTCGGAGATACGCAGCGCCACCGCGTCCTCCCCGCCGGCGGTTTCGAGAGATTCGGAGATCTTGCGAATGCCGTTGGCGGTGGCCCTGGCTACGGTCAAGATCTCTCTGGCCCGGCCTTCCGCCTCGTTGATACGGCGCTGTTTCTCTCCTTCGCTCTTATTGACGGCCTCCTCCTGGCTGGCCTGTGAGTAGTTGATCTTTGATTCCATCTCGCCGAGGGAACGGGCAATCAGGGCCCTGCGCTCCCGCTCGGCTTTCATCTGGCTCTCCATGGCCTGCAGGATCGCGTCGGGAACGGTGATGTTCTGGATCTCATATCGCGAGACCCTGACGCCCCAGGGGTCGGAAGCCTCGTCTACGCTCTTCACCACTTCACCGTTGATGGCTTCCCGCTCCTCGAAGGTGCGGTCCAGTTCGAGTTTGCCGATCACCGAGCGCATGGTGGTCTGGGCCAACTGGATCGTGGCGTACATGTAATCCTTGATGCCGTAGCTGGCACGCCGGGGATCCATCACCTGCATATAGAGCACGCCGTCCACGTTGACCTGCACGTTGTCTGCGGTGAAGCATGACTGGGCGGGAACGTCGACGGCCACCTCTTTCAGATTGTGCTTGTATTTCACCTTGTCGATAAAGGGGATCAGCACATGGAAACCAGCCTCGATGGTCTTTGTGTACTTCCCGAGTCGTTCGATGACGAGGGCCGTACGAGCAGGAACGATGCGGATGCTGCGGAGCAGCGAGATTAGTATGATCAGGCCGAACACGCCGCCTAAGATGAGTAACGGCAGGAAGGGATTCATACGCTACCTCCTTGTCCGGAGCCGCTCCGGAGTGCCGGACCGACGACCTCCGCCAGCCCCTTGATCTGGGCCATGTCGAAGGGCAGGATCTCGGTGTCGGCGGTCCGCATGATCTCGCCGAACTGCTCGATGTACTGCTCGGCGATACGGAGAGACATGGCGGTCTTGCCGTGGGGGGACTGCATTGCCTCGGCGATCTCGCGGATCCCTTCGGCCGTGGCCTCGGCGATGATTTCGATGGCCCGCGCATGACCGTCGGACTCGTTGATTCGCTGCTGCTTCCAACCCTCGGAGATGTTGATCGCCTCCTGCCGTTCCCCCTTGGACACGTTGATGCGGGAGGCCTTCACCCCCTCGCTGGATAAGATATCGGCCCGTTTCTCCCGTTCGGCCCGCATCTGCTGTTCCATGGCCTCTTGGATGGTAGGTGTAGGAGAGATGTCCTTTATTTCGTAGCGGGTCACCTTGATCCCCCACGGGTCCGAGGCCTCGTCCACCGCCTTGACTACGGAGTTGTTGACGGTGTCCCGCTCGGAGAAGGTGTTATCCAGCTCGAGCTTGCCGATCTCAGAGCGCATGGTGGTCTTGGCCAGCTGGGCCGTGGCGTACTGGTAGTTGTCGATACCGTAGCTGGCCTTCTCCGGGTCGATCACCCGCAGGTAGAGGATTCCGTCCACGATTACCTGCACGTTATCGTTGGTGATACAGATCTGGGGATCCACGTCGATGACCTCCTCTTTCAGCGTATGCTTGTACGCAACACGCTGCACGAAGGGCACCAAAAGATGAAGACCCGACCCGAGAGATTTGTTATACTTTCCGAACTGCTCAACCACCCATGATTCCTGTTCCGGCACGATCCTTATCAGCTTGAAGAAAAAAATCAGGCCGAGGATCGCCGCAACGTACGCGAATACGACGCCCATACTCATACTCCTTCCGCAAAGATGCTTGCGTGATACTATTTCCGACCGCGGCGGACCCGCGGGTATCGGTTACAAGTCCAGATTCAGAATAGATTTCGCAACGATGTAGGTCAGGTTTTCCTTGTCCAGGATGTCTACCGGTTCGCCGGGTTCTATGATTTCGGTGTAACTTATCGCCTTCCAGGTGGTACCCTGAAATTTTATCCGACCCGGTTCGTCGGGGGTGATGCGCTCTACGACCACCGCCGAACCGCCGATCTCCGGGGGAATCTCCGTGTTGTTGAGGATGGTGCCTCGGAAGATATGTGCGAACCGCTTGCGCAGAAAGGAGAGGGAGAGTATTGAGGAACCAAGCCAGATCAGGGCTTGGAGCCCCCAACTTGACTCCAACCCGGGAATGAGGGCCGAAAGTATTCCGGTCAGCACGGCGCCTGCGCCGAAGAAGAATATCACAAACCCGGGTGCGAACATCTCCGCGCCGATTAATAGGATTCCCAGCAGGCCCCAGATAAAAAGTGGACTCAGGAACATGGTACCTTCCTTCTCCTCGCAGGGTACTCCCCGGTCATCGAGGTGTCAAGCAAGTATCGGCCATCTCTCAATACCGCCCGCATTGTGATGGTAATAGTACAAACTATGATAAAAAATATTCACTGAGAGTTTCTGGTAAAAGGATGGAATTATTTCGATCTATGACCTTGCCACGATGAGAAGAAAGGGTGTACAGTCCCGTGAAATACATCGACGAAGATGGATGCACTTAAAAAACTACTACCGTATCTAAAGCCCCATGCACGCAGACTCCTAGTGGGGTTGATGGGCATGACCGTCTTCACCTTCCTCAGTCTCATGCCGCCTCTCCTCATGCGCTACCTTATCAACGATGTCATTCAGCCGAAGCTCTGGGACCTCGTTGTGCCGGTCATTGTGGCCATCATCCTGGTGCCGGTGCTTTCCTCTTTTGTGCAATTCGTGAACATTCAGATCGTGCGACTTGCAGGGTATCGTTTTATCGGTGACATGCGGATGGCCATCTACCGCAAGGTCCTGGCACTCGGTCTCTCCTTCCATCAGGAGAACTCGTCGGGCATGTTGGTGAATCGGCTGATGGACGACGTCAACATGCTTCTGCACCTGGTCACCGGTGAGACCGTGAATATGCTCATCGATATCATCGTGTTCATCTTTTCGGTGAGTATCGTCTTCACGCTTTCGCCGCTGCTCGCCGGACTCCTGGTTCTTGTGCTTGTGCTGTACGTCCTGGCGTACCGGGTCTTCGCCAAGCGTATCCGGTCAGAGTCAAAATCCTACCGGTTCATCTACGACCGTATCTCCGAGCGACTGGAGGAGACCACCGCCGGAGTACGGCACGTCAGGATCTATAACAGAGAACCCTGGGAGAATGACGTTTTTCTCGGCAGGACCACCGAGAGCCTCGAGCATGCTCGGTTGAGCCGGCTGAACTCCGTCGCATTGGGAACCGCCTGTAATGCGATTGCGGGAATCGGGTCGGCCACGATCGTGGCCTTGGGCGCCTACTTCGTCCTCAAGGGGGAGATGCAGTACGGGGACATCCTTGCGATCGGCAGCTACATTTGGATGGCCCTGAATCCCGCCATCCGGCTCACCAACCTGGCGGGTCAACTCACGGAGACCTTCGTGTCCGTACGGAGGATTCAGGAGATCCTCGACCAGGAGCCGGAGATCACCTCGCATCCCGGGGCGGAGCCCATTCGCGCCACCCGGGGAGAGGTCGAGTTTAAAAACGTCACATTCTCCTATGTGCCCGGAGTGCAGCTCTATCAAGACCTCTCCCTGCATGTGGAGCCCGGCATGAGTGTGGCCCTGGTGGGTCATACCGGATGCGGCAAGACCACGTTTACCACACTATTGATGCGGTACTGGGACATCCAGAAGGGGCAGATCCTGATCGACGGCCAGGAGATCCGATCCGTCGATCTGAAAAGCCTCCGGCGCCTCTTCGGCGTGGTCCTGCAGGATCCGGTGGTGTTCGACGGTACTCTGGCCGAGAATATCGCCTACGGCGACAAGCGTATGTCCAGAGAGAGAATCGAAGAGGCGGCTCGCGTTGCGGAGATCTATGAGATGGCCACGCGCCTGCCGGATGGATTTGATACGAAGATCGGCACCAAGGGTGTGAAGCTGTCGGTTGGAGAGAAGCAGCGGGTCAGTATCGCCAGGGCGATCCTCATGGATCCGTTGATACTCGTCATGGATGAGGCTACCTCCTCGCTTGACAGCGAGTCGGAGGCGCTGATTCAGAAGGCACTGAACAAGGTGCTCCGGGGGCGAACGAGTTTCGTCGTCGCTCACCGCCTCTCCACCATCACCAGTTCGGACATGATCGTGGTCATGGACAACGGGGAAATCCTCGAGACGGGCACCCATCCGGAACTGATGCGGATCCCCGGCGGCCACTATCGGCAGCTTTACGAAGAGCTGCGTGGCAAGAACGAGGCCGCGGTATGACCAGCGCAGAGATTCGAGCGGAGCGGATCAAGCGGATCATCGCCAAGGTGACCGAGGATGTGGAGGTCTATGACAGGGATGTCGATTCCGATCTCAAGCGTCTGTGGCACGGGTATCTCCATCCATTCAGGATCCGGATATTCGTTGCCTTTCTCATCACCTTCGTGTGGTGTGTGCATCCCTATCTGTTGGCCATCTTATCCAAGTTCCTGGTTGACGAAGTGCTCATGGTGGGTGCAGGCGGGGTGGCCTTTGAACAGTTTACGACACAGCTGCCTCTCTTCCGCCGGTATGTGAGTATCCTCTTCGGCCTCTGGGGTATTTTCATCGTCTGCCACTGGATCAGGAGCTGGATTATCATCGGTGTTGGTCAGGATATCACCCTCACCTTTCGGAAACAGCTCTACGAGAAGCTCAACGCCCTGCATGTGGGGTTCTTCGAGAAGAACGAGACCGGCAAGATCGTCAGCCGGGTGCTGGACGACGTCAAGGTCATCAGAGAGTGGGCCACTACGCATATATTGAACCTGTCCGCTAACGTGATTCGCCTCATTCTCGGCCTGGTGATAATCTTCTTCCTGAATTGGCGGCTCTCGCTTTTCGTACTCGTCTCTTTACCGATCTATGCCTGGCTGTTCATCAAGATCAGGCCGATCATCAAGGAGACCAGCATCGCCCTCCGGCGTATCAACTCGAGCATGTACGCCATATCCGCGGAACGAATTTCCGGCATCAAGGTGGTAAAGGCCTTCACGCAGGAGCCGAGAGAGCGCTCCACCTTCGCACTGCGGATGAACAACTGGATCCGTCTTGCCATGCGGATCATCAGATATCAGGAGGGGTTGGGACTCATCGCGGGTCTGATTACAGCCATCGTCTCCGGTCTGATCATCTATGTCGGGGTCACTCAAATACAATCGGGCGACATGACGCTGGGTGACGTGGTCGTCTTCATCAATATCCTGCCGAACCTCTTCCTTCAGGTGCGGTCGCTGTCCGTAATCGCGACTTCCATACAGGCCGTTCTGGTGGTCATCGGCCGGGTCTTCTATCTCCTCGATCAGCCGGAGGAGGTCGTTCCCGGCCGAACAACGCTGGAGGAGATAGCGGGTGAGGTTGTGTTCGAAAATGTTACCTTCCGGTATCCCGGACAGGATTCAGAGGCGCTGCACAACGCGAATTTCCGGATTCAACCGGGATGGAAGGTGGCGCTGATGGGGCCTTCCGGTGCGGGAAAGAGTACGGTTTTTCAGCTGCTCTGCAGGTTCTACGATCCCGACGGCGGGAGTGTGAAGATCGACGGCATCGACTTGCGCGACGCTGATCCTACCTCGATACGCAGACACGCACGAATGGTGCAGCAGGAACCGGCCATCTTCTCCGGTACCGTGGCTGAGAATATCGTCTACGGTACTCCCGACGCGACGCCTGCTCTGATCATGAACGCAACCCGGCAGGCGGAACTGCACGAGTTCATCATGACACTGCCGGTGAAATACGAGACGGAGGTCGGCCGGAACGGGGTATCTCTCTCCGGCGGTCAGAAACAGCGGCTGGCACTCTCGACGGCCCTTCTTACAGACCCGGAGATCCTGTTACTTGACGACACCACCAGCGCGCTGGATGCCGAGACGGAGACTCGCATTCGGGCCACGCTCAACCGGGTCCTGAAGGGCCGGACCAGCTTCATCATAACTCAGCGGATCGCTACGGCGAGAGACTGTGATCTGATCATCGTGCTGGAGGAGGGTCGGATTACTCAGATGGGCACACACGACCGTTTGAAACAGGCCGAAGGCTTCTATCGACGCATCTACGAGCAGCAAGAGTCTCTGTGACGTGATACCGGCGTAGTATAATGACCGGTTGTACAGCCTCAAATTCAACTTTACAACGTTCGAAGGAGAACGGAATGAAGAAGAAAGGAAAAGATAGGATAATCGGCGATCAGTCGATGATAGACACCCCCACCGACGGTAGGCTCATGGAAGACCTGACCGATCTCGCGGTGATCGGCGACAGGCGAAATCTCTCCAAGGCGGATACAGAGGTCAAGGAGGCGGTAGACAAGGCGACCCGCACGGACCTGCGGAATATCATGATTATCGAGAAGGGCCGCTGCCCCATGTGTCACAGCCGAACCGAAAACTTCTTATTCACCGTGGTGTGCCCCTCGTGCGGCTGGTTCAAGCGTGACATCCCGGTCAAGGGACGTAGTTATGTCCATCTCAAGGATGGTGACAAAATTCTATGTGATTATGTCCACAGGGGAGGCAGCGACGAGTTCCTCTGTATCCGCAACGGGGTCGTCGTCTCGGAGGTGATGCGTGCCAGCGTTGTCAAGATCGATCACATCTGGGAGGAGGAGGAGCTCGAAGAGGTGCGCGAGGTGGTGCGCCGCACCAAAGAGGGGATCTGCGGCTGGTGCGATCACTCGCTTTCCGAGGCCCGGGAGCCCGGCGATGACCAGGGACCCTTCGAGGACTATGTCGCGTTCGGAGCATATCAGGAGCACCACATCTTCTGCTCGGAAAAACACCAACGCGCATTCAGACGACAGTATCCCTCGCGGGTTCACCGAAACTGCTACGAGACCGACTGCAATACCTGCAACCTGTGTATCAAGCGTTTCGATACTCACGGATTCAAGCGCAGCATCCTGAAATAGCCGATTAATACCAAAAAATGCGGTATTGTATAGATCGATGGTGTCTCTAACGCGGCTCTTGCGGTTGTCGAAGGGCGCGGTATTCGCCTTTAGGAGCCCCGGGTCAGCACCATATCGGGAATGGTCGTCAGGCTGAATCGCGTCTTCCGTCTGTCCCGCTTGCGGTAGGTCCCGTTAATGGCATCCCAGTCTTGTTTCGAGAGCGTTGACGGGAGTCTGTGCAGCAAGACGGCCTGGAGTCCACACCAGATGAAGGTGGTGATTTCGTCCGCATATGCCTCCATCTCCTCGTAGGACATCCGCCGGTCCACGGCCTCCCAGAAGAGGCTAATATAGAGAGAGTTCAAGTTGTTCAGTAGTAGCGTGGAGGGCATGTGCATGTCCGGATACTTCTCTTTGATGAGCTGCAGATAGCGCATAAAGAAGATGTTATATCGTTTCATGAACCGGGATTTGAAGTTCTCTATCCTGGTGTCGGATGATTTGATTAGCAGGACTTCCACTTCGTCACGATACGTGTCAATCAGGACGATAATTGTATGGATCACCCGACGAATCCATCGATAATCGGTGAGTTTTGTCTTTTTGTTCCTGACCCGGGCTTCGAGGATACGGAATCCCTTCTCAACCTTCTGGATGATGGGATACACGATCTCCTGGAGAATTTCGTCCTTGTTCTTGAAGTAGTCGTAGATGTTTCCCGTGGCTACGTTCGCCCGACGGGCGATGGACGCGACCGAAGTATGGTCGAACCCGTTCTTCAAGAACTCCTCTTTGGCGGCAATGAGGATTCTATCGCGGCGCTCATTCTTTAATATCTGCATATGATATATACCGTAATAAAAAAGTCCGAGAAATGCAACGATATGCGACGGTACTCAGCAATTCGAAATATGGCTACCGCCATATTTCAAATGTGCCACATTTCTTCTTAAGTTTGGGGTTTACTGGGGTAATCATGGAATACTTTCTGCCGATAGACAGACGAGGCATGGAATCGAGGGACTGGGACGCGTGTGATTTCATCATCATCAGCGGTGATGCGTATGTCGACCATCCTTCTTTTGGCCATGCCCTGATCGGACGCCTGCTCGAATCGGAAGGGTACCGGGTCGGCGTCATTCCTCAGCCCGAATGGAGGTCTGTCGATGATTTTCGAAGACTGGGACGACCTCGTATCGCGTTTATGATTACCGCCGGGAGTCTCGATTCAATGGTGAACCACTATACGGCGAGTGGAAAGAGACGCCGTACGGATGTGTATTCTCCGGGTGGAGAGGCCGGAAGACGTCCGGACAGGGCAAGCATCGTGTACACCTCCAGGGCACGGCAGGCCTATACCGGTGTGCCGGTGATCCTCGGCGGCATCGAAGCGTCTCTCAGGCGGCTCAGCCACTTCGATATCTGGTCAAACCGGATCCGGCGATCGATTCTGATCGACTCCAAGGCCGATCTACTCGTATACGGGATGGCCGAAACGGCCATCCTCGAGATAGCTCATCGACTCGCTCGAGGTGAGGATATCGGTGGTTTGACGGATATCCGCGGAACGGTGTACGCCGCTTCCCGGATGCCTGAGGAGGCGGCCCTGCTGCCCTCCTACGAGGAGACGGCAGACAATCCTGAGGCGTTCATCCGGAGTTATCTGCTCCGGTATCGAGAGTCGGCTCCTTCGAGTGTGACTGTGTTGGTGGAGCCTACGAGTGACCGGTTCGTCGTGTGTAATCCTCCGTCCCCACCGCTGGACGCTGCCGGGATGGATAATCTGTATGCGTTTCCGTACACGCGCCGTTGTCACCCTGCATACGACGAGTCAGGCGGAGTGCCCGCCCTCGAGGAGGTGCTCTTCAGTATCACCCACGTGAGGGGCTGTTTCGGAGGATGCGCCTTCTGCGCACTCTCGTGGCATCAGGGAAAGACGCTCTCCATCCGAAGCGAGGAGTCGGTATTACAGGAGGCACAGACCCTAGTCGCAGATCCGAGGTTCAAGGGCTACATCCACGACATCGGCGGACCTACCGCGAATTTCCGTATCAACGGTTGTAGCAAACTGGAATCCGGCGACTGGTGCCGACACCGGCATTGCCTCTATCCGAGCCCCTGTCCGAACCTGCGGGTGGATCATGCCGCATACCTCTCTCTACTGAGGAAGGTACGGAGTATACCGGGGGTAAAGAAGGTATTTATCCGTTCGGGCATCCGCTTCGATTATCTCATGGCGGACCCGAACTGGAGGATGGTACTCGAGGAGATCTGTGCATATCACGTCAGCGGCCAGCTCAAGGTGGCACCGGAACATTGTTCCTCGCCGGTCTTGGAGGCGATGCGGAAACCCGCCGGTGCGATGTATAGGCGTTTCAGGGAGGAGTTTATCAGGGCCTCCCGGAAGGTTGGTCTGGAGCAGTATGTGTTGCCCTACTACATGTCGTCGCATCCAGGTTCCACCCTGGATGATGCCGTCAATCTCGCCGTGGAGCTGAAGAAGTCTGGATTCGTCCCGGAACAGGTCCAGGAGTTCTATCCGACTCCGAGTACACTATCGACGTGCATGTATTACACCGGAATCGATCCGGAGAGGGGCAGTCCGGTGTACGTGCCCAGTTCCGGCAAGGAGCGTTCGATGCAGCGTGCCCTGTTGCAGTTCAACCGGGCTTCGAACCGGAACCGAGTCGAAGAAGCCCTACGGGCGGCGGGGAGGACCGACCTTATAGGGAATACCCCGGCTGCCCTCGTTTCGGACGCGTCCATCGCGAAGTCGGCACGCCGCCGGCAGGGTCGTCACACCAAGAATCAGGGTCGAAGCATTCGTTCCCGGAAAAAACGAGACCCCGGATCAGGGTAACCGATTATACAGGTCTTGCGGTGCTCCCTCGCAGACTATAGGGCACGTGGGCCGTATGGTATGTTCGATCACTCCGAGGAAACCAGATCGTATGGCCAGCGGGTGTATCCACCCCAATTCAACATCCTGGTGTAGCCATGTTCCTCCAACTGCTTGATGACGTTCTGAGCTCGTCCGCCTGTCTCGCAGTAGACGATAAGATACTGATCGGTCGTGAAATCCTCGAGCATGGATTCGATGTCGGAAGAGGGGTAACTCAAGGCCGTCGGTATATGCCCGTCGATATATGCATTCGCCGGTCGAACATCGATAATCCAGATCTCCGAGTCGGGGTTTTCCGTGAGTTCACGCAGATCTTCGGGTTCGAGGTACTGTTCGAGAGACGCGCCGTCCGTGCTGTAATAGCCGGTGAAACAGCCTGTAACGAGCAATGCCAAGACGGTGATCGACGTAGCGAATCTCGGCATGGTACGCCGCTTCCTGTTTGCTTTTTGATACGGCCTACTGTTGATAGTCATAATACTTCTCCTTTTCGATAATATACTACTATTTCAAAAAATGGCGAATGATTCTTCTGTTTTCTCTTCATCACGGATAGCGGTGGCGAATCTCTCCGATACCGCATCCGGTTACGTCTCAGCGTAATCATGATATATGGTTCGAATCTCTTCGAGGTTTTCGAGGAAGTGATCTATGAGATGGCCGTCAAAATGACGGTCTTTTTCATCGGAGAGGTATCCTACGGCCTTCTCGAAAGACCACGCGTCCTTATACGGACGGTCCGATGTGAGCGCGTCGAATACATCCGTAATCGCCACGATCCGGCCGAATATCGGGATGGACTCGCCGGAGAGTCCTGCCGGATAGCCGGATCCGTCGTACTTCTCGTGGTGGGTGAGCGCTATCTGGGCACCTGCGACCAGAAAATGGCTCTTGGTTCGTTGGATGATCTCGAATCCCTTGGTGGGATGTGATTTCATGATCTGAAACTCTTCGGCCGTCAATCTCCCGGGTTTGAGAAGGATCTGGTCCGGTATGGCGATCTTGCCTACATCGTGAAGGGGTGCGGCTCGAAATATCAACTCCTGTTTGTCCGATTCTTCCCCCGATGCTCTCGCCAGTATTTTCGAGTAGTGAGCGACACGCATGATGTGGTTTCCCGTTTCCGGATCTTTATACTCGGCCGCCTTACCGAGTACGGAGAGGGTTTCGAATTCCCGCTGTCTGAGGTTTTCGGTTGCCTTCCGGACCTCATCTTCGAGCATGGTGGCCCAGTTCTTGTAGAACAACTGAGCGGTTCGCATATCCGAAAGATTTTTCACGCGTGCGGAGAATTCGCCGATATCCAACGGCTTGTTCAGGAAATCTGTGGCTCCGCTCTTCAATGCCTTGAGTTTCAACTCGCTGTCCGAGGTAACCGCCGTTATCATGATGATGGGGATGTCGCTCTTGTGAATCCTCGTGTTGCGTATGAATTCTATTCCATCCATATCGGGCATCAGGTAGTCGACGAAGGCCATGTCTACCTCGTTGTTTTCAATATATTCCAGCGCTTCCAACGGATTGAGGAAACTGGTCACATCCAGTTTAAGCTCCTTACTCATCTCCTCGATGAGCCTCAGGTTTATCCGTTCGTCGTCAACGGAGACGACCCTCATGTTTCTATCCATCTATCGCCTCACTCCTTGCGTATATCGGTACCAGACCAACTGTTTGAACTATCCCGCGTCGTTGATGCCGCAGACGGTGGTTCACCCGATATGTTCGATCACACACTTTACTTTGTACCGTCGGTACCCTATAGTCATACCGTATACTACGAGATATAGCCATCAATACCAATCCACGAATGGGAATGGTTCTCTCATGCCGTAGGCTGGGGGGTTCGTTGCTCGAGAATCGAGCCGGCTATGAGTCGAGGTGTGTCATGGGCGAACGAAAGATAGATATTCAAGAGGTTGCACAAACCCTGCGGCTTCCCGAAGATGTGATTGTCGAACTCGTTGAAGAGTTATTGGACAGCAAGGATACCTTCTTGGAGGCGCTGAAGGGAGCGGTCGTAAGCGGAGACAATGAGAAGATTCGAGCCGAGGCACATAAGCTCAAAGGGGCGTCTTCGAATCTTCGTGTGACTTCTATCGCCGACTTAGCCCTGACGATGGAGACGGCCGCTCGTAGCGGAGAGAGCATCGACCATCAAGAGATGCTGGTAAAAATCTCCGACGAATTCGATGCGGTACGAACCTACCTGGATTCTCAATCGAATTGACCGGCCGATACCGTCGGGCTCACCGCTTCCATCCTCATGAATATCACACATCGATAGGCATTGCCTATGTACCCGGCGCGTGGAACTATAGGGGATTCCCCTATGGTGACATAGGGAAAAACCTCAGTGTAAGTCTCAAAGATGCCCGATAGCATATTGCCCTTCCGTCGATCATAGTTACGCTGCGGCCGATTGCCGAGGACATGGTGTATTGCGGTCGTGAAATCGAAGAACGGAAGGGATGGCAATGGAAACAACCGGTACCCGTGAGAGCGAGATTATTAACGACAGACAAGATGGTGTAGAAGTAGATCCGCTGACGCTCTATTTGAAGCAGATCTCCTCCTATCCTTTACTCTCCAAGGAGGAGGAGCTGGAAATCGGTCAGAGCATCATGAAGAACAAGCTGGTGTTGGATGAACTCGACCAGATGATGCGAGACGAGCAGATCTCCCGAGCCGATTACCTTCATGAAAAGCATACGGCCGAGGTGGTGTTGGACTCCGACCGCCAACGGATGATCACGTCAAATCTTCGGTTGGTGGTTTCCATTGCAAAGAAATTTCAGCATAGGGGATTGAGTTTTCTCGATCTCATCGATGAAGGCAATATCGGTCTGATCGAAGCCGTGGAGCGGTTTGATTACACCAAGGGCTGTAAGTTTTCGACCTATGGTACCTGGTGGATTCAACAGGCCGTCATCAAGGCACTCGCCGACAAGGGCCGTACGATTCGTATTCCCATCCATGTTCTCAATTCGATTCGAAAATGTTTCTCCGTATCCAAGCATCTCACCCAGGAACTCGGACGGGACCCAAGCTGCAAGGAGATCGCGGACTTTATGGAGATGCCGGATAACAAGGTCAAGAAGATCATGGAGTATTCGGGTGAAACCGCATCCCTCGACGTCACCGTCGACGATGAAAACGTTACATGTCTCTCAGATCTGATCTGCAGTGATGACTACAGCGAACCGTTCGAGAGTGTATTTCATACCAATCTGCGTGACATACTCGATGAAACGTTGGAGTTGCTCAGCGAACGAGAACGTATTATCATCATCTACCGATACGGTCTCCACGGCGAAGGTCCCCTCACGTTGGAAGAGATCGGGAAAATTCTCGGAATCACCAGGGAGCGGGTTCGGCAGATACAGAATAAGGCTATCGTGAAGATGCGGAGTTTCACCGCCATACAGGAGCTGGAAGAGGTCCTCTGAAACCAACGTTCTCGCGATCTGCCGATTCCTCAATCGATTGCCGTGACGGTGTGATTCTTTCTCGATGGAGGGTCGTATCGTGATAATTCTCCGCGAATTTATTTGAAATGTCCGGGAGCAGATCGTATAATCATGGTAAGTGTCCTGGGAGTTACGGCACACGCCGGGCAACTGACGAAGTCCTGAGGCGACATTCGGGAGTACTCTCGGCAATATGCACGTCGGTTATGGTGCGTTGATTGTGATATCGTCGGTATTGCGGGAGTATTGAGAGTAAAGGTGGAGATAGTATGGGCAAGACGGTATTAGTGGTAGATGACTCGAAAGCAATACGTCAGAGTATCACCTTTGTCCTTGAACAGAACGGGTACGAAGTCATCGAGGGGTCTGACGGCATGGATGGCCTCGAACAGTTGAAAGATTCCACTGTCGACCTGATCATAACGGATATCAACATGCCGAACCTGGACGGCATCGGGTTTATCGAGAAGGCCAGGGAACGGCAAGAGACGAAATTTGTGCCCATACTCGTCCTCACCACCGAGTCGCAGCAATCGATGATGGAACGTGGCAAGGCGGCCGGTGCCACCGGTTGGATCGTCAAGCCGTTCAGCACAGACAAACTCATGGCCGCCGTGAAGAAGGTGTGCGGCTAATCCAATACCGCCTTCTAAAAGAATTTCTGGTCGTTCTCCGCATTAATCCAATGAAACCTGTCTGAATTGACACAATTTCCAGCATGGAGTATTCCTACAGTTCATCTAATCCTACTTCCCACCGAGGCATCTATATGAAGGATCGGGTTGAGAAGAAGCGTCTCGCAATCCTCAGAGTTTTGCAAGCCTCGCGGGGCCCTTTGAGCAGTCAGAAGATCACTGAGATACTCAACACGTCGGGTGTCGATATCAGCGAACGGACGGTCCGGTTCCATCTCCAGTATCTCGATCAGGAGGGCCTTACTCGATATATGGACCGTCAGGGACGGATCATCACCGAATTAGGCAAGGATGAGGTGGATAACGCTCGGGCCTTCGAACGCGTAGGGTTTCTAGCGGATCGGATCGATCAGATGTCCTATGCCATGGATTTCGATCTGAAGACTCATACCGGAAAGGTAGTGGTAAACATCAGTTTTATCGAACGATCGCAGCTGAAGATGGCCTGTCCACTGATGTATCGTGTGTACGAGGCGGGATACGCCATGGGTACCATGATTACCCTACTTTCTCCGGGTGAATATGTCGGCGATATGATGGTCCCTGAGGGCTGGGTCGGCATCGGGACCGTCTGCTCCATTACCGTGAACGGAATACTTCTCTCTCAGGGGGTTCCGATCCACTCTCGATTCGGCGGCCTGCTGGAGCTTCAGGATAGGGAACCTACGAGATTCGTGGCCATCATCAAGTATGATGGAACGAGTCTCGATCCCTTGGAGATTTTCATCCGTAGCGGCATGACCGACTATTCGGGGGCGACCGCGACCGGAAGCGGCTTGATCGGCGCGAGTTTCCGCGAATTTCCTGCCGAGGCGAAAGAGCTCGTCGAGGAGATTGAAGACGAGATGCGCACTATCGGGTTGGGATGTATCATGGAGATCGGCATGCCCGGTCAGCCGCTGATGGAGGTACCGGTGAGTTGGGGAAACGTCGGGGCTATCATCATAGGGGGACTCAACCCGGTGGCGATACTCGAGGAACACGGCATGAAGGTTCGCTCCAAGGCACTTTCCGGGTTGTTAGATTTCGACCGCTTGTTTCCCTACACGGAACTGGATGAGAGGGCAAGTTCGTTCATCTGAGATTCTTCCTGCCGATTTCATGCAGCGAAATCATGCACAGCCACACAGCGATAAATCGGAAACCTGAAGCATAGAGGTGAAGGATCGCTCCGCCGGCACACTCTCAGCGCGGCAGGTGTATGGTGAACGTGGTGCCGTCGGTCTCATTCGATTGTACCGTCAGGTATCCACCGTGCGCCTCCGTGAAAATCTTCGCGATGGTTGTGCCCAGTCCGGTGCCCCCATGTTCAGACTTGGTGGTGTTGTATTTTTCGAAGATCGTCAGGAGACGTTCCGGAGGAATCGGGTCACCGCCGTTGGTCACGCTGATATCCACATAATCTGCCGTATCTGCGGAGATCGAGATGACAATCCTGTCCGGGTCATGCTCCCAGGCGTTGTAGATCAGATTCTTGAGAACCCTCTGCATCTTCCCCGAATCATGGGGTACCCTCGATTCGATCCCCTCTTCAACACGGAGCGTATACTGGTATTCGTGGTCCACGGAGATGAGTCCGGCACTCGCCTTCGCCGCATGTGCCGACCGAATGGCGTGTTTACTCTCTTCGACGGCGGCGTTCACGGTCTCCACCAGATCGATCTCCTCCTTGTGGATCGTGATTCGGCCCTCCTCGTACGCCTGGATTTCCCTGGTCATCTCGACGATTGCGTTGAGCGTCAGTGCGCTGTGTCTCACCACCTGGATGATTTCGGACTGTTCCTCCGGGCTCATGGAGTCTTCGGGATCGGCAAGCATGCCGGTGAATCCGACGATTGCGTTCAGCGGATTTTTAATCTCATGGCGGATGAAACTCTCCCACTCGTATCTGAGTGCCTCTGCAGACTTTTCATTCGAGATATCTCTTAGGAGGACGATATACTCTCCCTCTTCCGGCCGGCTCGTGCGGCTTTTGATCGAGACCCGTACGGGCATATCGGGCCTGTTCTGTGCTCGTAGCCACCCGTCGATGGAGACGACATCACTCTCGGTCATGTCATGGGCAAGGGATGTAAGGAGGATCTTTTCCCACTCTCCGCTCCTGTTGGTACGATAGATATTGAGCATCGAATCGATCTCGGTACCAATCAGTTCGGGTATCGTCGTACCGATCAGGTCGCACAAACTCCTGTTGGCCATCAGTACGGTTCCCATTAAATCCATGGCACACAAGCCCTCTTCGAGGGCCTGAATCGTGGCGTCGAGGAAATCTCTTTCTACTTCGATAGAGTCGATGAGAACATTGAGAGAGTCGGTCATTCTATTGATATGCGATGTCACTCGTGATATTTCGTCCTTGCCGTCGATGTGGATCCTGAGTGATCTCTCGCCGGCGATTATCCTTCCGGTTGCCTGTTCCAGTAGACGGAGTCGGTTTATCACGGTTCTTCGAATTGCGAGCAACTGAAAGGGGATGAACGCCAGCAGCATTCCTACCGTCATAATTCCCATATATGCGCGGATTATATAGATTCGATCGTGGACCTCTTCGAGATAAACGAGGGTGAGTAACGTTCCGACTCTATCCGGTCCCTGCTTGATGGGTGTTGGTATGGAATAGATGAAGTTACTACTCGTACCCGTTTGCCGGGGAATGGGTAGGATTCGTTCGGGCGGGATCTTCTGGAGGCTTTGTGGGAATGGATCGATATCTGGAGGAGTCGCCTTGTATCTGCATCGCCCGTCCGCATCGAAGACCCCGAACCCGATGATTTTCTCTCTCCCTGAGAGAAAAGAGGTGACCGTATCATCGATTGAGGTTGTACTATCCACCCCCGCTTCGCTATGGAGGATCGGCGCCAGGGTTTCTGCAAGAGTTCGACTGCTCTCCACGGCCTTCCCGGATGCTTCGACGATCAGCGCCCTCTCGATTCCTAAAGAGATACCGATCGTTAGGACCACCGCGATGATACTGCCTATTGCGCCCAGCAGTGCTGTAATTTTCGTAGTAAGAGAACGGAATATTGGAAACATAGTTCATAGTATAGAAAGATTGAATCTCGACCGCTACAGAGAAAGGACGCGTTTTACAAACCTTTTTCTTGACAACCTATGACAGCAATGCTACTGTGTCTTGTGGCAATCCGTTGCCGGCAATAGATTGCCGGTAATTTGTTGCCATGTAATCTCGATTCTTGACGCAAACCCACGAAAAAACAAAGAGGAACGAGGAGGAACCAATGGTTCAGTATCCGAAGACGAATGATGCGTTGGGCACGGTGAACCGCGGCAATCCGTGTGAATCAGGTCTGTGTACGCTTTGTCGGGCAGATTGCAAGGGCAAGTGTGAGACATGGCTCTCGAGTATGCTGGGGCGGAAGCTGCTGTATCCCCGTGACTACGGCTGGATCACGGCGGGCAGCTCAAACGTGACCCATTTAGGAGTCGCCTACGATGCACTCCGTATTCAAGGGTATGTGTACGGATCCGGAGGACAGGCTCCGGGACTGAGTAATAGTGCGGACGACTGTATCTTCCCGAACGTCTCGGTGGAAACTGAGTTCGGGAAAGAGGTGAAGACCAAGGCACGGGTGCCGGTGATGACCGGAGCGCTGGGGTCCACCTTCATCGCCGCTCGGTATTGGGATTCCTTCTCCATCGGCGCCGCCCTGGTGGGCTTCCCCATCGTGGTCGGAGAGAATGTCGTCGGTATCGACAAGCAGGCCGTCATCAAGAATGGAAAGATAGAGAAGGCCCCCGAGCTCGATCGACGTATCGAGACCTATCTCCGGTATTATGACGGGTATGGTGCGATCATCGTGCAGATGAATGTCGAAGACACCAGAAACGGCGTCGCCGAATATGTCATAGACAAGTATGGCGACAAGGTCATCCTCGAACTGAAGTGGGGACAGGGGGCGAAGGATATCGGCGGTGAGATCCAGGTCGAAGACCTCGACTACGCCCTCTTCCTGAAGGAGCGCGGCTATGTGGTGGATCCCGATCCTACCATCCCCGAGGTTCAGGAGGCGTTCAAGCGGCATGCCATCAAGTCGTTCGCCCGTCACAGTAGACTCGGATATACCGATCTCTCCGGTCCCGATCAGGTGGAAGCCGCGTTCATGGATGCGGTCGGACACCTTCGAAAGCTGGGATACAAGAGGGTTACCCTCAAGACCGGTTCCTACGGGATGGAAGCCCTGGCCATGTCGATCAAATACGCTACCAAGGCAAAACTCGACCTGCTTACTATCGACGGTTCCGGCGGCGGTACCGGCATGAGTCCTTGGAACATGATGGAGGCGTGGGGCGTCCCGTCGCTGTTCCTCCATTCGAAGAGTTACGAATACGCCAAGATACTGGCCGACCAGGGAGAGGATGTCGTCGACCTGGCATTTGCCGGTGGGCTCGCACGCGAAGATCACATCTTCAAGGCACTTGCCCTCGGAGCTCCATTCACCAAACTGGTTTGCATGGGACGGTCATTGATGATTCCGGGATATCTAGGCTCCAATATCGAAGGCGCCTTGAAGCCCGACAAAAAGCTGATGGTCAACGGCCATTGGGACAGCCTTCCTGCGTCGGTGACCGCTCTCGGGTCATATCCTGAGGAGATCTTCGCAGGATACTTCGACATACAGAAGATGGTCGGCGAGGCCGAGATGAAAAAGGTGCCACTCGGCGCCGTAGCGGTCTGGACTCTGGCGGACAAGCTGTCCGCCGGCCTGCAACAGCTCCTTGCGGGTGTCAGGAAGTTCGACGTCAACCTTCTGAGTCGAGACGACCTATTTTCCGCGAACCGTGAGACGGAGCGGGAGACGGGGATCCCCTTCATCACCGAGGTGCTGGACGACAAGGCAAAGAAGGTGCTTTCGAAGTAGTAGAGTATGGAGGCCGTGTCCCTTCACGGCCTCGCGAATGCTCTACGGTGTACCCCATTCTCTCTCTACACCCTAACACCCTACGACCCACAACCGACGATATCACATCGTCGTGGAGCAGTGATGGGGTGGTTAGGGAAAAGAGTAGGATTGCGTTCCCCGAAAATACTCCCGCAAAGATGTAACGTGTGATACAATAGAGGATACCCTTGACATCCACCTTTTCAGCCGGGTGTTCGGCGATGTAGAGGGGGAGTGGATGCGAGGTTTTGTGCATTGCATGAGATCTCAGGAGCACAATCGAGACAAGGAAGGTAGAGAAGATGGAAACAGTGAAGGATCTCTTGAAGACGAAGGGAAGCGAGGTGTATACGGTTTCGCCCGAAGACAAGATCATCGATGCGATGAAGGTGATGGCGGATAAAAATATCGGGGCCTTGATCGTGCTGAAAAACAGCGAGAAGGTCGTCGGCATCATCTCGGAGCGGGATTATGCTAGAAATGTAGCCCTCAAAGGGAAATCGTGCACCGATACGACCGTAGAGGAGATCATGACTACCAAAGTCTCCGGAGTGACGCCCGATGTGACGGTAGATAGGTGTATGGCACTCATGACCGAACGGCGGATCCGGCATCTGCCGGTACTCGAGGGAAACAAGCTCGTAGGAGTTATCTCCATCGGTGACATCGTCAAGGCGGTCATCGTGGAGAAGCAGCACCTCATCGACGATCTCGAACACTACATAGCCGGCAGTCTCTGAAGTCTGCATTGATTTTGTAACGAATAGTGTGTATTTTCCTGTGAAGAATGCGAGGAGCCAGATAAATGAATCCAGCCACCTTGGGTGTTTTCGTCCCGATAATCGCTTTGAGTATCCCCATCGTCGCGATCATTGCCGGGACATTTTCTAAGAAATACAAACTCATGGACAGGGAACAGGTACGAAGGCTCGAGGCGTTGGAGGGGAAAGTACACGAGTTGGAAGCCCGCGTGTTGGATGTTTCCGGATCCGTCGATCAGCTGGAGGAGGATCAGTCCTTCGTAAAGAAGCTGCTGGAACAAAAATAGTCCGCGTCCGTCTTGGAATTTTCTCGAGATACGTACTAACAAATACTAACACTGGATGGCTATCGAAAACGGAAGTACTATAAAAGGAGCATGCAAGTAGTATGAAAAGATTAATCACAATCGTAGCAGGTTCGCTCTGTTTGATCATCGGATCCGTCGTCATATTCGCTCAAGAGAGTACGACGGCCGGATACTCCACGGTTACCGCAATCGAGATGACCTTTCAGTGGAAGGTAGAGGGGGATACGTTGCATTGCATCGTCTCCGCCCCGACCTCGGGATGGGTCGCGGTGGGATTCGATCCGTCTCGAAGGATGAAAGATGCGAACATAATCATCGGCTATGTCGACGATGGAACGGTCGAGGTGTTCGACCATTACGGGGTTACCCCAATCGCTCACCTCGACGATACTCAGCGAGGCGGAACCACCGATGTTACCGACATCTCGGGGGATGAAACGAATAACACGACGGAAATTCGCTTTTCGATTCCCCTCGATTCGGGTGATAAACGCGATCGGGCCCTCTCTATGGGCAAGAGCTACGAGGTGATCCTCGCGTATGGGAGGAGCGACAGTCTTCGGGCTCAGCACGTGGCACGGACAACGGTAGAAATAGTGTTGAAATAGCCGTTTGTAGAGATTCCTGTGCATTGTACTTGCATGAGAAGGAGACAATATGTCCGACAGCACGCCGGATGAAAAGATCGGTGAGGGATTGGTCCGTATCGGGGCAATAACGCTGGCGCAGGTAGATGAGGTACTCGAAGTACAAGCCACAGGGAACGATAGCCTCTTCGGAATCATCGCATTGGAATCCGGCTATGTGGATGAAGACGAATTACTGGATTATCTCGAATCGAGAGGGTTATGATGGGATCATTGCGTGGCGAACGGGAACCGAAAACAGTTCTTCACTTGTAGATAATGACTGTAGATAGTGACAAAGCCGGTGAATACCTGGTACCATGAGTCAAGAATGAAATTCGGAGAGTGGTATACAGAAAAGTATAGCGGAAGAAAACAGGAATTCCATCAACTACTCCATGTTGGCGATGACAACATCAGTGTGAATGAGTGGGTCCGCGACAAGAAGACCGGGAACTTTTCCCGAGTTCAGGAACACGTATCCATCGATCGCCGGTTTTATCAGAGTCGTATCGATGCAGAGGAGCTCATTCCCGTCGCCGATGAAGAGAGGGAGACACTGGAGGAGCTGGTAAAGCGAGCAACGTGATAAATTCCAAGAATGCGCCGGGACGGCGTCGGCGTTGAAGATGCCGTTGTTCTCCGATTAGTGAAAAAAGATGTAATAAGGCGGTAGAGTCAGGATGAAGGGTGTCGTATATACTACCAAAATTTCTCCAACATTCACCAATGGAAAGAAGGCGTCTCTGATTCTCGAGATATGGATTGAGGACATCGGAATCTGTATCAATGAGATAAACGGCGCGTTCCGTTCATCGGGTCCCCGTATGGCCTTTAATCATTATGGTACCATCAATGTGTCGGACGAGTTCTGTGTGTCTATCCAGGAGTACGTGGCCGGTAAAGAGTTCTTCGAACAGAATAATAGCAAGATCTTCTCCGCGTTGAAGAAACGGTTTCAGCAGTAATAGTCCTTTTCCGTCTCCTCTCTCCATAGATATTCATTCCATAGATATTCATTCCATAGACATTCATTCCTAGAAATTCATTAGAGTATACTCGGGAATCCTCTCGTACCGGGAGTGTCCTCCCGTTTTCCTCATATGAGATGCGTACCTTGACATCCAGCGTCATCGTATTATAATTATGTACATATTTAAATATATAAATATATAAGATTCTTGATTTCGTGCTTTCATGGGGCTGGGAGAGGGTGTATACTGGAGGAAGACTTCGACATAAGGTGGTGAGAATGAACGAGATCGACTATGTGGCTGAATCGTTCAAGGCCCTCGGGGATGCGACGCGGCTTCGGCTATTGGAAATTTTGACGAGACAGGAATACACCAAGAAACATTGTGTCGGCGGGTTGAGCCGGCAATTGGGAATATCTCAGCCGAATGTATCTCACCATCTGAAGATATTGAAATCGGCGGGTCTTGTGCAATGTGCGAAGAGAGATGGGTTTTCATACTACGTCGTGAATAAATCCCGCTTGAGCGAGTTAGGCGGCAGGATCAATCCCGATACACTCGGCGCGAATCTTCAGCAGGATGGAGAGAATGAATCGGGGTAGAAAGCGGCGGCACTTCTGTCTCGGAGTGTCGGATCTTCGAGGGAGCGAATCGGATCTCTCGAGTGATGCCGGCAGTATGATGAGGAATCGAGGATGAAGAGGATGAAGAGACGATTAAAAATTGGGTTCGCTTTCGACCATATCTCCGAAGCGGAACTCGAGATGGATCGTCCTCGTAAGACGGTTGAGGCGGAATATGAGGATGATCGGACGTTGCAGTGGTTACGCGACACCTTGGGCCGATTCGGCAGGGTTAGCGATCTTCCGTTTGACTCCGCTATCGCTGATCGAATTACAAAAGCCGAACCGGATCTCATATTCAACATAACAGAAGGTTGGGGCGGCCGTAACAGAGAGACCCTTGTTCCGTCCATTGCCGAAACCATGGGGATACCCTGCACCGGCTCCGATGCCTTTGCTCTTGGTCTTTCGCTGAACAAGGGGTTTACTAAAATCATCGCCGCTCATTTCGGCATTCCCACGCCTCCGTTTGTAATGGCCGATACGCCGGAAACTATAGAGAAGGCGGCGTCGGAGGCGGATCGGATCGGATATCCCCTTATCGTAAAACCCAACACCGGGGGATCGAGCATGGGAATCACTCAGGCATCGAAGGTTCACACCCGCGAGGAACTCGTTCGTTTGGTGGAATGGATACTAGAAACGTTCGATGATTCTGCGCTGATCGAACGATTCATTCCCGGAAGAGAGTATACCGGGGGCATCCTCGATGCCGGTACATGCATAGACTTACCGGTGGCGGAGACGGTAGTCAACCATGGCGATCCGGAGTCTTTCTATAGCAGCGAGATGAAGAGCGTCCATGCGAAAGAGATCGTCTGCCCGGCCGAGGTCGAACTATCCGTGTATCGTACGGTTCAGGAATATTCCCATACAATTTTCCAGGCCCTCGGTTGCAAGGATCTCGCCAGGGTAGATTTCCGGGTCGGGGAGGACGGTATTCCCCAATTGCTGGAGATCAATCCACTGCCGGGCCTCTCACCGTACTACAGCATATTCCCGATTCAGGCCCGAAACGCCGGAATCGAGCCGGAGGAGATCATACGACAGTTAATACAGAACAACGCGTGGAACGGAGTCGGTACTTCCCGGCTCGTGTCGGGAGGCTCGGTACCCATACCGGCCGAGAGATGACCACAGACCGGAATAGCATATCAGGAGAGTAACGAGTGAAAATGCATGATTGGCGCAGCCAAGTCGCCGGTATTATCCGCGACACCGAGTCCCTCGGGAAACATATTTCGTTGACCGATTCCGAAATCGAGGGTATTCATGCGGCCGAGAAGGAATTCAGCTGGCGCATCACCCCCTATTACGCCGGGCTGATGGGGGGGGACGACTGTCCTATACGACGACAGGCGGTGCCGGATCCGGCCGAGTTGGATGATGCCGAAGGCATGATCGATCCGCTTCAGGAGGAGGACCACAATCCGGCGCCAAATGTGATCAAGGTGTATCCCGACCGAATCGCGTGGACGGTCTCGAATACGTGTCCGGTGTTGTGCCGGCATTGTCTACGGAAGCGCATGGTGGGGCGGGAGAACTTCGATTTCTCCGAAGAGGCCCGGGACGCGGCACTCGACTATATCGCACGAACTCCGGAGATTCGAGATGTGCTGATTACCGGCGGAGATCCACTGATGTACGGCGACGCCTTCGTCGATGACTTGCTCGGGCGGCTCAGGGCCATACCCTCTGTTGAGATCATCCGCATCGGATCGAGGGCTCCCTGTACCATGCCGCAGCGTATCACACCGGAGTTATGCGCAATACTCGAGAAGTATCACCCCTTGTGGCTGAATACCCAGTTCAATCACCCGAACGAACTGACACCGGAGGCTGCAGAGGCGTGCAGACGACTGGCCGATGCCGGGATCCCGCTGGGGAATCAGTCTGTGCTGCTCAAGGGGATCAACGACGTTCCGCAGGTGATGAAGACGTTGGTTCAGGGGTTGGTGAAGATGAGGGTCCGACCCTATTACATCTATCAGGCTCAGGTACTGGCGGGAACCGCGCATTTCCGGACTCCGATCGAAAAGGGTATAGAGATCATCCGCAGCCTGCGAGGATACACCACCGGGTTCGCGGTTCCGGTATACCTTCTCGATACGCCCTACGGGAAGATCCCCATGCATCCCAACACTATCGAAAAACGTGATGATGACGCGGTTTACTTGAGGAGCTGGGACGGTAAGATCTGGCGGGAGCCGAATCCGCGGGAGTAGAGAATGTCGAATAGAGTGAGAGTCGGAGTCGTCGGAACCGGAAGGATGGGGAGCAAGCGTGCCGCCGATGTGGTTACCTTCTCGAACGCCGAACCTACATGGATCTGTTCCAGGGAGAAAGACCGCGCCGCATCGCTGATCGATTCTCTCGATCAGCGACACGGCCGTCTTCTCGGATACGAAGCCGTCGACGACTGGAAGGCCGCCGTAATCAGAGATGATACCGATGCAGTGATCTTTACCACTCCCAACTCTCATCACGCCGAAAACATCCTAACGGCCGTAGAGGCGGGAAAGCATGTGTTCGTCGAGTATCCGCATGCCGTGTCGGCGACCGAACAGGAACATGTTCTGGCCGCGGTCAGGGGGCGAGAAAACGGGAGAGTAGTTCACGTGGGTCTTACTCATCGTTTTTCATCGTTGCATCTGCTCCTCGAAAAGAGATACTTTCATTCCGAGGGGGAGCGGCGGCTGGGTACCCCGACCGCAGGGCAGGTCACGATGTGCTCGGGTAATCCCATCAGCAGATGGTATGACGATCCGGTGAGATCCGGCGGAATGTTCGTCTCCTCCATGTTTCACTTTCTTGATGAAGCCATGAGTCTCTTCGGTTCTCCGGTGGATGTGTGGGCGGGGTATCAGTCGGAGACGAGTGAGTCCGGCAGTATCGAGTCGGACTGTGCCGATGTGACTCTGAGGTTCGACCAGGGGCAGGCGTGCCACATCACCTACGCGAGGGGATTTCCGAAACCCGGACTGGGGTCAAGATCCGTGTACCTGTTCAGTGGTGGGTATCTCGTCTCGGACGGCAACGGCCTGCGGGAGCTCTCCCCTGCCGGCACTCGTGACGTTGTAGCGAAAGACGAGAATGCCGTAGAGCGTGATACCCACATGTTTCTCGAGACCTGTTCAAGGTGGGCCTCAGCTGGGACAGAAAGGGCGGATTTCCCAGGAGGGATACCGAAAAAGAGTCCCGGCGAGCCCCCTTCCAGTGATGACACGGTGAAGGCTGCAGTTGAAACCCTCCGAGTGGCATTGAAGGCGGCTGAGGCTGCGGATTCCTGACGACTACCGACCCGATGACTCCTCATCGTTCACAAGGGGCACGGTGAACCGGAAGGTGCTCCCCCACTCGCCGGTCTCGAAGTCGATCTCTCCCTGATTACGCTCAACCAGATCCTTGCACAGGATCAGCCCGAGTCCGGTTCCCGGTTCTCCGGCGGTTCCCTCCGTCGAGAGATGATCGTCTATCTTGAATAGTTTCTCCTGGTCTTGCGGAGGAATCCCCACTCCGGTATCCGAGACTGAAATACGACTCATTTTGGTATCGACCTGCTCCGATGAAATCGTGATCCGACCTCCGGGGAGAGTGAATTTAACGGCGTTCGACAGCAGGTTCCTGAAAACCGTGCTTAGCATCATCGGGTCCGCATAGAATTCATAACTGGTGAAGATTTGCATACCCTTGTAGGAGAGCGTGTGAAGGAGGTCCAGACTGCCCGTGTAAAGATAGGTTACACCCAGGAAGATCAGGAACGGCAGACCCGCATAGTCATAGTTGCATCTCTACGTATGCGCAACCATTCCGGGTGTGGAATTCGATGCGCGGGAATCGAGATTGCCGTGGTGTTGGCGATATGGTCGGGACAGTCGATACGTTCCATCGCCGAAATTTCCCTTCGAAGAGCGGTGAGTCTCGACAACATCATGCTCATGCTCGTTATCCTTCTGGTGATCTGGTTGAGTTCCACCATGGCCGAGAGCGGGACCATGCGAGACCTCGTTGTCGCCGTGCGCTCCAGGACCAATCGACAGGTATCCATGGCCATGTTACCCGCCATCATCGGCCTGCTGCCCATGCCCGGTGGTGCGCTATTTTCCGCGCCGATGGTAGCCGACTGTGACGATACAGGATCGCTCCCGGCTACCACGAAAACCGCCGTCAACTACTGGTTCCGGCATATCTGGGAGTACTCCTGGCCGTTGTATCCGGGGATCCTGTTGGCGGTGGATCTGGCGGGAATCAGCGTATGGAAGCTTCCGGTCGCGGCGATCCGGTTATTTCCCCTCTTCTACCACCGGGTTCTTCAGGATTCCGATCTGTTCTATCTCCACCTCTACCGTATCGCCGTGTGTGATGGGACTCACGCCGCTGGGGGTACCGGTCATGATGATGTCTCCCTGAACGAGCGTGAAGTGTTTCGAGATGAATGCGATGATCTCGGGTATCTGGAAGATCATGGCCGAGGTGTTGGCGTGCTGCCGTTCGGTCCCGTTCACGCGACAGACGATTTCGAGACTCTGAGGATCTTTCATCTCGTCAACGGGTACGACTACCGGTCCGATTGGGCCGAAGGTGTCGAGAGATTTCCCTCTGAACCAACCGGATTCATCGCCGTGCTGAATATTCCGCTGACTCACGTCGTTCATGCACGTGAATCCGAAAATATGGTCGTATGCGTCCGCCTTGGAGACATCCTTGCATGTATCCTTGATAAGAATCGCCAGTTCCGCCTCGTGGTCCACTCTGGGTGTCGCGAATCCGTACTCCTTCAGGAAGGCGGGAATCACGATCGGCACATCGGGCCCAATCAGCACATTCGGGGTTTTTGAGAAGAGGATCGGTTCTTCCGGCAGGTCGATTTTGGTGCCGCCAGACTGCATCTTGTTGTGTTCGGCAACATGTTCGCTGTAATTGAGTCCGAGACAGAGTATTTTCGATGGTGAAACCGTGTATTTCTCCTTGCGTCCTGCAATCGGCAATTGAATCATCCGTGACCTCCGTAGGCTTAGCTCTATCGCAGGACACCATACACCAATCGTCCGTCAGTTGGAATAGGGATCATCTTAAAAGAGGGAATAGAGAGGGAATAGAGAGGGGGCATCCTTCTATTCAATAGTTGCCCAGACGCAACCCGCATGGTATACCTATTGGCATGAGCAGTGATGACACGAAGGAACTCTACAGTACAAAGACTCGAGACGTTGTAGTCTGTATCGGGGCGTATCTTGCGGCGTTGGTTGCCGCCTTGGTGGCCGGTTTTCTGATCAGGGATCTGCATCCGTTGGTCGTCGTGGCTGTTGCCGACGGTATTGCGACGATTGTAATATTTCTCTTCAGTGTCGCATTCGATAACTCCAGCCTATATGATCCATACTGGAGTGTGGCACCGTTACCGATTGCGATATATTATCTTTCCCTTTCACCGGACGGTCTATTTTCGGCGCGGAGGGTCCTCGTGACTCTGTTTATCGCCGTCTGGGGGATTCGATTGACGTATAATTGGCTTCGGGGCTGGCCCGGTCTGTATCACGAAGATTGGCGGTACGTGATGATACGACAGAGAACCGGAAGGTGGTACTGGCCGGCGAGTTTCGCATCGATACACTTCTTTCCGACGGTGATGGTGTATCTTGGCTGTCTATCCGTGTATGCGGTCAATGTGAATCCTGCCGTTCCGCTGCACCTATTGGATGTAGTCGCGGCCCTGGTCGTCATCATGGCCATCTGGTTCGAGATGACCTCCGACCGGCAGCTGTTCCGGTTCCGACTCAACCGGGATAGTTCACGGGACCTGCTTGATGAGGGACTCTGGGGGTTGTGCCGGCATCCGAACTACTTTGGAGAGGTTTCATTCTGGTGGGGTCTCTTTCTGTTCGCCCTTGCAACCGGGTTCGAAAACTATTGGACCATAATCGGCCCTGTCGTGATGACCGCCCTGTTTGTATTCATCAGCGTGCCGATGCTCGACAGACGGATGATGGAGCGGAAACCGGGATATGAAACCCGGATGCGGTCCGTCAGGGCGATCCTTCCGATACCGAAACGGAAAAGGGACACATGACACCGGAGAGGGAATTGCCAGATAGTTCGCATCCCGGTTCCTTCACCCTGAACTACTCCGACGGGTATGCGGTCCTCACCGTACATCCCCCGACCGGTTCCGGTCGACCCGTGTATGCAGATGACATACTCAACAGGATGAAGATCCTGAAGATACCCGAGGTTCGTCTGCGCGATATCGAAGAGGTCATCGAACAATCTGCCGGCACACCGGTGAAACTCGTACAATGGCCTGCGGGCGAACGGCTATCGGCTAAGGTCGACATCACCCTCAGTGACGATCGTATGATCGCGTTCGCCAGGATGCATCCGCCGCACAAGGGCGGTGGGGATCTGACCGAGCAGGATGTAATCGAGGCATTGGATGAACAGGGTGTCATATATGGGATAGACCGTGACGAGATCCGGGTGCTGGTCGGTAGTACGGAGTATGAGATCGATCATCCCGTTGCCCATGGAACTCCCGTCCAACACGGCAAAGGCGCACGCGTCACCTACACGTTCAATACTGAAGTCGGGAAACCGTATCTCTTGATGGATTTCGACAGGATTAACTACAAGGAACTCAACTTCATTCAGAACAAGGAGAAGGGAGACATACTCGCGGTTCTTCAGCCTTCCGAGGAGCCGAAAGACGGTACCGATGTCTTCGGTGAGAATATCCCCGCGGATCAGGCAGCGGCGTCCGTTGTCGTCCGGCCTGGAAAAAATGCGGCGTTCGATGACATCGGTGCGAAGATCGTGGCCTTGGCAAAGGGGAACGCAGTTCTCGATGGTGAGGTCATCCACGTTGAGCCGGTGGTGAACGTGAAGAACGTCAACTACGAGACCGGCAATATCGATTTCGACGGAAGTGTGGTGATTAGTGGGACCGTCGCCGACGGCTTTCGGGTAACGGCAACAGGTACCATAGAGGTCGGAGAATGTGCGGGAAAGTCGGAAATGCGAGCCGGCGGGAATGTGGTTCTGAAGGCCGGTATCAATGGAAACAAGGAAGGCACGATTTTTTGCGAAGGCGACCTGTACGCGAAGTATATCGAGTCGGCCACCGTGTCCTGTAACGGTAATCTCTTCGTAGAGGAGGCTATCATGCATTCTTCCTGTTCCATCGTCGGTAACTTAGTGATGAGTGGAAAGCGGGCGGAGATCCTCGGTGGAACGACGGTCGTCGGCGGCAGTATATGGTGTAAGAAACTTGGCGGGCTCTATGGGAACCTTACCCGTGCATCTGTCGGCATCGAACCGGACCGGTTAAAGGAATATGCGGACCAGCTTCACCGTCTCGGAAAGAAACGTGAAGACTTGAACACCGTCGACGTGAAAATTAAGCAGATAGAGCAGCATGGAGGCGGAAATCGGGACCCTGAGGAGATCGCCGACATGTACAGACAGCTGAAGTCTGTGGCGGAACAGCTGAGTGCAGATATTGCCTCACTCACCCAGCAGGTTCATGACGACCGTATCGAACTCACGCCTGCAATCGATGCGTATTGTGTGGTGCAGGACCGCCTCTTTTCCGGCGTCACCATCTCGTTCGGTCTCGACGAGTATCACTCTCCTGAAAAGGGAACACGCAAGACGGTCCTCCGATGCATAGAGCGGAAAATCATCGAGACCGGATTCAATCCGGCGGATCCGCCACCGCTGAAATTTGAGGAAGAGAAACCATGATACGACCAGAGAAAACCGAATCGGCCGAGGATTCTTAGAATCTATGAGTCAGAAGCGCGACGTTCGTGCCCATGTAGCAGTCGTGTCATAGTAGACTTTCGGATATCACCGATTCAAGGGTTTTGCGTCGTTTTTCGAGCCGGTTCATTCGACAGCCGAATTGAGAATGACCATGTGGAGATGATCATGCCACTTGCTGTCGATCTTCAGATACTTTCTTGCAAGCCCCTCTTCACGAAATCCGAGTTTTTGGGCGACCCTCAATGAAGGCGCATTTTCGGGTTGGATGTTCGCCTCTATGCGATGCAGGCGAACCGAGTCGAATACGTACCGAATGGCTGTGTCCAACGCTTCTGTCATATACCCTTTGCCTGTCTCGGAGGCATCTATGCTGTATCCGAGGAAGCAGGAGAGAAAACATCCCTCGATGATCTGACTGAACGAGATGACGCCGATGATACGGGAGTAGGCGGAGTCCGATTTTCCGAAGATCCACAACTTAAGGAGTTCCCCCCGTCGCATCTCCAGCCTTTCTCTCTTCAGAGACTCCCGTTGCAGCTGGATCGTATAGAAAGATTTTTCCCTGTGTGGTTCCCATGGAGTTAGGTGCTTCCTGTTGCGGTGGTAATACTGAACGATTCTTCCAGCGAATGGTCGATCAAGCGTTCGAAGTATCAGTCTGTTTGTCGATAATCGGACGTTGGAAAGATTCACCCTACTCCTCTTGAAAAACGTATCTTTCGAGGAATTGGCCCTTGCGAGAAGGCCACCGTCGCAACCGGAAAATGATTACCGAAATTATACACTCTTCTCATCTTTTTTTGCAGTATGTACTGTATGAGACGGTGGCGATGTGTGTATAGTATGCTGTCATGAAGATGGAAGCTCCGGACACGGATCTGTTGCTAAAATTCGCATCGGAACTGATCGCGGTCACTGATTTTACCGGTGTACTGGATAGGTTTCTGCAGGCGATTGGTAGAAGATGTACGGCCGACTGGGCAGGGGTGTTTCTCCACTCCGACGGTGAGTATGCCTGGGAACTGTCCGGTATATGGAGTAGAAATTCTCAGTCACAGACTACGATTCCTTCGAGAGTAGAGAGTCCGACCGTATTGGAACACGAATTGTCACAGAACGGCTCGATGCTTTTCCGGCTATTCGAGGATACCCTGGAGACCGAAGGACTCTTGTTCGTACTTCGCGGGTCGGACCATATCGATGCCGATTGGAACGATGCGGACATGAATTTCCTCCGACATGCTTCCGAAATCCTGGGCCGGGCGCTGGAGCAGAACCGGCGCACGGACGAATTCCGGGTCTTGTTCGACGATGTGCAGTCTCAGCTCGAGAAGTGGCATCGTGCCGAGGAGGAGAAGATCCTGCTTGTGACAGCCGTCGATCAGGCGGTGGATATGATCATCATGACCGACGACTCCGGAAAGATCCTGTATGTGAATCCCTCATTCGAGGTGAGTACCGGGTATAAACACATGGAGGTGTTCGGTCGGCATCTGAGTCTTCTTGAATCGAACTCCAAACCGACGAGATCCATCGCCAAGATGATGGAGACTATCCTCACCGGGCGAGAGTGGTCGGGCACGTTGTCCCTGACCTGTAAGGACGGATCCGGTCTCGAAGCCGAGGCCTCGATATCGCCGATCCGTAATGAGAACGGAGAGATAACCAACTTCGTATCTGTTCAACACGATGTCTCCCGTGAGATCGAGCTTCGGCATCAGCTGGAGGAGGCACGGAAGCTCGAGAGTATCGGCGCGTTGGCCGGTGGTATCGCCCATGACTTCAATAACCTGCTAACCCCGATAATTGGGTATTCCGAGTTGACCATGGAGTATGTCGAAGATAATCATCTCGCACTACAGAATCTTCAACGGATCCTCAAGACCGCCAATAGGGCGAAGGCCCTCGTCAAGCAGATTCTCACATTCAGCCTCCAGGGTACTCACCCTATCGCACCGATCTATATTCAGCCTGTCATCCGGGAGGCCGTGAGTCTCCTCAAGGTCTCCACGTCCGACTCGATTCAGGTTCGCCTCGAGATCGAGGAAGATTGCGGGATGGTATTCGGCGAAACCACACAGATGCACCAGGTGCTCATGAACCTCCTGAAGAATGCCGTCGATGCGATGGAAGGTGAGAAGGGAGTACTCACCATCTCATTGGCGGAAGTATTCCTCACGGAAAAGGATATGGTGCGACTGAAGGTAAATCTTCCTCCGAACCGGTATGTCCGGATCTCGGTCAGAGATACCGGGAAGGGGATGGATCCGGCTATCAAGGAACGAATCTTCGAGCCGTATTTTTCGACTAAGGAACCTGGAAAGGGTACGGGTATGGGTCTATCGGTGCTCTACGGAATAGTAATCGGCTATGGTGGGGATATTCGTATCGAGAGTGAGCCTGGTATCGGGAGCGAGTTTTCTATTTATCTTCCTAGAGTAGAGGGTGCCGAACAGCTCCAGACCGATAGTACCGCGAAGAAAGCGAACATCATGTATGTGGATGATGACGAGTTGATTGCCGATCTCGTGCGAAATATGTTGGAAGGCCTTGGCTACTATGCTACAATCGAAATTACCGGGGAAGGCGCCCTGGCGACATTCAAAGGCGATCCCGATTCGTATGACTGCATTATCACGGATTACACGATGCCGGGCATGAATGGTAGATCACTGGCCGAAGAAATTCATCGCATCCGGTCGGACATCCCGGTTCTCCTCTGTTCGGGCTTCAGCGAAGCATACACCGATCAGGAGGAAACACAAGGTGAATTTCACGGAATAATAGTAAAGCCGATAGCGGTTGACGCCTTGGCCGAATCGATCGAGAAAGCCTTATCGGGTGGGTAATCATGATGGACCGAAAAGACATATGGGCACCTCCAATAACTAGATGTTTGGATGCCATGCACGTTCGAAAAACCATGCTATATAAGGAGTTACATATCCGCTACGTAGTACTATGGATGGTTTTTCGATGTGCCGATATATCCGGCTGTTGCACATTCAGGAGTAACCGGTGGCGAATGTATTGGTGATTGACGATGAACTTGAAATCCAAGATCTACTCGTGCAGATGCTCTCGAATGAGGGGCATACCGTCTTCTCTGCATCCGATGGAAACCAAGGTTTGGATGTCGTACATACCAAGCAGATTGACATTGTCATAACCGATATCGTGATGCCCGAGAAGGGAGGCATCGAGACAATAATCGATATGCACAAGGAATATCCCGGCATCAAGATCCTGCCGATGTCCGGCAGGATAAACATGGAGCTGGATGTCTTCACGAACCTTTGCAACTATTTCGGTGCCGCCCAAGGTCTTGCGAAACCGTTCGGGCGAGAGGAGTTGCTGAAGGCGGTGAATTCACTGCTTGATGATGACGAGGAATAGCCGGTCACTAGAAAAACCAACCGTATCGCAGGGAATACCCCCCCCCTATCGGTTGGCGAGGTGAATTTGTACTCCCCATGTCCGAGACGGCGGTGGTTTTCTGCATGCCGCACAACCTTGACTTCCTAGATCAGGTATGGTACTATCAATTGAGAATGATTATCATGAGATAACAGGGGAGGTTTTCGGTGGAAAGTCGAAATGCGGAGGCGCGGTGGTCCCAAAGGTTCAGGAAGAGAGGATTAAGAATGACACTTCCTCGGCAGGTAATCATCACGGTGTTGAATGATGCCTCCGGCTACCTCAGTGCGGAAGATGTGTTTATGCAGGTGCACGACGTATACCCTGGGATCGGATTGGCAACCGTATACAGAACCTTACAGCTGTTGGATAAGATGGGCATTGTCACCAAGTTTGAATTTGGTGACGGGAAGGCCAGGTATGAACTGGTCACGGACGAACAGAAACACTATCATCTCCTGATTTGCGATAGTTGTTTCAAGGTTGTAAAATACGACGATTTTTCCGAGCAGGAGAGGAGACTGTATCAGAAGGTAAAGGAATCGCTGGAAGAGTCGCATAATTACCGAATCCACCGCCACGTGATTCAATATTACGGGCTGTGCGAAGATTGCAGCGCCAAAAACGGTGAGTACCCCCGCTACGAATGAGGGAGAGGTGCTTGCATCTATCTGCATTTAATGATAATTAAAATCAATACCAATTACGAAATACTCATCAGGGCGGTTTTACGCTGAGTGTATTTACGGAACTGGGGGATTGTGGGTGAACCTCGAAATAGTATATGACAACGAATCGCGCGCTCCCGAGCTTCAGGCAGGTTGGGGTTTCTCTTGCATGGTCGCCCGAACGGTACTCTTCGATACCGGCGAAAACGGTCCGGCGCTCCTGAGGAATATACGAACGCTGGGGCTTGCCCTCGATGCCGTCCGGTGTGTTGCCATATCGCACGATCATTGGGATCATTGGGGCGGCTTGTGGGACTTGCTCGACGAAAGGACCGGGCTCACCGTGCATGGATGTCCGGGATTCGGCCAAGCGTTCAAAGACAACGTCACCGATCACGGCGGGCGACTGGAGATGTCCGACTCGATGCGTGAGATCGCCGAGGGTATCTACCTCTCTCCGCAGATGGAGACCGAGTATTCCGGAGAAGTCTTGGTAGAACAGGCGCTCTACTGTGTGACTGAGGGAGGGGTGTCGGTAATCACAGGCTGCGCTCATCCCGGCGTATTGTCGTTTGCACTCGATGCGGTCGGACGGTTTCCGGAGGAGAGGCCGAATCTGATACTCGGAGGATTCCATCTGGGGTCCTATGCCCCCTTCGATGTTGATGGGATCATGAGCGAGTTGCGGCGTCTAGGGTTTACCCGCATTATCCCGACTCACTGTTCGGGGGAATACGCCGCCTCGCTGGGAACCGAGCGAAGTTGGGCGGGAAAACAATTTACGCTGTAAAATTCCTCCGTTTACCGCATCCCGAGTACCGAGAAATTTACGGCATGCAACAAACTCTTCGGAATAGATGAAGGTGGAGATGACGATGGAAGGACCCGTGAAAACGAAAGAGGTGATCGATCAATTTATCATCGATGAAGAGCCGAATTATATCCCCCAAGGCGACGAGGACCGGGCCTTCAAGGCCGCATACCGGTCGCATATTCCACTCATCGTGAAGGGACCTACGGGATGCGGGAAGACCAGATTCATCGAGCACATGGCATACACCCTCGAGTTGCCGCTGATCACGGTATCATGCCATGAGGATCTCACCGCAGCCGACCTGGTCGGTCGCTACCTATTTAAAGACGACCAGACCGTGTGGCAGGACGGGCCCCTCACTCTGGCCGTCAGGTATGGCGGGATCTGCTATCTGGACGAGATAGTGGAGGCGAGGAAGGATACGACCGTGATTATCCACTCTTTGACCGATGACCGCAGGATGCTCTATTTAGACAAGACAGGGGAGGTGATCAAGGCACATCCGGCCTTCATGATGGTGCTCAGCTATAACCCCGGATATCAGAGTATCGTCAAGGATCTAAAACAGTCGACGAAGCAGCGGTTCGGAAGCCTCCTGTTCGGGTATCCGACGATCGAGGTCGAGACGAGGATCATCGCAACGGAGACGGGGCTTTCTACGGAAGAGAGCAGGCGACTCGCCGAAATGGGTGTAAAGATCCGTGAGTTGAAGGGATATGGCCTGGATGAGGGAGTAAGCAGCCGTCTCCTGGTGTACGTGGGACGACTGATGAAGGAGGGGCTCTCCCCGGTGGAGGCCTGTACGTGTGCCATCAGTCAGACACTCGTCGATGAACATGAGATCATGGAATCCATCAAACATATCGTCGGGCTCTATTTTGGCGAGACTGTCGGGGCAGTATCATAATTGTTGTGGAACACCGGTAGACCAACGCAATATGTCTGAAACTGTTTCATCCACAGGGACGGCGGCGCATGAAGCCCGTGTCGGCGGCTTCGATCTCTCGAGCGTCTGTTGGGGGTATCGGGATATCTTCGCCCGTACCATCGAGGGGTTATTCGAACAGGGGCTCATCGGCGAGGAGCGGCAGGAGGTTACTCGACACTTCTTCTCTCTGCTCAAGTCGGCTGAGCAAAATCTCTTCGATCATGTGTTGAAGGAGCTGCTGGAATCGATTGGCCCCCTGACGGCATGGATCCTGGATATTCCCTCACTGTTCGAAGAGGTCACTACCCTCGGCTGCAGATTTGCAGAAAATAAACTCTACTACGGTATCAACTACTTCAGGCTCCTCGGCGAAGGCGGATTGGGACGGACTCCTGAGCAGGTCGACTGCATGATCCGTCACTGTAAGAGCCTCATGACAGTGGATAACGAACTCGCGTTCGCGTTTCTCAAGGGGTTCGGATATCTCCTCGATCGGTTGACGTTGAACGAGATCGATGCATATGTCACGGAAGGACTACGGGTGTTCGCCCGGAACAGGAGTTCCGGATTGAAGTTCATGGAGTGTGCTCTCAAGGCATCCGAGAACGTCATCGTAGGTCTGACCAAGGAGTGCCGTCTCGATGAGAAGAAGACGCTCCTGGAACGGCTGTTGAGAGCCCTCTCCGGCCGGAAGATCGAGATCGGCAGCCTGGGAGAACTCGATGCCGATGAGCTGATAGAGCGTGATTCTCGTATGATCTGCATGTACAAGTGGCTGTATGTACCCGAGCGGATCAGATATTTCGAGTCGAAACCGGAGAATGAGCGCTGGTATCTGTTGCAGTGTATCGCCGCATCCGCCCTTTTCGAGATCGAAAGCTTCCCGATGGTTCATGGACATCATGATTACGGAACCTGCGTCGACGTGCTGTCCCGCTCGCTGCAATCATGCCTGGCGGCGATAAATCTCTTCATCATCGTAGAGTATACGCGCGGACTCGTACATGCCTACAGGATCTGGCCCGGAGCCCGCGAGATCATCGGGTGGGGTATCGGGGTAGAGTACGATGCGACACCTCCCCGTACTATTGCCGAGAAGCTTCTCTTTCGGTGTCTTCATGCGTTCGGTATTTATGGTCGTAACGACGAAAGTCGGCCTGGTCCCAATCTTGAGGAATCCGAACCGCTCGAGGCGATCTATCGGATCATCGGCACGACGGAGAATTTGTTCGACACAGCCAATCTCCTCACGAAAGAACTGGTAGACCGTATGTCGAGTGAATACCCCGGTTTGGATACATCCGTTCTACGGTCTTTCGCCTTTCTTCCGGATTTTCTGTATCCGGGTTCAGTCAGTTCGCCTCCCAGGGACAAGATGATTGCGGACCTGAAATCGAAGGCGGAGAAAAAACGTGATACCGGAGATGATGATGACGGGGTTGCCGAATACAACGAGGATGAATCCGGAGACGGTTCGGGTGATGAAGAGGAGGAGGGTGAGTCCGGCATCCCGGCAGCATACGTATACGATGAATGGAGCAGACCCGAAGGGGATTACCTGCGTGATTACTGTCTGGTGCATGAGGTGCGGCATAAACCCAAGGAGGGAGTCGGTGTTCCCGAGATCGTGCAGGAGGAGATGGAGCGGGTTCGGCGTGTGTTCGAGATGATAAAACCCTCAGTCGCCAGCAAGGAGAAGTATCTACCGGACGGCGATGAGATCAATCCGGATCTGTTGACCGAGTATCTCGTACAGAAAAAGCGTGAACCGTCGCCTTTCGTAAACTTCTACGAGAAACCGTTCATCAACAGACGAGATCTCTCGGTGCTGATCCTTCTGGATGTCAGCGGTTCCACCGGTGAGGAGAGTGGTTCGACGAAGATCCTTGATGTCGAGAAGAGTGCCGCCCTTCTCCTTGGCCAGGGATTGGCGTCCCTAGGCGACACCTTCTCCGTGTGCGGATTCAGCGGCAACGGCAGGGAAGACTGTCGCTTTTTTATCTATAAATCCTTCGAGGACACCTGGGATTATGAGGCCAAACACCGCATATACTCGGCTTGGCCGATGAGTTCCACCAGGATCGGCGCCGCACTACGGCACAGCGGCCACCTGATCTCGAAGATGTCTACCCGCCAGCGGCTTATAATTCTCGTCACCGACGGAAAACCGATGGATCAAGCCTATGATCCGGAAACTCGGTATGCCCAGGCGGACGTCAGGATGGCCTGTGAGGAGAACCGTAGGGAGGGGATCCACACGTTTTGCATCTCGACCACAGAAAACAGCCGGGCCGACATGGAGATCATGTTTCCCGAACGGCGGTTCGTGATTCTCGAGGACATCGCACACCTTCCTGCTATTCTCCCTGGATTGTACATCCGGCTGACCATCTGATCCGTCCTTTTCCTAAAATGACTCCCTTTTCTCTAAAATTTTGAAAAACCCTTGCAACTGGAAACGAGATGGATACAATTAATGAATAGTTGGGACTCTACGGCCGGCACACCGGCAGATTTCTGAGTTATGTGTATTAATTGAGAATCCTTACTGAGGAGGAGATAATGAGCGACGAGGTAAAAACCAAACGGACTACATCGGATGAAGATGATCTGTTTCTAGTCGATGATGAGGACGAAAACACGCAGGACAACAAATACCTCCTGTTCAACATCGCCAACGAGGTGTACGGCATCGGAATCATGCACGTCACCGATATAATCGAGTTGCAGAAGATCACCGAAGTACCGGATATGCCGGAGTATATCAAGGGAGTCATCAACCTTCGCGGTCGTGTCATACCGGTGATGGATCTGAGATTGCGATTCGGGCTGGAATCGAGAGAATACGACGACCGCACCTGTATCATCATCGTGAACCTGAATGAGTCATCTATTGGATTCATCGTAGATACGGTCTCGGAGGTACACGACATCTATCAACAGGATATCGACCCGCCTCCCAACTTCAAGAGTTCTTCCGGCCGTGACAAATATATATCCGGTCTCGGAAAGATCGGTGATGAGGTGAGGATCCTGCTCGATGTCGATAAAATCCTGCAGCAGGATGAGATGCAGGCTCTCAAGGAGATGAGTGCCAATCAATAGTATCCGATGATCGACAAATGGATGCTTGATACCCGTATGACTCAGCTCTCCCTAAAATACCTATCGGTTGTGAGAAGCCCTCATGAAGGGTCTTCATAGGAGGTTCCATGCTAAAAAACATGCCCATCGGGCTAAAGATGTCACTCGGTTTCGGCGTCGTCATCCTGCTTGTGGTGGTGGTCGGGGGTCTTGCCATTCTGAACATGCTGCAGATCCAGGAACAGGCCAACCGGATGAGAGACGAATATGTCCCCGAGGTGGATATAGCGAACAAGATCGAACGGTATTCACTCCTGACCATGTACGATATCCGCGGATACTCTCTTACCTTCGACGAATCCTATCATGCACAGGGCATTGGGTATCTGAAGATGGCGATGGACGCTCTCGACGATGCACAGGAATTGGCGAATGAGTATGAGAGCCTGGTAAAACTGCGACAGCGTGTCGCAGATGCGATCGAGAATGCCACTGAGTACGGGCGACTCGTCGGTGAGACGCAATCGGCAATCAAGAAGATCGAGCAGAATCGAGGTATATCCGACCAAGCCGCAACAACCTTCATGCAAAACTGTTACGACTACCTGGAAAGCCAGAATGTCTCCTTGGACGGTGAGATCCGTGAAGATGCGACATCGGCGCAGCTACTGGAACGACTCACCAAGATCACGCTCATCAACGACATCATCGACGCCGGGAACTCCCTCCGCATAGGCAATTTCAAGGGTCAACTGTTCGACGATCATGCCTCCATGAAGCGTGCGGTGACCGATTTTCAGCAAGTCAGATCGAAGGCGCAGGAGCTGCTCGCCGTCACCAGGCTGGACGCCGACATCGCCGCTATCAACGGGATACTCTCATCGGGGGATGCGTATGTGGCCTCGATGCAGGCGATCATCTCCGAGCTGGAGCAACTCGCGTCTCTGAATACCCAACGGAACGAAGTGGCGGAGAAGGTCCTCGAAGACGCGCAAAGTACGGCCGAGGCCGGCATCACCAATACGATCAACCTCTCCGAAGATTCGGTAACCAAGGTTCGGACCTCTATCATCTTAGTAATAACCGGCGTTTCGATAGCCCTCGTTCTGGCGATCGTCATCGCCGTATTTCTCACCACGATGATCACTTCGGCCCTGCGGAAAGGAGTGGAGTTCGCCCAGGAGATCGCCGCGGGGGACCTGAACACGAAACTCGATGTCGTGCAGAAGGATGAAATCGGAATTCTCGCAGACGCCCTACGAGGGATGCAGGAGTCGCTTCAATATAAGGCCGGAATCATCGAACGCTTCGCGGAGGGGGACTTCACCCCCGACATTCAAAAAGCCTCGGCAAAGGACGGCCTCGGTGAATCCTTGATCAAAATGGAGGACTCGCTGAACGATCTGCTCTACCAGGTCAATACTGCGATAGCCCAGGTCACCGCCGGGGCCGATCAGGTCTCTCAGGCGAGTCAGTCTCTCTCTCAGGGAGCCACAGAGCAGGCGAGTTCACTCGAGGAGATCTCCTCATCCACAAATGAGGTGAACGGGCAGGCACAGCAGAACGCGGAGAATTCCACCGAGGCGAATGCGCTGGCGAAACAAGCAACCGAGGACGCCCAATCCGGTAATCAGGAGATGAAATCCCTCGTCCAGGCGATGGGACAGATCAACCAGTCCTCTGAGGAGATCAACAGGATCGTCAAGATGATCGACGACATAGCCTTTCAGACGAATCTTCTCGCGTTGAATGCGAACGTCGAGGCGGCCCGGGCCGGTAAATACGGAAAGGGGTTTGCGGTTGTCGCCGAGGAGGTTCGATCTCTGGCGGTAAGAAGCGGTGAGGCGGTGAAGGAGACCACCGGGATGGTCAACGAAACCATCGAAAACATCAAAGGAGGAAACGAGTCCGCCCAGCGTACCGCCTCACAGCTCGAGGCCATCGTCGAAGGTTCAACCAAGGTCGCGAATTTTCTCGAGGAGATCGCCCTTGCCAGCCGCGAGCAAGCCCAGGCGGTGGAGCAGGTTACCCAAGGGTTAGATCAGATCGATCAGGTCACACAGGCAAATACGGCCAGCGCGGAGGAGAGTGCCTCGGCGTCGGAGGAGCTGTCATCACAGGCGCAGGAACTCCAACGAATGATCTCGCAATTCAAGCTGAAGAAGCGGCGCGGGGGAGGCGCCGGATCTCGGAGGGCACCAGCGAAACCGGCAGCCGGTTCGGCGATCCGCCGGGGGGGTGACGCAGGAGGATCACATGTTGGTCAGACGCGTACTCAATCGGCGAAGCCGCCGACTCCGAAAACGGGAAAGGCCGAACCTATCTACTCGGGAGGGGCGCCCGGTGCGGGACCGGGAAGCGGCAAGTACGGCGTTCGTTCCTCCAGGGCGGAGGGCGATATGCAAGGCGAGAGAGAGAAAATCGCCGGGCGGGCCGGAGACCATGGAACCGAGAGAGAGGAGACCGGCATCAAACCGGTCAATCCAGCGGAAGTCATCAAGCTCGATGACGACGACTTCGATCGTTTCTAGGTAGGAAAGGGTAGAAAAGGTAGAATGATCTCGTGGAATCTCTTCTGTATGCGATTACCGCCGGAGTAATAATACTGTGGTCCGTCTGGTCGTACTCATTCTGGTCTGAGAATGCGGGGCTACCCGAAGATTCAAGTTTTCGGAATGTCCTCATTATACTACCGAGTAGCTTATTTCTGCTTATTGCCCTATCCGGATGGCGAACGGAAGAGTCGTTCCGCTTCGATCTGTTCGCCATCATATTCCTTGATGTAGTCACCATCCTCTGTGCTATCGCGCTTCTCGGGGTCCGCATTTTTGCCCGGCACAATCCACGGGCACCATTTCTGGCGATCATCAGCATATGGTTTTTTGTGGCGGTGGTTACCGTGGTGAGTGCCCATGTTCTCAAGGCCTCTCCCCCCCTGATCATGCGCATCAATGACCTCCTCGCTCAATTAGAGCGGATCAATCTCTTCTCGTTTTCCTGGCTGGGCGTCGATCCGGAAACGAGGGAGCAGGATTTCGTGCGGTTGTTAAATCGTGCGTTTATTGCTATACTATCCTACATACCCGTCTCGTTGGTTCGGTATATCACCGTGAGACGGCAAACGGGAAAATTGAGTCGTGAATTGCGAAACCTCCGATCTAGATTGGAGAATTTAGAGAGGCGCCTCGAGACCTTTACAAATGAATAGTATGGCGAAAATTGAATTCGAACGTATAGAAAAATACAACATATCAGATTATTCACAGTGTCCGATGGCCTTGTATAAATAATTCCTTACTAGCAAAGAAATTAATATCTCGAGAAAAACCGATGCAGTTGGCATGTTTTTTGCATCTATCTGTGATAGAAACGAATTGCATTCCTAATCGGGATACCAAACAATGTTAAGTACGGTTCGAACAGCTACAGCGTTATCTGATATACGTCGATTTATTGTTCCCGCGCAGCGAGAATTTCGAATCGAACTGTTACGAAAAAGCATCCATCTCCTAATTGCGCTCGTTCCCACTATGGCGGCTATGAATTTACCGGCAACGGTTGCATTTCTCGCCGCCGGTTGTCTGAGTTATGCATATTTTGAGATGCTTCGATTGGTCGGAAGACGTGTCGTGATCGTTTCTGCTTTGACCCGCATGGCATCCAGGGAGAGAGACCGGGGACAGTTTGTCCTTGGTCCCGTTACTCTTGGGTTGGGCGCGATGGTGGCGCTCATGCTGTACCCGGAACCTGCAGCGGCAGTCGCCATCTATGCGTTGGCGTTCGGCGACAGTGCGGCCAGCATTTTTGGGAAGCTGTTCGGGCGTATCCGTATTCCCGGTACACGGGGTAAGACCTACTTCGGTACCGTTGCCTGTTTCTTCGCAGTCCTCATGATTGCCTCCAGGCTGACCGGATCGGTTCCCGCCGCCTTGGTGATAGCCTTCGCCGCGGCTGTATTCGAAGCACTCCCTACGGGGGATTTGGATAACATCGTGCTTCCCCTCGGCACCGGATTCGTAACGGCGCAATTACTACTCGCCGTGTAATTCCGACAATACTTCATATCCAGAGATAGATCTTTCTGATGTACTTACTCGTCACGAAGATACCGGCCGTTAGTATGACAATGCCGGCTCCATACAGAAGAGGAGAGCCTGTCAACACGATTATATCTCGCCCGGTTACGAGGAGTAGTATTCCCAAGGCGACGAACAGATAGTGGACATTGTTATTCCGGTACGCGGTAATACAGTAATTCAGTATTGCGAGCAGGTCGATTAAAAACCACGCCGCCACGACCTCTCGAAACCCACCGATCCGAAACAGAGATCCATGGGACTCCGTCGAGTCGATCGCAAGAATATATGCGAGGACGAAGGAAACGAGACAACTGACTCCGGCTATGATCGTGATTTTTTGGTATTCGATGCCGTTTGGAAAGAGTCCGGAGCAGAACAGAAAGAGAATTCCGCAGAACCGACCGAAGTAGGCCGACCTCGTGACGATCGAGGCGATGCGTAGAGGGTTCTCGAAATGGATCACGTATTTCCAGATCAGGCGTGATGTCTCGAATGAGATAGAGACTAGAAAAAGCACGATGAATAGATATTCTGCCGAAGCAGTAGTCCGGAAGGTGAAAAACAACACGATTCCGGCGACTACGATACTCCATAACAGAAGCACCGTCTGAACATGAATTACCCTGCCTGCTCCATCGGTTTGGTCGAACGCCTCGTCTGTCGAAAACCGGTTCAAGAGTTTCGAGATACTAATATCGGTGGCATCTATTTCGACGGCAAGGAGTGCATAGGTGGCGATTCCTGCCGATAGTATCATTACGGTCATAGTGAAGATGAGTACAATATTTCTCGTCTTAATTGTCACGTAGACATTGTACTAAGAATGCGGAAAGTATGATACATGGCCTGTATTGTAACAGTTTTCTAAAGGATTTGACGAAAAGTACGATATTCTTAAGAGGAGGAACGACTATGAGAAAACGAATCGGCCTCATTGCGGTTGCCTGTATTCTGGGGCTATATCCGCTCATGGCAGGAGATATATCCACATTCGTGAACCTCGGATTCTCGACGGATTCTCGGTACTTCATGTTCGGACAGTACGGGGTGGATGAGGAGTCGGCAAAGCCGTATGCAGATATCTTTCTCGTCGATGTAATTGCGAATAAATTCGTCGATGATGGGGTTCGGAGTGAGATCTTCGACTCACCCGTTTCTCCGGGCTATGATGCCCTCGGGGCAATCTTTACGCTCCTATACGATTCACGATTTCTGAAAGAGACCTATCAGATTGACCACCTTTCCACCGGTAGACTCGTGTATCTGTATGTGAATGGCAAGGAGCCGAAGAGTCGGCTCGAGTTTCGTGATTTCAAGAAGGGGTATGCGTATGTGGTTTCGCTGGTTCAGAAGCAGTTCGGAACCGACGCCGAAGAGAGTTCCTCCTTCCATATTAATTTGTCGGTGACCGATACGACGGGGAGCACGAAGGTGTACACCGTCGGACTGCCGAATTATCGTCGTATAGGCGTCTTGAACTACCGTATCAAGCAGGTCATCTTTTCTTCCGATGAGCGATCCTTGGTGTTTGTGATCGAAAAAGAACAACAGACCGATCAGGGAATCAACGTACGATACATGGTCGAGACGATCATGATCCGTTGATCCGATACATAATCGCAGTACTCGAAAACATATGTGCCATATGGATGCTCTCACGTGTGTCGGTCTTCGGTGGATCTCCATGGGTGTAATTGTCTTAAATTTGTTTCATTGTACTACACACAGTAATTCCTTGACGCAGAAGATATCTCACCGTATACTTGCTTTCCCGCAGAAATTACAGTTGTCGAAAATAGCAGTACAGGGAACGAGAGTCTGCTTCCGGATCTATAGGTTTCAGATGGTGGACTCAGGAGAAGGAATACTCGATGGCAGAGAAAATTACATCGCGCTCGGAAAACTTTTCGCAATGGTACGTTGATATCGTTTTACAGGCGAAACTCGCCGACTACTCTCCTGTCCGGGGCTGTATGGTTATTCGTCCCCGGGGATACGCCTTGTGGGAGCAGATCCAGGGTATTCTCGATGGGATGTTCAAGAAGACGGGGCACTCCAACGCCTATTTTCCGATGTTGATTCCTGAGAGTTTCATAAAAAAAGAAGCTGAGCATGTGGAGGGGTTCGCTCCGGAGTTGGCGGTGGTCACACATGCCGGCGGAGAGGAGCTTGAGGAGCCGCTCGTTCTCCGGCCTACCTCCGAAACCATTATCTGGAGCATGTACAAGAAGTGGATTCAGTCGTACCGGGATCTGCCCCTCCTGATCAATCAGTGGGCAAACGTGATCCGGTGGGAGAAGCGCACACGGCTTTTCCTGCGGACAGCTGAGTTTCTCTGGCAAGAGGGTCACACTGCCCACGCGACGCGTGAAGAGGCGGAGGAAGAAACGCTCAAGATTCTCGGCGTGTATAGGGAGTTCGCGGAGAAGTACATGGCAATTCCGGTCGTGACCGGTCCCAAAACCGAACTCGAGAAGTTTGCAGGTGCCGTTCGGACCTATGCCATCGAAGCTATGATGCAGGATTGCAAGGCGTTGCAGGCGGGTACATCTCATTTTCTCGGCCAGAATTTTGCCAAGGCCTTCGATGTTACCTTCCAAAACGCGCAGGGTGCGTTGGAACATGTCTGGGCTACTTCCTGGGGGGTGTCCACTCGGCTCTTGGGTGCGTTGGTCATGACACACTCCGATGACAAGGGGCTCGTAGTGCCTCCGAGGGTGGCTCCTACCCAAGTAGTGGTGGTGCCGATCTTCAAGAGCTCCAATAAGACCGAGGTGCTCTCCTATGCCGGAGACACATTCTCGGCATTGAGTGATGAGTTCAGGGTTGAGTTCGACTCGGATGAACAAAATTCTCCGGGATGGCGGTTCGCCGAGTGGGAGATGCTGGGAGTCCCGATCAGGGTCGAGATTGGCCCTCGTGACCGTGAGAGCGGCAAGGTTGTGCTCGTACGACGAGACACCGGCGAGAAGGAGACTGTCGCGAAAGAGCAGGCCGTAGATCGAGCTCGAGATCTGCTCGAGGAGATCCAGACCAATCTGTTTACCCGGGCAGCCGCCTTCAGAGAGGAGCATACCTTCCGGGTGAACGCATATGACGAGTTCAAAGAGATTTTTGAAGGAGACGGGGGGTTCGTGCATGCGAATCTGTGTGGAAACAAGGACTGTGAACTCAAGGTAAAAGAGGATACGAAGGCCACCGTGCGGGTGATCGCCTCCGAGGATGTTTCACCCGATGACGGCCTCGGCACCTGTATAGCGTGCGGAGGAACCCCGCTCTATGAGGCCGTATTTTCAAAGACGTATTAACCCCTCCCCCACGACGGACCGAGTGAAATTCTTCCGAAGGAGCAATCGTAGCGATCGGCGGGGGGTGTACCCCCGTATCATCCGAATCCTCACGATGTTATTCGTTCTCGGTTGCCTCATATACATCTCCGGTTGTAGTCTCCGTGAACGGCTGAAGCGATGGGGAATTCTAAGCGATTCCACATTGGCGTCCGATAGTCCCGAGGATGCGGTCGACCTGGCTGCGGGGATGAACCAGGAAGCTGAAGCCGATTTCCGATGGTTTGTTCTCCGGGACGGTTCACTGGTTGAGACTTCTCAGGTCGTGCGGACACTTTCGGATGGGATGGAGCCATGGACGAGTCAGGAACGGATCGAGGGATTCCTCCGGATTGATGAAAGCCTGTATTTTGGAATCAACGGCATCGGCATTGGTAGCGTTCATATCGATGATCTGCCCGGCCATGATGGTATCGATCTTCGGGTGTATCGAGATGCGTGCATGTTCGAGGGAAGAACGATCACCGGTCTCTATAGGGCGGGTTCTCAGCCGGATGTACGCCGTCTCTATTGCAGCGTGTACTGTAATACGATATTCCCCTCACTTACCGCTTGTGACCGACCCGTCGCCTTGGTTACTCTGGATGCCGCGCACGGTATTTTGGAGAGGGTGCCGATACCCTTTCAGGAGACGAATCCTGAGTGGGAAGCCGTCGATCTATATCTCTCCAGAGACGGCAACTCGTGGATGATAGCGTGGAAGAGTGATATCGGTGGGGACGGAGGAGAGACCGCCGGCGAAGAGGATATCGGCGGAGATGGTGTCGCTTTCAGATATTCGCGACATCCACTCAACGGCTCCGAGATGGTGCCGGTGGACCGAGCCGGGTTCGTCGAGAGGTATGGCTATCGGGATATATCTCGAGGCCCCGATTGCCTCCGGTTGTTCCTGCCCGAACAGTTGAGGGCAGGTCATACCGTCCACTTCACCATTCACGATACCGGATCCGGCCGGATCAGGAGATTCAGATATGGTCCTGCTCCCGGGCGGGATAGCCGAAAACTGTATGAAATTACGGTCTGGGAGGAGGCCAACAGATGCATTGCGCTGTTGCCGGATAGCCGGCTTCGTGCCTGCCTGGACGGGAGTTCGGTGGATTTCGTACTTCCCGAACTACCTCGGGGGTTTGTGTATACGGGCTTTTGGAGCGATGCACGAGTTGCCGTCATCGCCTGGGAGGAACGAAAATTTCCGGATGTCGGCGTCGCAGGGATAGTCGTAGTAATCTATGCCGGCATCGACGGTACATACTAGGTTTGCTGATGTAGCAAATGTATGGTTGTACGACGAGTCTTTGTGTTTGTTTTTTTCGACCGATGTGGTATACTGTGCCGCGGAATGAGCCGTCGATATCCACTCACCATCGCCATCATGGTCTCCCTGTTCCTTGCCGCCTTCTCGCTTGCGGCGCAGGTGAAAGTTGAGAGTTTCGATGTCCGGGGTGGTGTCTGTTTCGTCGGAAACGCGGAGGAAAACAGTGCCCCCTCACCCCTGGTAAATACCGCCGGTATCGCCCTGCCGATCCGTTTCACCTCCTTTTTCTCCATAGCACCGGAGCTGGATTTCTATCTTATACCCTACGGCAAGCCGACCGGAGTCGATCGGCCGGTACCGGTTGAGATCGAGCAACGAGACAGGATCCAGGTGTTGACTCTTTTGTTCGATCCGGCATTCGTCTTCAGCGGCAATGTCACCGATGATGTGGCCCTGGGGGGGAGTATTCATCCGGGTTTTTTCTTTCGAATTCCTACCTTGGCCTACGATGATGGTGATCTGATACGCGATGAGATGACCGAGTATTTTTACAGTTACGGACGCTTCTTTTCTCCGGGAGTTGGGGTCTTTGTCAATTGGCGCATCTACGATAACTTCGGTTTCTCCTTCCGGACCCGAGTGTTTTTCCCACTATCACATGCATTCGATAAAGATGAGACCGGTACCGACCTGTCTATCCCCTTCTACGACAATCTGATCGTCTCCGCCACCGTGGGATTCAGGTTCCTTCTCGGTGTCGAGAAGAGAGAGGAAGATACCGCGGATGCGGCCGATGCCTCCGAACCGAAACCGGAGGACGGTGCGGAATCCGCGACCGATACCGAAACTGCCGAATAAATAATAAACAAGAGACGCCGCAACGCTCCGAGAGAGCAGTATCTCAGGCTCTTTTTTTTAAAAAAGCCTTAGATATATTCCTTGACTTCGATCTCCTCATAGAGTCCTTCATGCCTGGAGGCGAGGAGTAGGCAGACTGCAGAGGTGAGGACATCGACAACGATGCCGAAGCTGATGAGGAGCGGTACGATGGGCTTGAGGATAAGATAGCCCTCCTCGATTCCGTTCCCATACAGGGTACAGAGGATAGAGAGAGACATGAGGGGTCCGGCGCCGGGCACGGTGCCGGTGACGATTGAGACGATCAGTGCGGAGGCCATGATCCAGAGGATTCCACCGATCGTGAGTCCGAGGCTCGAATACGACCGCAGGATAATGAAAAACGAGACTGCCGTCACCATGGCCGTTCCGGCCCTGCATATGATAGAAAACAACGGAAGAAGCGAGACGCCTGCCTTTCTGGGGATACCAAGGTTCTCTTTCGAGTAACGGATAAGCCCCGTGAGAGCGAAGATCCCGTCCCCTGTGAAAAACCCAATGAGTGCCGGTCCGATCAAGGCATAGAGCCACTTGTAGGGATTTTCCTTCCCACCGAAGAAGTACAATGCCAGAGGAAACAGACCGAAAACGAGGACACACACATCGATACCGAACAGGATCAGCAGCTGCCGAAAAAGGGTCAGTTCCGGTACCGTCTTGAGTTGCACGACGAGGTATGCCGAGATGACGATCAATCCGATGCCCATCAGTTCGAGTACGAAGTTGTTTATGTGATAGAAGATCCGCGACATCGAATCGAAAAACTGTACCGCCGGACGCGTGGCGAGTCTGTCAAACGAAAAGTTGAGACCGAGCAAGAAGGCCAGGAACAGGATCGGCAGCAGGAAGTTTGGATCCCCCGTGAAAATTTGGAAGGCGTTTTTCGGGATTATCCGGAGGAACAGGGCGGTGGCGGACGAGATGGTAAAATCCATCTCCTGCTCGATGAGGATGGGGATTCGATTCGGTACGAAAACGATCGCCGATAGCATTCCGATGATGACCGTCAATGCGGTAAAAATTAGGACGTAGAAGATTCCGCGGGAATAGAGTCTGAGTGTCTTCTTGTCGGATCGCAGCTCATGTGTGCCGATGGCGAGTGAGAAAAAAAGGAGGGGGAACAGAACGTACCTCCCGATATGGAGAACGACATCGGCGGCGAAGTCGAGTGCGGGTAAATAATTTTCAATCGGAGCCAGATAGGCCAAAACCGAACCGAACACGCAACCTGCAAGTAGCTTGATCCACAGTCTCATTTCGGCACATTACCGTAACTCAGTGTTGTGAGTCAATGTAATGCAGCTATTCGAAAAGTAAGTAGAAAGTAAGACGTTTATCAGCTCCTTTTCCGCGATATCGACTTCGTACCTCGTCGAATCGCCTCGAAAAGGCATACTACACAGAGTGATCATGCACATTCCAAATGTAGCTACTGCTACATTTGGAATTGCTTATGTAATGGGATTCCGTACGCTCCGGTGTAGGGTTTCGATGGTCGATGCCGCTATCGGTTTGAGAGTCAGGACCTTCGCTTGAGGGAAAACGGAAGGTTTTCCAGGATGGAACTGCGGGAACCATGCTTCTGCCACCGGCCGATTCCGTTCATCTCCGACATGTCCCGAACGATGTATTCTGCAAATTCTTCGGGATACGGTGTGTTGGATTCATATCCGAGCAGCTTGACCCGTTCGTTCTGGTAGAAGACGAAGAGGGAACTGACGAAATCATGTAGGCAGCCGTAGACCGCGGCACTCACCGGCGGTAATGCGTCCGTACCTCCCTTGTAGAGGATAAATACCAGCCTGCCGTTGCCGCGTTTTTGGAAGAAACTGAGTATCTCCTTTACCAGGAAGAAGTGACTCTTGATTTCAGTATCGATGGATGTGTCGATGGCTGATGACGGAACCTCGTGAAAGGGCCGGTTGTCTACGGAGGTAGGGAGAACAACGAGGGCCGTATCGACTTCGCTCTTCTCGTTTATCAACTTCAAGACGACGTTCCTTGCCGAAAGGGGGGAGCGGGAATTCCACGATATGCCGCGGAATTTGGCGTATGGGTTTCCGTCGGAATCGACGAGAGGGATGGAATCGTTTGATTCGGTCGAGGTCACGGATAGGCCTTGATCCAGCAGCTTTCTGACGATCAACGCACCCAATTCGGATTCCCTGCCGGTAATCAATAATCTCCCATTCATCAGGGGCCATAGTATGGTGCAATCAGAACGGCTGTCAACATAGTCGAGTACCAAAGCAATTCCAAATTGGAAGCATAATTGGAGGCAATATTTCATTCCAACGTAATTCGTATGGTTTTTCGACGTGCCTTAGTATGAGTTTTTCGTTGAGTTGCAGTGAAAACCTTGAATTCCTCTTGATTCTATCTATTTCCGTGATATATGGTTTCCTGTATGGGGGATGACGATGAGGAGCGGGGAAGAGATGTTCCGGGACTTCTTCCAGAAGAACGCCAAAGGACTCCTCGCTCTCTCCTATCATTATCTTACACTCGAAGATGATGAGGACCATCTTACACGCCCCTTTATCGGGCGCTACGGTCTGGAAGCGACGAAGATGGAGGAGCTTCTGGACGCCTACGGCGCACATAAGAACGAGTCTTGGTATCCCTTTCGTCGACAGGTCGCCGCCGCGAAGCGGTTCTCTCAGGTCGGATACGACCTGCTCCATATCCTCTATGCGAGTCCCGAATACAAGCTTCTCACCATAGGACGGGATCTTCAAGCGGACACACAGAAGATCCTCGATATTCTCTGTGTCGTGATCCGTACAATCGCGCAGAATCTGTTGAAGAGCGCCGCCGACTGTAAACTCGAGGTAATCGAGCACATCGACGATACGTTTTTCGAAGAACATCTCCCTCCCGGTTGTCTCCTGAACAACCGGGCACTCCGTGACGTGGCATCGCCGGGGAAGACCGTGGCACAACTTTCGACCGCGTTCCTCAACCTCGCAGAGGAGGGGGATGTCTTGGCGGTATTCGAACGGGTGGACGAATGTGAATTCTCCTCCTGTTTCCCCGATGTGTTGAGTGAGGAAAAGCTGAGGCTGCTGGAAAACCAGTTCCACAATCTACAGTCTCTGTACGACACACATATCTCGGATTCCAATATCGAGAGTAAGGATACGAATCTGCCGATCCTGAGGGGTCACGTTTCGATCATCTATCACCTATTGGAGATCGCTACGAGTCTTGCGCATTTCTATGAACGGCACATGCTGGGAAGATCTCATGAAGAAACCCGATCTTTGCCGATAGATGCAAAAACGCTTCTTCATATCCTAATGAACTATACCATCGCCTATTCTCACTATTATCTGCAGTCCGCGAAGAAACTCTGCCATGCCATGCTTAAGGAGTATGCGGAACAGGGAAGAATAGAGGTGCCTGTCCCACCGTATCGGGGTTTCCATGTTCGGCCATCTACCCTGATCGCCAAGATCATCTTGCATTACGGCAGCGAGGTGCTGATGGAGTTGGACGGCAAAGTGTACGATGCCGCGCGACCGCTGGAACTCTTTCGGGTGAACGAGGAGATCAACGCGCAGAAACGGAAGGTGATCGCAGCGAAGATCGATACGCTACCAGAGGTGAGAGAGGAGAATCTGAAGTCTTTAGACGATATGAGGGCGGCCCTTCGGGGCATCATACTCGATCTACTCGAGCAGAAGGAGTTGATTCTCTACGAAAGCAACTTTTCCTTCGATGAGCTACACCTGATCGAAGGAGAAACGCTGGCCGAATTCGCGAAACGTGGTATCGCGCATTGTCTCGCATTGGGCCGCATCGATATAGAAACGGATATCAGGGTCGCATTTATCGGCGACAAGCGGGTCCTGCGGGACATTCAGATTCTCGTCGACAACGGGTATGGTGAGGACAAATACGGTAATAATATCATGCTTCCACCGGAGCTCTCCTATCTAAAGCGATAGCCGTACATATCGACAACGCCATCTTCTATCGGCTCCCGGCCGCCATCGTGGTTACTCCGTTCCATCGAGCCCGGCTGTTCTTGTCAGATTTCCATTGACAACTTCTCCCATCAGCGCGTAAGCTATTCCATAGAAGGAATGGTATGAATTCACACAATCGGAGCATGCGAGGGGTGGTTATCCTTGCACTTTTTCTCGTTTCCTTTCTCACCACGTTTTCCCAGTCGGTTGGGGATGAGTCTCGGGTGAACGGCAGGACGGGACCGGTATACGTAATTCCCATCAAGGGGGATATCGAACCGTCTCGGCTCGTGTTCACCAGGCGGGGCATCCGCGAGGCCGAAGCCGCCGGAGCCGAGACCATCGTATTCGAGATCAATACCTTCGGCGGACGCGTCGATACGGCTCTGCAGATCGCAACCCTCATAGGTTCGGTCCGTTCGGCGGAAACCGTCGCGTATATTCCGGCCTTTTCTGAGGGAACCGGCGTGAGTTGGTCGGCCGGAGCGCTTATCTCCTTCGCATGTGGCGCCATCTACATGGACGCCGGTACTTCCATCGGCGCCGCAGCCCCGGTGTATCAGTCACCGGAAGGCATGCAGATGGCCGAAGAGAAGACCGTGAGTGCCGTTCGTGGGCAGCTGGCGGCGTTGGCGGAGAAGAACGGCTACCCCATCGGTGTTGCCCTTGCCATGGTGGACAAAGACGCGGAGCTCATCGAGGTGATCGTCGGTGAAGATTCTATTCCGATGTTGGCCGATGAGTACGAAGAGTACCAGGTACAGGCCGAAGAGGATGGAGTCGAGGTTCGTCAGGGGAGGGTAATCTGCCCAGCAGGCAAGCTGCTGACCCTGACGGCCGGAGAGATGGAAAAGTACGGGATTTCATCTGGGACCGTACGCGACCGCGATGCGATGTTGGAAGATCTCGGTTTTTCGGGGGTAGCGGCGGTAGTCTTGAACGAATCCTTGCCCGACAGGCTTGTGGCCTTCATCACCGGTTCGGTGGTTTCGAGTCTGCTGCTCCTTGCCGGCCTCGTGGCGCTGTACATCGAGGTGACGAGTCCCGGGTTCGGTGTACCCGGAACGGTTGCAATTATCTGTTTTACCGTGAATTTCTTAGGGGGGACGCTTCTCGGTACTGTCGGGTCTGTCGAACTCCTCCTGTTCCTGCTCGGTATCGTCCTGTTGGCCGTGGAGGTGTTTCTCATACCCGGATTCGGGGTTGTCGGAATATCCGGAGTCGTCTCGATGCTCGTTGCATTGGTGCTGGCACGGCAGGATTTCATACTTCCCGAGGTTCCCTGGCAGTGGGACATCATGCAGCGGAATATCATGGTGGTAGGTGGAAGCCTCCTGGGGTCGATGGCCGCCGTGGCGGTGTTGATTGCGATTCTCCCGCGTACCGTGGTACTCAATCCGTTGGTTCTGAACTCGAGCCAGACACAGGAACTCGGATATCAGGTTAAGGTACTTATCTCACAAGAACCACTGGTCGGCAAGCGAGGATTGACGGAGACCCCGCTCAGGCCTGTGGGTAAGGCTGTCATCGACGGTGTGTCCCAGGTCGTCGAGAGTGACGGTGCATGGCTCGGTGTCGATATGGAGATCGAGGTAGTGGAGGTGATCGGGAACCGGATACTCGTGAGAGAGGTCACCTGACGGCGACGATTTCTCATAGGGGGCGCGTGGTGTGGTGGTTTCGAAGATGGGGGTATTGAGTAGATGTTGATCCCGATAGGGTTGTTTCTGGCGGGGGTCCTCGGAATTATCATCGAGTTTTTCGTACCCACCGCGGGAATACTCGGTGTTTTCGGGGGCGGTGTGATCGTCTGGAGCGTGGTGATGGTCTACCGCGAGTTCGGCACCGCCTACGGGATGGTGTTCCTGGGCATCGCCATCGTGACCGCCCCCGTTCTTATATTTTTTTATTTCAAGGTATTCCCTAAGAGCATCGTCGGCAGACGCCTCATCCTGCAGGGGAAACAGTCGATTGAGAGTGGGTATAACAGCGTTCCGGAGCGGACACTGCCGAGCGTGGGTGACGTCGGAAGGTGCATCTCGGCCCTTAGACCTTCAGGATCGGTTCAGTTCGAGTGCGGTAATCTCAGCGCCATCACGCAAGGCGAGTTTATTGAAACCGGACAGAGAGTAGTTGTGACCAAGATCGAAGGAAATAGAATACACGTCGGTCGGAAAACCGGCGAGGATACTCCCAAGGAGGAGAATGCATGATTATTGTCGTGTACGTACTGATCGGTATCATAAGTCTCGTATTCATTGCCATTTTTCTGAAGTTTTTCAGCCTGTGGTTTCGAGCACTGCTCTCGGGCGCACACATCAGGATGGGTCGGTTGATCGGCATGTGGATCAGGCGGGTCAAGATGTCGGTGATCGTCGAGAGCAGGATCATGCTCACAAAGGCGGGGATGGATACCGATTCGGATCTTCTGGAGACCCACTATCTGGCGGGTGGCGATGTGATCCGGGTCAGCAAAGCCCTCATCGCGGCCAATAAGGCCAACATCCCGCTCACCTTCGAGAAGGCGGCAGCCATCGACCTGGCGGGTCGGGATGTCCTGGACGCGGTGAAGACGAGTGTAAATCCGAAGGTGATCGATTGTCCCGACCCCGAGAAGGGCAGATCCACCATCGATGCGGTTGCGAAGGATGGAATCCAGCTCAGGGCGAAGGCGAGGGTGACGGTTCGTGCCAACATCGAGCGTCTCGTCGGCGGGGCGACCGAGGAGACTATCATCGCCCGGGTGGGCGAAGGGATCGTCACTACAATCGGATCGTCGGCTACCTACAAGAACGTCCTGGAGAACCCGGATCAGATCTCAAAGACGGTGCTCATGAAGGGTCTGGATGCGGGCACCGCGTTCGAGATCCTCTCTATCGACATCGCCGACGTCGATGTCGGCGCGAATATCGGTGCGAAATTGCAGGCCGATCAGGCGGAAGCGGACAAGAGACGGTTCCAGGCCGTTGCCGAACAGCGGCGAGCGGCAGCCATCGCCCTGGAGCAGGAGAACAAGGCGACTGTGATGGAGAACCGTGCGAAGGTCGTACTTGCCGAGGCTGAGATACCGAAGGCCATGGCCGAGGCGTTCAGATCTGGAAATCTCGGGGTGATGGATTACTACAGGATGCGGAATGTCCAGGCCGATACCGGAATGCGCGAGAGTATCGGTGGAGAGTCTGGTTCCGACAGCGAGCGGAAGGAGTAGCATTTCATGCCCGGAACCCTCTTCGATGGATTGTTCACCCTCTTCGCGGCACTGGTTTTTATCGGTATTCCGCTTTTGATCCGCTGGGGAATACGGCGGAGAATGAAGAAACGGAGACTAAGTGCCCGGGAAGATGAACCGCGGAAGCTGCGGTTCCGGTCAGATGTCAAGAAAGTTTCGCCGAACACAGATGTGGTACCGTCTCAAGACACCCCCGTCTCGGAGAAAGAGATCGGATACGGAAACGGCCTCCGGCGTGAGGTGCCCCTAAAGTATCTGGCTCCGACAGAAAACGGCTTGGACGGAATCCGAGATTCGGGTGAGGAGTATTTACCTGACGAGAGGAGTCTCAATGTACTTCCGCCGAACATCATCGGCGGATCACTCAGTATCTCGCCACCTGCCGTCATGAAAACCCGCAGCAGACTCTCGACACTGCCGCCGTTAAAGGCGGCAGTGGTCTGGCGCGAGATCCTTGGTCCGCCAAAGGGGCTCGATCCCTGAGCGAATTATCATCTGGTCGGCGTCGCTCGTCTAGAACCGGAATGCGATCAGTGGAAAGGCCGTAGTGGCGCTGTAGGTATAGGCGAGGCCTTGAGAGACTTCCCCGCTGGTGCCCGGATCCAGGGTATCACTCACGGCCAGCCAGATAGACAAACCGGCGGTGACATATCCCAATACTCTATGGACGATTCGCATGGCGTATTTGGCCTCCGCAGGCACGAACATGGTTACCGTACCGACTGCGGCGTTGGCACCCAGAGCGGCGATGTTGCTGACGGCTGCGGCTTTGGTGACGCCGTTCTCGGCCTGGGTCAGTGTCGTGATAGATGCCGCGATGCCGACTCCTTCCATCAGCGGAAGCATCACGATATGCTCCACAAGGGGATTGGCGCAGGCGATTCCACCTCCTACCAGCACGAGTACGATTAAGCAGACTATACGTCTATCCATCTTTTTCCTCCTTATTATGGTAAATTGTAGTGTACGAAATGTATCGGATTCTGAAAAGGCCGGCTGTATCGATTCTGATAACACTCGGAATTCGGGGATAGGGAGTATATATGAAATTGATCGGAGCTCATGTGAGTGCATCGGGGGGAGTCGATAAGGCGCCCGAGAGGGCGAAGGAGATCGGTGCGGGGGGGTTCGCAATCTTCACCAAGAATCAGCGGCGTTGGGATGCCAAACCCCTCGACGAGTCAACCATCACGGCGTTCAAGAAGGCGATGGATGAGTATGGGTTCGCTCCGCAGGCCGTGTTGCCGCACGACGGATATCTCATCAATCTGGGGCAACCGGATACCGCGAAACGGAAGAAATCCCTGAATGCGTTTCTGGATGAGGCCGAACGTGTTGCTGCACTGGGGTTGGAATACTTGAATTTTCACCCGGGTAGTCACCTCGGACAGATATCCGAGGAGGAGTGTCTGATGATTATCGCCGATGGCATAAACGAGGTGCTGGATGCGGTCTCAGGAGTTACCCTCGTTGTCGAGACTACGGCGGGCATGGGGAACCATGTGGGATACCGGTTTGAGCACCTTGCGGCGTTACGTGACCTCTCCACACAGCCCGACCGTGTGGGTGCATGTATCGATACCTGTCACATCTTCGCAGCCGGATACGATATTAGGACAAAAGAGGCCTATCTCGAGACGATGGAGGAATTTGACAGTATCGTCGGGCTGGAAAATCTGAAGGGTCTTCATCTGAACGATTCTAAGGGAGAGATTGGAGGCAATCTAGATCGACATGCGTCCCTCGGAGACGGTGTGCTGGGCTGGGAGCCGTTTCAATTTTTCATGGAGGATTCGCGGATTGCCGATATTCCGTGCGTGCTGGAGACTCCTGATACGAAAAGATGGGCCGAAGAGGTTAAGACTCTCTACTCATTTCTCCGATAAAGGAGTATGGGATTATTGGTAAAGGCGGCTGATACCCGCGGGAATTCGCACAACAAGCGTATCCTTAAGGCGCTCCTTCGTCTGGAACCCGAGTATCTGGAACATGTTGAGATAAAGATACCCGAATCCACCTACCGGCGAATGCTCCTTTCCGGTCTCTACATCGAAAATGGTTCCGAGCGCAGGATAGTCAGATAAAATAGAGCTAAAATTATGGCGTTTTTCCGACGATAGCACCGTAAGAGTATCCGTACAGGAGTGAGTGAATCAAGGTTCAGGATCGATCTCGATGATTGCAGCGATTCCGTAATGATCCGATGGGAATACGCCGAAGGTCGGTCTGTCGAGTACGATGCGGGCATCACTCACTCGAATTCCGGTTCCCCTGACAAAGATATAATCGATCCGCTCTTGGCGCGGTGTTCCGACCGGTTTCTGATACTTCGTAATGTTCGTATTCTGTTTTTCGTCCCACGTGTAGATACTGCGGCGTCGAATCGACGCGAAGGCGTCATTAAAACCGCCGTCCGTGAGTATCGAGACCTCCGGTGATTCCGGGAGCGCGTGGAGCGATCCCATCAGGATGACGGGGGCGGCGCCTGCGACCTGGTTTATGAAATCCAGGGTCGTCGTGGCTTCGGTTATCCGAGTTTCGCGACCGTTTACGGCCGATTCGATTCGCTCGATGAGTACGTCACCCCCGGTCTTTCCGTCTGAATAGGCTTCCACGAGATTCTTGAGTGACTCTTCATCACCAAAATACGATTCGGTCCATTGAACGACGAATGCATACACGTCTCTTTCTGCCGCCTCGAGTCTGGCTGCGATGATCTGTGTGGCGGGACCGAACTGAAAGCTGACGAGGGTACCGGCGGATCCACCCGAGAGCTGTCTCCTATCTATCAACTCCAGATCACCCTTCGAGAGTATGATGTCACCCTCGCGCAGATTGCCCGGAAGCCCCACCGGCCCGACTCTGACACCGGCTCGACTCACATGAGAGACTGAGTTCATGCCGAGGAATTCTGAAGCCTCTCTGTCGAACCGCGGAAGCGGATTGGCCTCCGAGATCCCCAAGAAATCCGGTGATAGTTCGGCCAAATCTCGGAATATGAGTTCGAGACGGAAATCCCTGGTTCCCGGGGCTTCAAATTCCCCGGAGGTGAAGAATCCGTCGTATGTGAGACCGGACCATGCGTTGATGTACACGACCGTAAACTGTTCGGCACCATGTACGACGGAAACTACTAACAGAACGATACCCAATAGATGGATGATTCTCTTCATTCGGCACTCCAGTTATCGGCCGGTCGCCCACACTACTCAACGTGAGAGAACAAGTCTGAAATTCGGGTCTTTCCATGTCGTGGCATCATGTCCCGACACGATACAATGGACTAGATCATACCTTTGTACAAAATACACAGGATAGGAGTATAGCACATTCCGGCTGAAGGTGGGAAACAGAAAAAATCTCAGCGAGGGTGGTATTTTCTGTATGTACGGGATCATGATGCCATCAATCCCGATGATCCGACTCAGCTGCGAGATAGGTGTTGATCTGTTCGGCTACCTGTTCGGCCAGGTCTTCCGGGAGGCCTGTCCTCGTTGTCATCGCCTTGGGTTCCGCCGCGGCGAGGGCCGAGAGAGAACCGAACTCCTTGAGCAGGACTCTGCTCCGTTTCGGCCCGATTCCCGGCACCTGTTCGAGAATCGATCTGTTGCCGTCCTTCTTGCGAAGTCGTTTGTTGTAATCGGTGGCGAACCTGTGGGTTTCATCGCGTACGTGCTGTAAGACCTTGAGTGCCGGCGATGTCTCCGGAAGCCGTATGGGGGTATTCCGACCCGGGAGCCATATCTCTTCGTGTTGCTTCGCAAGTCCGGCAACCGGCAGATCATCCAGACCCAGTGATGCCATGATGCCTTTGGCCGCCGAGACTTGTCCCCGGCCGCCGTCGATGAGTACCAGATCGGGTCGATCGAGGTCTTCATTCAGGATCCGTGAATATCGTCGGGCCACGACTTCGCGAACGGCCTCGAAGTCGTCGACCTTGCCTTGCAGGGATCGGAGTCGGTAGCGCCGGTATCCGGATTTATCGGGAATTCCGTTCGAGAAGGTCACCAGTGAGGCCACGGTGTGTGTGCCCTCCAGGTGGGCGATGTCGAAGCCTTCGATTCGTCGGGGTATGTTCGGTAAATCGAGGACGATTTTCAACTCCTCCAGCCCTTTGCCGTCTCCGAGTGATCTGACTCGCTTAATGAGGTCGAGTTTGCAGTTTTCCCCGGCCATCGCCATGATGGCTGCATGTCGTCCGCGCTGAGGATACTTGAGTCTGACTTGGGTGAAGCCGTGCTTGCGGAAGTATTCCTCGTATAGATCGTCGTCGACGGGTTCGGAGAGGTATACAGTCCTGGGAGGAGTCCGATTTGTGCCATAGTACTGAATCAGAAACTGTGCCATCGCCTCTTCGGTACTTTCGAAGATCTCCTCTCGGTAGAGCTCCTGTCCGGTTATCTTCCCGCTCCTCATTCCCAGGACGGAGAACGTACATAGGTGTTCTTCCATCGAGCAGGCGATATAATCCCGGTCTTGGTCGTCGAAATCCACGACTCGCTGTTCGGTGGTGATGTCTCGGATCGAGGCGATGGTGTCCCTGAGTTCGGCGGCCTTTTCGAAGTTCAAGGCCGTGGCCGCCTGTCGCATCTCTCTCTCCAGTTTCGTGAGTAATCCGTCTGCCTTGCCTGATAACAGGTCTGCGATCCGTTCGATGTTTTCGGTGTATTCCTCCTCGCCGATCAATCGGCAGCATGGTGCCGCACAACGGTGAATATGGTAGTACAGACAGGGTGAGACCCGTTCCTTGAGTTTTCCCCGGCATTTTCGGGTCGGAAAGAGCCGTTCGATCAACTCCAAGTACGTATCGATCTTGATGACGCTCGGGAACGGTCCGAAGTATCTCGAACCATCCCGGATTACCCGTCTAGTGCGGAAGACTCGGGGGAATTCCTCGTTGGTTATTTTGATGACCGGGTAGGACTTGCCGTCCTTCAGGTTGATGTTGTAGCGGGGACTGTGCTTCTTGATGAGGGTATTCTCGAGGAGCAACGCCTCGTATTCCGTTTCGGTGACGATATACTCCAGCGAATCGATATGGTTGACCAGGACCCGGGTTTTTCGATCTTTGCCGGCATTGAAGTAGGACGCAACCCGTTTCCGAAGACTCTTCGCCTTACCGACATAGATGACGGTTCCGTCCTTGTCGCGCATGATATAGACTCCGTCTCGATCCGGAAACTCTCTGGCGTCTTCCTTCAAGGCTTCATACATGATACTATTAATGTAACCCTTACAGGTCGGGAGGGAAAGAGCCTCTCCGATTCGTACGGAAACTTCAAAACCATTATTGTTCGTTTTTCACGATTCAGAACGATAGGAAAGGAGAAGGCATGCTTCCTGCCATCAAGGAGAAGGAGCTGCGCCTCAAGGCGTTGAAGCTCCGTAAAAACATCGTCGAGATGATCGGGGTCGGCAAGGCCGGCCATCTCGGCGGTTCGAGTTCCATTGCCGATGTCGTTTCGGTTCTCTATTTCGGTGAGATGAGGATCGATCCGCGGAATCCGAAGGATCCCGATCGTGATAGGTTCCTGCTGAGCAAGGGACATGCGGTATTGGCTCAGTATGCGGCGTTAGCCGAGTTGGAATACTTTCCGAAGAGTGAGTTCGCAAAATTGAAGGCCCTCGGGGGAATCCTGCAGGGGCATCCCGATATGGATGAGACCCCCGGCATTGAGGCAGTGACCGGGTCGTTGGGGCAGGGCTTGTCTATCGCCTGCGGTCTCGCCATGGGAATACGACTCGACAGTCGGCCCTCACGGGTATTCGTGGTCCTCGGTGACGGCGAGTTGTCCGAAGGCCAGATCTGGGAAGCCGCGATGGCGGCGGCTAAGTTCAAGATCGACAACCTGACGGCGATCTTGGACTATAACGGCATACAGGCCACCGGACCGACGGACGAAATCTTCCCGATTCCCGATGTTCCCGCTAAGTGGGCGGCCTTCGGCTGGCATGTGATCGAGATCGACGGGCATGACATCCCGGCGATTCATTCGGCCCTGCAGGAGGCGAAGGAGGGTACCGGCAAGCCGACCATTATCATAGCGAGGACCATAAAGGGCAAGGGGATCTCCTTTGCCGAACATCAAGCGGCATTTCACAACGGGACTCTCACACAAGAGCAGTATCAGCTGGCCTTGAAGGAGTTGGATTCTCAGATGAGCGAGGTGGAACGGAATGGCTAAACAATGGAAGACTGCAAACCTTAGGGAGGCCTACGGCCAGGCTCTGATCCGGATCGGTGCCACGGTTCAGGATATTGTGGTTCTCGAAGCGGATCTGGGGAAATCTACGAAGACCTGCTACTTCAAGGACGAGTATCCGGATCGGTTCTTCGAGATGGGCATCGCCGAACAGAATATGGCATCTACGGCCGCAGGATTTGCTCTTGCCGGCAAGATTCCGTTCATGCACTCCTTTGCGGTGTTCGCATCCGGCCGGACCTACGACCAGCTGCGTAACTCGATCTGCATTCCCGGGCTCGGAGTTAAGATCTGCGGATCCAGCTACGGACTCTCCGATTTCGGTGACGGGAAGACGCATCAGTCGGTGGAGGACGCAGCCGTCATGCGTGCGCTGCCGAATATGACGGTAATAACGCCAGTCGACGCCCCTCAGACAGAAAGAATGATCGAGGCGGTGATCGACTACCCCGGGCCGGTCTACATGCGTATCAACCGGAACGATCAGCCCGTGCTGACCGAAGATATAGCGTCGTTCGAGATTGGACAGATGCAGATCCTGGCGGATGGATCGGATGCGGCGGTGATCGCTTACGGCAGCATGGTGCATAAGGCGATGGAGGCCAGGGATCTGTTGGCGGATGAGGGAATCTCCGTACGGGTGGTGAATGCGCCGACTCTCAAACCGATGGCCGATGATGAGGTGATGCGGTGTATCGAGGGAGTACGCGGCGTGGTAACGGCTGAAGAGCATACCGTCATCGGCGGTCTCGGGAGCGCCGTAGCCGAATGTATGCGGAGAACCAAAGGTGTCTCGCTGGAATTTATCGGCATTAAGGACAGGTTCGGGATCTCCGCGGAGGAGTATGAACCGCTTCTCGAATACTTCGGCCTGACACCCGTCGCCATTGCGGACGCGGTGAAAAGCGTATTACAATGAAACATACATCGATAGGAGGATCAGAGATGAAGATTGGTTTTATAGGACTTGGGATCATGGGAAAGCCCATGGCGAAGAACCTGATAAAGGCAGGATATGACCTCGTAGTGTACGACATCGTGCCTGATCCGGTAAAAGAGGTTGCAGCCGAAGGTGCCGAAATTGCCGGATCGTGTACGGAGATTGCGGAGCAGTCGGAAATCATCATCACGATGCTGCCGGACGGACCTGATGTGGAGGCAGCGGTTCTCGGTGAGAACGGCGTAGCCGACGGGATCAAGCAAGGCGCTATCCTCATCGATATGAGTTCTATCGCGCCGGCCGTATCACAGAAGGTCTCGGCGGAGCTGGAGAAGAAGGGTGCCGAGATGTTGGATGCTCCTGTGTCTGGTGGCGAACCCAAGGCCATCGACGGAACCCTGGCGATTATGGTCGGCGGCAAGCAGGAGGTGTTCGACAAGGTAGAGGATATTCTCAAGGTGATGGGCGGGTCCGCGGTACTGGTGGGAGCCATCGGTGCCGGAAACGTCACGAAGCTTGCGAACCAGATCATCGTCGGTATCAATATTGCGGCCATGTCCGAGGCTATGGTGCTGGCGACAAAGGCCGGTTTCGATCCGGAGAAGGTATATAACGCCATCCGCGGCGGACTGGCAGGCAGCACGGTGCTGGATGCTAAGGTCCCGCTCGCGCTGGAGGGTAACTTCAAGCCCGGATTCAGGATCGAGCTGCACATCAAGGATCTCAACAACGCCATGAGTACGGCACACGATCTCGGCTGTCCCTCCTTCCTCACCGGCCAGGTGATGGAGATCATGCAGGCTCTCAAGGTGGATGGAAAGGCGAAGAACGATCACGGCGGGTTGATCCAGTTCTATGAACGAATGGCCGACGTCGAGGTTCGCCGCAAATAGTCTCTCGAGACGACCGGGAGGGGTAGTCGATGCGTTTACAGGATAAGGTGACCGTCATTACCGGTGCCGGAGGTGGCATCGGCAGTGGAATTGCCGAAGTATTCTCCACGGAAGGCGCACGGGTAATCATTGCGGATGTCGATACCCGAGCCGGGGAAACCGTCGCGGAGCAGATTCGTTCCGCCGGCGGCACCGCGACTTTCTTGGAGCTGGACGTCACTCAGGAGCAGAGCTGGGTGGAATTGATCTCGAAGGTGCGGGAGAATTTCGGGCGGCTGGATGTCCTGGTGAACAACGCCGGAATCAACAGACGCTACCAACTCGAGGAGTTTCCTGTAGACGCCTGGGACCAGGTGATGGCGGTGAATGTGCGCGGAGTGTTCCTGGGGATCAAGCATGTGATCCCCATAATGCGCGACAAGGGAGGCGGTTCGATCATCAACATGTCCTCCATCTGCGGCCTCATCGGGCATAAATATACACCCATCGGGTATACCGCTTCGAAAGGTGCGGTGACGCTGCTCACCAAGGCGGTAGCCACTCAATATGCGGGTATGAACATCCGATGTAATTCGATCCACCCGAGTACCGCGGATACGCCGCTGGTGGCCGAACTGTTCAAGGATCCGGTCAAGAAGAAACAGCGCCTCGACGAGGTACCCCTCGGAAGGCTCGCATCGATCAAGGATATTGCCCTGGCGGCGGTGTACCTCGCGTCCGACGAATCATCCTTTCTCACCGGAGTATCTCTCCCTGTCGATGGGGGACTAACGGCGGGTTGAGCACAATAGATGTGGGAAAACCCGGTGGATTCTGTGTTTGGCGAGGGTCGGTTACCAATTTTTTTCGATAGAAGGATGTAGAGGGATGTCGATGGATGGCGGGGAATTTGAGGGAGCGGGTGTAGTGAGTGATTTGGATTTCGAGAATATCATGACGGAGACCGACTCGCGAGAATCGGAAGAGATACGGCAGATAAAGAGCCTGGTGAGTGTTCTCCAGGGGGCCCCGTATCCGACGAATGTCAACGATGAGTTGTATCGGATATGGTACGAGCACTCTCTGAACAGCGTCAGCGACGCCTTGGCATATCTGGACAGACACACGGACGATTGAAGATCCCCGGGTTCTCCGGCTCTGCCATCGAACGGTTCCTGAACAGCATTGAGAATGGTACTCCTAAAAGTCGGCGGAACGGTCGGTTTACGGGGTTTTTGCCAGTATCCGTTCTACGGCCCAGTGGGTGTGTTTCCGTACCCGTTTGTCCGGGTCTTGCTGTAGCGCCGAGAGTATCTGTTTCCCCTGACTCGATCCCAGCGCCTCTACCGCATGAACGACTCTGACCCGGACCTCCTGATCGGGGTCCTTGATGGCCTGGATGATGCCCCTGTATGCCGCCTCGGTGCCCACATGTGCTAGGTCGGCCGCCGCCTCCCTGCGGACCTCGGCGGAGCGATGCATCAAGGCCTTGGTTCTTCGTTCCACATATCCTGTTTGTTCCAAAATCGCGGCCAACTCGATGCGTTGTTTTCCTTTTTTTGATGCGAGTAGAACCTTGATCACCGTCTCCCCAGGCTCACCCATGCGTGCGAAGCTCTGTCCGATTAGGTCTCTGATCTCCGGCGGAGCCTGCAAGTACCTCTCCGCCGTCGCCGAGATATCATCTTCGGTCGTTTTCGACGCTAGAGAATCGATGGTTTCCGGTCGGAGTGCAGGATGTTGATCGAGAGTATGTACCAAGACTTCTACCGCGGTAGTCGAGTTTGATAATCCTAACCCTCGAATCGCCGATATCTTCACATCGTCGGTTTCGGTCGGATCATCGATCATCTCCTGGATCTTTGCCGTTGTCTTCGCAGATCCTCTCTCGGCGATTATTCTGGCGGCCGCTATGCGAACCTCCTCATGAGGATCCCTGAGCAACGGGTATACCGTGTCCGTGAGTTGACTGTCGCCGTATTCGGAGAGAGCCCAGGCCGACGCGATACGAATTTCAGGATCGGAGTCTTCGAGTGTTGTTTGCAGGGTGTCTACGAACTGTTTCCTTCGGGTTACCGGCAGAGATGCGATGAGTCTAGCCCTGAGTCCCGAATCACAGGATTCGAGGAGCCTCTCGAGACGACTGTCGAACTCCTTTCCTGCGAATTCGGCAAGCACGGCAGTGAACTCGTTTGCCTGCTCCACCGTGAGAAGCGAGATACGCTCGAGTACGGTCTGGATACAATATGGTTTCTTGAGGTCTCCTAAAATCTGCAGGGCGAGTCTGCGAACCGGCAGTGGATACGGTTGACTCAGGTCCTTCGGACTCGGTACCGGCTCCGGGCGTCGGCGCACCAGGAAGCGATGAAGACCGCGAACCGTGACGGACGGCTCAGGGCTCGAGGATTGGGAGGTGTGTTTCACATCGATCGGTGCTTTCACGATTTGAAGGATTTCCGGAATCAGTCTATGGTGTGGAATATGGACCATCGCGGCACGAAGCGAGTCCTTCGCCGGAAAATCGGGTATCTTCATGAAGCCGAGGAGCGTCTTCGAAAATATGGCTTCCCCCCGTCCGGGAATAAACTGGAGAAGCAGCGAGACGGCTTCACCATTGGAGGCGTTTCGAATCAACTCCTCGTTGAGAAGGTTGAACGCCGCGTCTCCTCCTCGTGTATGGATAGCCTGGAGTGTGGCGCGGTACACCGGAACGAAGTCCCGCTTGGTCTTGATCTCTTCGGGCATCTCGAGGACGATACGTGAGAGTGCGTCGATTAGTCCCGTGTCACCGAAGGTCCGTAACAGCCGTGCGGCGATGAAAAGGGACGCAGGATTGGTGGTTTCTCGAATCGAGTCGAGGAAGGAACACACGTTCACTTCACAGGCCTTCAGAAGATACTGAAAGTTCCGTTCGAGTCCTTGTTTGTCACCAACATCGTTAAAAGAAAATAGACGATGAAGCGCACCACATCGGTCGAGATGGATCGCCGCCGTCATTCTCAGTTCGAGGTCCTCGTCACCGAGATACTTCAGGGCGATATTTTCATCCTCCTTCGATTCCGGGTCGAGCAGTTCCAGAATATGGAGGACCTGATGCTTCTCCAGTGCGTCGAGGGGCGGATCGAAGGCCTCGGCAAAATCACGGGTAATCCGTGTTTTCGCCGCCCTGCGGACCTCGTAGACCGGATCGTCGTAAAGGGTACCGAGCAAGCTCTCGAATACCTTTCCGCGCTCAGGATTCTCTACGTCCTTACACGCGACGATTCTGACCGCCGGGTGAGGATCCGTGAATCCGTCCCACGCCGTCCTTCGGAATCTACTACTCTCGAAATGCACGAGTATGGAGTATGCGAAGAATCGTTCCCGCCAACAGATGCTTCCGAAGAGCTCACCTATCTCCGCAGTTCGCTGGTGTAACAAAACGGCGGCGATTTTTCCGTCGAAATCGCGTCCGTCGCAGTAGTGTGCCGCGGTACCGAGGTTCAGAGATCCGCCATTCAAATATTCTACCAGTTCTTGATGCAAGGGATCGTCTTTCGATGGGGCCCGATCGAGAGAGAGAATGAGATACCCTACGAGGGCCGTCTCCGGTGCGAATTCGAGAAGTTTCTGTAACTCACTCGTCGACGGAGCGGTGAGGAGGCGATGTACCCATGCTTCCGTCAGGCCGCATTCTACCGGGAGTTTCGGAGAGTATTTCCGGCCGATCTTCTCGACCAGTCCCGAGTACCTGAGGAGCGTCCGGCGGGAATATCGTGAGGTGAGGAGATCGGAAACCGATTCGGGCTCTGCGACCACATGCATGAGACGAGCTCGCAATAGCAATATATACACGCCGGTCCAGATCCCAACTCCGGCGATGATCATCAGTGCCAGAAGATCGACAATATATACCCAGGTGGGCAGCGTCTTGAGTATGTCGATGAGTTGCATCTATCCCTCCCGAGTCGTATTGTGAATCACACTGACGGTTCCGCGAGCCAGGGCGATGAGTGATTGGAGCACGGTGAACAGGGAACCGTGGTAGAACGAGGGACGCTTGGAGTTTAAGAGCACCATTCCCACCCACCGAATTTCCCGAGGGTCGCCGATCTCATCATACAGAGGCAGGACGATACCGCTTTCCATTCTCCTATTGATGAGGATCTCGGCAAACGGACTCGCTTTTCTCCCCGACAAGACAATCGTCTCCGGCCACTCTCTGAGAAATGAGATCGTCTCAGAGGAGGAGAGAAATCGGTCGGGAGGAGGAATCATCGATTTAAAATAGACCAGGGAGAGATCCTCCCCTCCTGTACCGAAACGGTAAAAACACCCTACATCGGAAAAGGAGATACTCACTGCGTCGTCCGTGAGAACCGTTGCGAATTCCTGTAGATCCCTGCATCGGGTCAAAGAGACTCCGGCGGCGGTCAATTCGGTCAGATACTTAGCGGGAATCTCGCATTGAGACCGAAAAGCGGAACCTTGTATGGGTGCAATCCTGTAACTATCCATCGGACCCATGATATCATGGAAGTCTAGTATTGAAAACGAAGCGTTCTTGCATATTTCCTCTTCTTGAATTAGCTTTAAGTCTGAATGAACAGAAGAAAACTCAGCATACCGCTGGTCATAGTAGTGTGTATACTCATCGGTGGTGTGTGGTTTTTTGGACGGAGTATCGGTATCGAGCGGATCGAGCCATACCGTGGTATGGTGGATTGCTCGAATATCGCTCCTGATGTTGTCATCGGTCTCTCCGGCGAGTGGGACTTCTATCCCGGTATTCTCGCCACTCCGAGTCAGATAACGGAAGGCACGTACTCAGATATCCGTACCACCCTTCCTGTCCCGGGATCGTGGTTCAAACCGGCTTTTTTCGAAGAGTACGAGGGTATTCGTCTCGGTCCCATCGGCAACTCAACCGGTGTGGGAACATATGCCCTGGTAGTGAAAACCGAAGGTATGCACGGCCTCAATGCCGTTTCTTTACCGCCGATTCGGTCTGCCTATCGAATGTGGATAGACGGCGATCTTTTCGCCGAAACCGGATCTCCACGGGCATCCGTGAGTACCGAACGTCTCGATATCTCCCCCCGGTTTGTCGTGTTCCGTCAGGATACGGATCGTATCAATATCGTGCTCCAAGTCTCTAACTTTCACGCGTTTGCCGGAGGTCCGTGGGCGGGAGAACCCGTGTATGGAAAATATCGACCCATGTGGGTGCGGGATTCATTGCGGAGCGCCAGTAGGATCATGCTGATGGTGCTCTTGTTCGGCATCGGAATCGCGCATCTTGGACAATACCTCTCCAACAAAGCAGTCAGGTATAACGTGGCTTTCGCCGTGTTCTGCTTCCTGTTCGCATTACGGGTTCCGGTATCTCAGGGCAGCATGTTGTCTCGCTACCTATCCGATATTCCGGGGATCGTGTGGCAACGGATAGAGTATATGTTTTTCATGGTACAGCCGCCGGCTTTCCTCATGTATCTTTCCACGATATATCCCGGCGAACTCAAGCCTCGGTGGGTAGCGCTGATCTCCGCCCTCTTCGGGGCCGGCGCGGTCTATGTGTGGGTATCACCCGGTGATCTCGTTCCCTACACCCTTCCGGTATTCGGATTACTGCTACTACTCACAGGTGCATATGTGATCATCAGCCTGGTCCGTTCGAGACAATTGGGTCGTCGATATGTCGGCTTCATGATCGGTAGCGCAGCGGTTCTTATGGCAGGTGGTCTCAACGACGTGATTCTCCAGACCGGCATCCTTCAGACCTACTTCGTGACCAACCTGGTTGTGTTCTTTTACTGCCTTACTCAGGCCATGTTTCTGACCAAAAAGAACAGGGAATCATCCGATGAACTGAGGAGTCTTTACGATCGCCTGCAGCGAGTACAACGTCAGAAGGAGGAGTTCCTTACCAGCACGAGTCACGAGCTTCGAACACCGCTGCACGGTATCATAGGGTTGGCGGAATCTCTCAGGGAGTCCTCTCGGTTGAACGCCGACCAGCGGTCGACGGTATCGCTGATCATCTCGAGCGGTATCCGTCTCTCCAGCCTCGTGAACGACGTGTTGGATTTCTCGCGGCTGCGGACCGGCCAATTGCAGCTGCACCCCAAGTCGGTCAACATCTACCAGATCGTAGAGCTTGTGCGTTCGGCGTGTGAACCGTTAGTCGCCGGGCGTCCGATCTCGATCAAGAATCAGATACGCACGCGAACACATACCGTGCATGGCGATGAGACCAGAATCGAGCAGATGTTATTCAACCTGCTCGGATTTGCGATACGAATGACGGACGAAGGCCAAATTTCGATCCACTCCGAGCAGGATGGAGACCATGTTTCCATAGACGTGCACATTCCCCCTGGGCATACTCTGGATGAGGAAACAAAATCATCCTTCAACATGGACATTGACGAATCGAATCCCCTTGACGGTTTCGAGAGCACGAACATCGGCCTGCTGGTCTGTAGGATACTCGCAGATGCTCACGGTGGTGAAGTGCGACTTCTCGAAGCCGAAGACTCGACTGTACTGAGCCTACAGCTCCCGCTTTGGACCGGTGAAGTGTCCGCCGCCGACGAAAGTGATGCCGTTTTACAACTGGACGCGGTTGAGAACCTGCAGCCGTTATTCGAGGAGAGCCGTTCGGACCAGAGGCTGTTCGAAGTGATGGTGGTAGATGATGACATCGTGGCGTTACAGATCATGAAAAACCATCTGGTCGCGTTGCGGTATTCCGTGATTCCTCTGGTGGACGGCGAGTCCGCCCTCAGCCGCATTGAAAAGAAGAAACCCGATCTGGTTGTTTTGGACGTGATGCTGCCCCGGATGAGCGGATTCGAAGTCTGCTCCAAAATCAGGGAGAAGTATTCGACTACCGACCTGCCGGTGATACTCGTGACGGCCAAGAATCAGACCGCCGACATCATGGAGGGTCTGACCTCCGGTGCCAGCGATTACCTCACCAAACCGATAATCCCCGAAGAGTTTATCACCCGGGTCAATATCCACCTGCAGCTTGCGAAGATCAACACGGTATACTCCCGGTTCGTTCCGACCGAGTTCCTCGAATCACTCGGCATTGACAACATCGCCGAGTTGAAACTCGGCGACCAGGTACAGAAGGAGATGACCATCCTCTTCGTCGATATTCGGGCGTTTACCCAGCTCTCGGAACGGATGACGCCACAGGAAAATTTCAAATTCATCAACTCCTATCTGAGCCGTATCAGCCCGTTTATCCAGAAGAACAACGGCTTCGTCGACAAGTATATCGGCGACGCCATCATGGCACTCTTTCCGCAATCTCCTGAGGACGCGGTAAATACCGCACTCGAGATGCTCGGTCACATCGAGGTGTATAACGGTCATAGGAGCAAGTGCAGTTATCCTCCCATTCGCATCGGGATCGGCATCCACACCGGGAATCTGATCATGGGAATCATCGGCGACGGCACGCGCATGCAGGGAACGGTGATATCCGATGCCGTCAACCTGGCTTCGCGAGTGCAGGACGTGACCAAGTTCTATGGGGCAAACATCGTCATCAGTCAGGATACCTTCGTGAAACTTGAGAACCCGACGAGTTACAATTTCCGGTTTCTCGGTAAGGTGAAGGTCAAGGGGAAGATGCAGATCGTGTCCCTGTTCGAGATATTCGACGGCGATCCCGAACCCCTCAAGACGGCGAAGGCGCAGACTAAGACCGACTTCGAGGAGGCAATTTTGATATTTTCGAAGCGAGAGTTCGCCCAGGCGCGGGACCTGTTTCGGAGCGTAGTGAACGAGAGTCCCGATGACCAAGCCGCCGCCATCTTCCTCGACAGGTGCGAAAAGAACATCCTTGCCGAAAAACGAAAATTCCTCACGTCGATGTGAGAACATCATCCAGCATGGACTTGAGTTTCCTGGCGTTGTTCACCGCCTTGCCCTTGTAGTGGTTGTTGAAGGCGATAAACAACCGGGTGACCTTCGTCATAACCTCCGTAATCGTCGGAATCCATTCTTCCAACTGTTTTTCTTCGTAGAGATAATCGTACCTGGAGGTATTCGTACCGCTCCACCAATTTTCGACGTTACGGCCGTGGAAGCGGAGGTACCCGATCGGTGAGGTGACCACCGGATCCGGTCTCGGGAGGCCGTCGAGAGAGGGCATATCGAGGATCGTGTATCCCACATTCAGGTCTCTCATGGTGTCATACACACTCTCCTGCTGCCATCTATCGTTCCTGAACTCCAGTACGGTAGGGAGCGGCGACAGTTCGGAGCAGAGGTTGTAGAGATATTTGCGGTTTTCCGGTGTGTATCCGAAGCTGAAGGGGAACTGCAGGAGTACCGCCGCCAGTTTCTCCGTCTCTACCAGGGGAACGATTCCCCGCTTGAATATCGTAACCTGTTCCGGCCAGTCGTCCAGGCGGTCGTGGGTCATGCTCTTGTGGCCTTTGATGGAGAAGAGAAACCCGTCGGGGGCCCTCTCAACCAGTCGGGAACAGAGTTCGGCCGAGGGCTGCCGGTAATAGGAGAAATTCAACTCCGTGAAATTGAAGAAGGTCACATAGTTCGAAAAAAACTCGGATGATGGGGTCGCGGCGGGATACACCGGACCGACCCAGTCCTTGTAGGAATATCCCGATGTGCCGATGCGGACCGATCTCGTAACGCCGGATCGTTTTTTTTTGTTATCGAATCTTCTATCGAATCCTCCGTCCCCCATGCGTATGCGCTCCCTCTCTCCCATAGTATACGGATCCAAAAAAGGTTCGTAACAAGAATTTGAACAAAGAAAGAATAAAAAACATATGCTAACTTCTG
>CAZAKE010000003.1:0-77529 GCA_964485495.1 uncultured Spirochaetales bacterium
TAGAAGAGGTAGAAGAGGTAGAAGAGGTAGAAGAGGTAGAAGAGGTAGAAGAGGTCGAGGAGCTGGAGGAGGTATCGGAAGCCGAAGAGGTTCCCGAGGCCGAGGCGGTTGAGGAACCCGAGGAGCTGGAAGAGGTAGAAGAGGTAGAAGAGGAGTGGGTAGAGAATGAGGTTGTATCCGGCGCTGTCGTGACATGGCCGGAACGGGTCGATGAGATACCTCCAGCCGAGACATCCGGAGATACCTATATCGAGGCCGAGGATGAGACCGACGAGTTCGATATAATGGAGTTACCAGAGATCGTAGTTCCGGAAGAGCAGTATGTACTCGAGAGGATACGGCAAGGACAGCCACAAGCCGCTCGCGACCATTCTACATCTGAGGAAGATCAGATCCAAGAGTTAGTGGAATTAGACGGCACTATTGAGTCTGATCATTTCGCGGCGACTTTCGTGCAAGGATCTGAGCTTCCTCAGCATGAAGAAACCGATGTATTGGATTTGGTAGAGATATTTCAGGAAGGGTATGAGTTAGCCGATATTGATGTATTTGATGACGACCCGGTCGGATTTCTGGAGAACGTTGGAGACGAAACTGAGGAACCGGAACTACGCATTGAGGAGACCGTCGCAGAAATCGAGGATCCGGATGAGTTGGAAGAGATTGAAGAACAGGAAGAGGAGATAGAGGAGCTGGAGGAAGTCGCAGAACTCGATGAACCCGAGGACCTCGAAGAGGTATCCGAACTCTCACCGGTAGAAGAATTGATCAATGGTGAGGAAGGAAAGGAGTTTGAGGCGGAATTAATGGAGGTTGTGGAACTTGAGCCGGTGATGGTCGGGGGTGATGCAGTCCCCGCGGAGCCTGTTTCGAATCAATACATCGGATATTCTTTCCCATATAAAGGATACGATCCGGCTCTCCGCAACTCCATCGTCGAAAAATATTACGAAGATGGAGATTTAGAACAGGTCTCCGGGGAGGAAGATGACGAGGAGATCGGCCGAGAGGAGGAACGGGGTCCATCTGCTCCGGTTGACCCATCGCATCTGGAGGAAGAAGTTCTACCCCAAGAACCCGCGGAGACGGCACGCTCAGCATACGATGAGATCGTACAACGGCTTATCGATTCCGGCGTATTCGAGGTTACATCTGTTACGAACGTGTTCGAAGAGTATGGTTCTGTTCAACCGATTCAATACGAGGAAGGGGTGTACCGAATCAATACTGAGGTAATCACGCAGCTGGACGGAGGAAATGATGAATCATTTCGGGATCTCGTCGTTTCTGTCATCGATTCCGATGATGAGGAGGAGGAGCGCGATTCCGACGATTTCCTCGGGTTGACTAGTGTCGACCTCGGGTCGATTCTTCCGGGAGAGGGAGAGTCCGAGACGGAGGAATCAGAAGCGGTTGTCGCTTCCGGCCGAATCGTTTGCGAGCGCGGAATAGATTATGACGCGTATCTCACCGGTTTCAGACGGACTGGTATCGGTGTGACGAAATCATTAATGCGAGTCACACAACTGACCAATTCGATATTCGCAACCATTCTCGTAGAGACTCCGGAAACATGGTCGGTGGAACAGTCACTCGGACTGAGTTCCGACAGTCTAGAATTGTTCAAATTTCCCAAAGACGGAATAATGGCTAGGAATTTCTTTATCCATAGAGATTTCCTCCTGATAACCAAGAAGCAAAGCATGCTTCGGGAAATCGATGAACGCATCGCGAATTTCGATAAGCAATACCTCAATGGGAGTCTCTATGTTCCCATCGTATATGAGGGAAAACCCGCCTACCTTTTCATGGGCCTCAAAAAAGTAGACGCTACTCTCACTGAATATATCGCCACACTCGCCGATCTGCGATCGGACTAAATACTTGTCTAATAAATCCAAAAAGATAAATAAATGGAAAACATTGCGTTGACACTGCAAAAAGTTGACAAAGCAACAGGAATACTTATAATGTTTCTAATATCTACGATAGGGGAAGAATATGGCGTTATGGCTACAAATTATTCTTCCTATCATCGGTTTATTTCTGGGTTGGACTTTCAGATGGCTTTACGCCAGATTTCAGTTATCATCTTCCGAACAGAAAGCGAAGAGGGTAAGTGAGGAGGTAATAAAAGAGGCAGAGGCAAAGAAGCGTGAGCTGTTACTCGAGGCAAAAGATCAGCTGATCGAGGAACGCGAACGTCAGGAAGAAGAGTTTCGCGAACGACGAAATGAAGCACAACGCCTCGAACGAAGACTTGTACAAAAAGAAGAAAACCTAGAAAGAAAGATGACTGCCCTGGAACGACAGAAGCAGCAACTGGTAGACCGAGAAGGAAGATTGTTACGCAGGGAAAAGGATCTTGAAGAGGTCGAGGAACATTGGCGCCTCGAACTTGAAAAACTCGCCGGCATTACAGGTGAAGATGCAAAAAAACTGATCATGCAATCAATGGAGGATGAAGCCCGACACGACGCGCAGGTATTGATAAATAAAATCGAACAAGAGTCTCGCCTAACCGCAGAGAAGAAATCTCGAGACATATTGATCACGTCTATACAGCGCATCGCTACCGAGGTTGTATCTGATGTGACGGTTACTTCGGTGAGTCTCCCGAGCGACGAGATGAAAGGCCGGATCATCGGAAGGGAGGGGCGGAACATTCGTACCCTCGAAACCTTGACGGGTGTCGATATTATAATCGATGATACCCCGGAGGCCGTGGTTATTTCCTGTTTCGACCCGATTCGAAAGGAGATTGCCAGGACGGCGATGGAGAGACTCGTCCAGGACGGAAGGATTCACCCGGCTCGTATCGAAGAGGTGGTCCAAAAGGTCACTAAGGAGATTAGTCAAACAATTTTTGAAGAGGGTGAGAAGGTCCTCTTCGATCTTGGAATACACAATGTAAACGAAGAGGGCATCCGCTCGCTAGGCCGCCTGTATTATCGAACGAGCTACGGTCAGAACGTCCTGACCCATTCGAAGGAAGTGGCGATACTCTGTGGCATGATTGCTGCCGAATTAGGGCTCGACCGTGAGATGGCCCGACGTTGTGGGTTGCTCCACGACATCGGTAAGGGTATCGAAACGGATAGTGACGGAAACCATGCCGAAGTTGGCGCCGAATTAGCGCGGAAGATCGGAGAAGATACGCGGGTAGTCAATTCGATTGCCTCACATCATAATGACACCGAACCGACCTGTGTCGAAGCCGTTATCGTGCAGATCTCCGACGCGATCTCTGCATCTCGACCCGGGGCACGTAGAGAGACTCTCAACAACTACATTAAACGGCTAGAAAATTTGGAGAAGATCTCCGAAAGTTTCGAGGGAGTAGAGAAGGCCTATGCCATTCAGGCCGGCCGTGAGTTGCGCATCATGGTGAGTAATGATCGGGTGAACGACGACGGTGCAAAGATACTTGCGAAGGACATTGCAAAAAAGATTGAGAACGAGCTTCGTTACCCGGGACGAATAAAAGTGACCATCATTCGAGAAACCAGAGTCGTCGAGTACGCTCGATGAGACTCGGATAGGGAAGACATACGGTTTTGATAGAGAGAATTCGAGCCCTGTTCCTGGGAGATATCTTCGGTCAACCGGGATGCAGGGCCGTGTATGTCGGTCTTGGCTCTATGATAAAGAACCTCAAGGCCGATGTCGTCATCGCCAATGGTGAGAATGCAGCCGATGGGTTCGGTATGACTCCGGATATCCTGGACAAACTGTATTCGAGCGGCGTCGATGTCGTCACAAGCGGCAACCACATCTGGCAGAACTCCGATATTCTATCGCGGCTCGATTCTCAGGAAACCATCCTTAGACCTGCCAATTATCCACAGGGAACTCCCGGACACGGAAATTGCACGGTGGTGGTGAAGGGCATACCGGTCACCGTCATCAATGTTCAGGGGAGGTACCGTATGCCCGCCATCGACTGTCCCTTTCGAACCAGTCGGGAAATCCTCAGACGAGTAAGCACCTCCGCGAAAGTCAAGATCGTAGACTTTCATGCGGAGGAGCCGGAAGAGAAGGAGGCACTGGCGATGCATCTGGACGGGACCGCCTCTGCGGTATTCGGAACCCACACGCACGTACAGACTGCAGACGAGCGAATACTTCCCGGCGGTACGGCCTATATTACCGATGCCGGTATGACCGGACCGGTTTCCGGCGTCATCGGCGGTAATCCCGAAATATCGATCCGCAGAGCCCTGACACAATTGCCTCTGAAGATGGAAGTTGCCGATTCCTCTTCGATACTGTGCGGCGTACTCGTGGAGGTCGATACAGAGACGGGAAAGGCTGTAGAGATCGAGCGTGTGAGAGAGGAGCTCGCCGTCTAGCCCCGGTGGCGACCGTTTTCACCGCCGGGTCGGAGGTGTGGCACTGTTGATATGTAGAGGTATATCGGGATGAGTATGCCTTTGATCGACTTGGTTGTGGATCGATTTCCGCGACTATCCCGAGACGAAATTCTTGCAAGAATTGCATGTGGTGAGGTACTCGTCGACGGAGGCAAGGTTCGGAATTCGAAGGAAAGGGTATCGGAAGGTGTCGATATTGCTTTCATTCAGCGACGATATGTATCCCGGGGAGGCGCGAAGCTCGAAGCGGCCTTGTATGAATGGAAGATCCAGGTACACGGCAAGGTGTTTCTCGACGCCGGGGCATCGACCGGTGGCTTTAGCGATTGCCTTCTACAGCATGGCGCAGCGAAGGTTCATTCCGTCGACGTTGGATATAATCAACTCGATTATCGGCTTCGGTCCGATCCTCGGGTATCCGTTCACGAACGGACCAACATCATGCAAACCCATCCTTTCGAGCCACGGCCGCATGCCGCGGTTTCCGACCTTTCCTTTCGATCTCTCGTCGGTGCCGCCTCGAAGATACTCTCACTTACCTCCGAAGGCTGGTGCATCGGACTGATTAAACCCCAATTCGAAATTCGCGATCCGGGTGCAGCGTTCGACGGCATCGTCCGCGAATCCGATCTATTGCGGGAGATCCTCCTTGACACTCTGCTGCGGCTGCTCTCCGAAGGGGTCTATACGGAACGTCTGATGGAATCTCCGATTCGGGGGGGGAAAGGCAACCGAGAGTTTCTAGGGGTATTGAGGCAATCTCCACGGGGCACGATGCAAGAGATCGAGGTTCTCGTGGATACGAGTCTCCGAAATATAGATGAAATCTGAGGCGCTTTTAAAGAGTAATTTAGGGAATTACCATTGTAATCGACGTATCGTTAGAACGACTCTCTGGTGAGCGGCTCACCGATATAGACTCCTTCCGGGCCCATATATGAGTGGACTTTGCCCTCTATCATGATTTGAACGGCGTTTACCGTCGGGAACTCGGTGGCCGTATAGATGAGTTGTTTCAATTGGTTTACGTAGCCCTCTTTCCCGAAGGCATTGAACCGTATGGCTTGAGAAAAGTCGATATATGCGATGCCGCCGGAGACCTTGACGGAATGTATGACCGCCTCTTCCGGTATGAGCGAGAGCAACCCCTGATTTAATTCGGATGTGGTCAAGCCTTTCAACAGACTCTCCATAGTTTCCGTGAGTGGAGAGTCGATGTAGAAGACCGGCCTTACGATGCTTTCGAGCAAAATTTCTCCCGATTCGTTGAGGGATACGAAGTATAATTTTGCCTTTCGCATATTTCGAACCCTTTCATCTGTCTCAACGGGTTTCTCAATGTTACTGCCATCGTCGTATGTTGAGTCGGCCGATTCCGAGACAGCGTTCTTTTCCGTCGATTCGACAGATCGTGTGTTTTGGGGTTCCGACTCGATCGTGACCACTCTCTCCTGTAGTTCTGTGTCTTTTTCCTGTGGCCCTGCGTCGGGAGTCGCGTTACGAGGCCGAGGTGTTGCGTCTTCCCGCGTCTTTTGTTCGGATGATCCACGTGGTGAATCGTCCTCGGGCGATGTTTCAACACGGGTAACCTCCGGCTTTTCGGTAGATGTGAAGTTGTCCGCCAAGAGGTCGCGTAGTCCGGTAGATTCAACAACGGTCCTTATTCGCTCCCGGTTGAAGAGGAATATCACCAGCACGAGTAGAATCAGTGCAATCCAGAACAGGCATCCCAATCCGGAGCCTTTCTTCTTCTTTCCCATCGTCATGTGTATCGGCATTTTTCGTGCTGAGAATTAGGAGGCGAATGCGGTTAATCGTGGGAACTGCCGACGTCTCGGTGCAATTTGACACCCCAATGAAAAGAGCGTAGAATCAACCTCACGATGGATACTATGGTGGAATTCTCCGGAATATCGGCATCGCCCGGTATCGTTATGGGGAAAGTGTTTCTATACACGGACGACAATTGGAAGGTCCCGAAGTACGAAATCCTCGAAGAGGATATACCGCGTGAAATTGAACGGTTTCATGAGGCGGTCCGGAAAGCAGAGGAGGAGGTTCAGGGGCTAAAGGCCCTCACCGCGACGGAGATGGGTATGGAGGAGGCGAGAATTCTCGATGCGCATCTGCTGATGCTTGGTGATCCGGAGATGCATCAGAAAGTCGAGCAGAATCTCGACGCGAATCGGCACAACGTCGAATGGGTTGTCTACGAGACAGTTACGGAGCTAATTAATCAGTTGAATGCGGCCAAAGACGCGTACCTGCGTGAGCGCTCCATAGACATGTACGATGTCTCCAAGAGGGTGCTAAACCATCTGATGTACCGGGATCGGATCTCCCTCGGCGACCTGAGTGAGGAGATCGTCCTTGTCACTCACAACCTTCTGCCGTCGGACACCTTGTCGATGAACAAACGGATGGTCAGAGGAATCGCAATGGACGCCGGTGGAAAGACGTCGCACACCGCGATCCTTGCACGATCATTCGAAATACCTGCGGTTCTCGGCCTTTCCACGATCTCACGGTCCGTCCGGAACGGAGATCGCATCATCGTAGACGGAAACCGCGGAACCGTGATCGTAAATCCCGACGAGGCAACCGCAAAACGGTACGCTAAACTACTGCGTGAGTGGCAGAAGCGCGAAATTCAGCTGCTGACGCTCAACGAGCTTCCCGCGGAAACGAAAGATGGTAAATTGATCCTTTTGGAGGCGAACATCGAGGTGCCGGAGGAGACCGATTCGGTTATGGCCCATGGTGCCGATGGAATCGGCCTCTATCGGTCGGAGTTTCTCTTCCTACAACCCAGCGGCGCAGCCTCCGAAGAGGTGCAGTATGCGGCGTATAGTCGTGTGTTGCGCGCCATGGAGGGACGTTCGGTTACAATCCGGACCTTGGATGTCGGGGGCGACAAAACCGTACCGGGATTCGGCGAACAGGATGAGAAGAATCCTATACTCGGGTGGAGGGCCATTCGGTTCTGCCTCTCGAGGCAGGATCTTTTTAAAACCCAGCTGAAGGCCCTCCTTCGGGCCTCTATGGACGGCAATTTACGGATCATGTTTCCCATGATCTCCGGCATCGAAGAGTTGAACGAGGCGTTGGAGATCCTGGACGAAGTAAAGGACGATTGTCGGAGAGCCGGCATCGAGTATAAATCCGATATTCCGGTGGGGATCATGATTGAGGTACCGTCCGCGGCCATGACTACCGATATCCTGGCGAGGAAGGTCAACTTCTTCTCCATAGGCACGAACGACCTCATCCAGTACACCATCGCCGTGGATCGTGGAAACGAGAAGATCGCATATCTCTACGAACCGTTCCATCCGGGCGTTCTCAGGCTGATCCGCACCGTCATAGACAACGCCCACGAGCAGAGTATTCCTGTGAGTATGTGTGGCGAGATGGCCGGCGATCCAATGGCCAGCGTCATCCTCGTCGGGTTGGGATTGGATGTCTTCAGCATGAGTTCTTTCGGCATCCCGGAGGTCAAACAAATAATCCGTTCGACGAATATGTCCGCGGCCGAAGAACTCGTCGGTCACATCATGGAGATGCGCTCATATAAAGAGATCGATAGGTTCGTAAGGGGCTGGATGCATGAACGGTACGAAATACTCGCAGGTTGATATAACGCTTCCCATCATTTCCATCGTAGGACGTCCGAATGTCGGCAAGTCGACCTTGTTCAACAGACTCGTCGGCCGACGACTCGCGATAACCGACCCGACGCCAGGTGTGACCAGAGATCCGGTGGAGTCGGAGACCGTAATCGGATCGGTTCGAACTATGCTAATAGATACCGGGGGATACAAGCTGGAAGCCGATGAGATCGAACGGCTCGTGACCGATAAGAGTCTCGCGACCATCGCACGGGCCAACCTTATCCTGCTTTTGGTGGATGTCACCGAAGAGACTCCCGAGGATCAGGAGTTCATCGAACGATTGCGGCCATTCTCGGAGAAGATCGTCCTGGTGGTCAATAAGGTAGATAATCCGGAGAGATGGAACGTCGCCTTCAACTATCACTCCTTGGGCTTTGAACGAACCGTCTTCATCTCGGCATCACACGGCCGGGGTGTCCCCGAATTGCGTGAGTTGATCGCCGAACTTCTACTGGATGGGCAGGCACAGGATGGGACGGCTTCCGATGAGAAGGGTATTCTTGAAAGCCGAACAGAAGAAGCCATAGAAACAGAAAAAGCAGAAGAGTCGGTTGGAGATGGCGGGGAAGCGGCCGCAGAAGAGATGATTGCGCTGGCCGTGTTGGGAAAGCCGAATACCGGCAAGTCTACCCTTGTAAATCGGTTGCTGGGGGTCGACAGATCTATCGTATCGGATATTCCGGGAACCACACGGGACGTTCTGGAGGGGACATTTACGTATCGGGACTGCAGGTTCCGGATCATGGATACTGCAGGGATACGGAGACGAAGCAGAGTCGGAGAGAATATCGAATATTACTCCGTGAACCGGGCGTTGGGGTGTATCAAGGAGTCGCAAGTGGTCATCCTCATGATCGATTCGTTGGACGGCATTACCGACCAGGACAAGAAGATTGCGGCCCAGGTGGTGAAGTACGGACGGGGTATAATCTTGGCGCTGAACAAGTGGGATCTTCAGGATGGTGTTCCCAATCTGTTCGCCGCCGTGTCCGACAGGGTCCGGTTTCTGTTTCCGGTATTGGATTTCGCGCCCATCGCGCCCATCTCGGCACTCAGCGGGGATGGGTGCGGAAAGCTTCTGGATGCGGTGATACGGGTTCGACAGCAACTGCGGCGTCGAATCGAGACCGCGGTGTTGAATCAGGCCGTGAAGAAGTGGGTGGACCGGTATGAACAGGACCGGATGTACAAGATCCGCTATGTCACGCAGGTCCAAACGGACCCGGTAAAATTCGTCGTCTTCGTCAACAAAAAGAGACGCTTTCCCCGTCACTATATCGGATATATCAAGAATAGGATCCGTAGCGAATTCGGGATGAATGCGATCCCGATCAGGATCGATATCAGGGAGAGTTAACCCCGGGGTACGCATGTCGCGGTATTCGATCGGTAAAATATGCGAGATCCTCGATACGAAACCGCATATTTTGCGGTATTGGGAACAGGAGATCCCCTTGTTGTCACCGAGAAAGAGCCGATCTGGTCGGCGTATCTACTCGGAGGCCGATCTGCATCTCCTGTTCCGAATACGATATCTCGTGCAGGCGAAGGGGTATACCCTCACAGGTGCCGGTAAGCGGTTGGTGGAAGATACGATTCTCGACTCACGGAACGGATCGGTCGCGATTAGGGAGATTCGGCGAGAGCTGTTGGGGGTAGCGGCCGCCGCAGCCCGGCTACGGTCCAGACTATCTCCAGTTGCTGACAACAGGAACCGTACCGTCAAGCCGGACGCCGGAACGGACGATGATATAGTTAGATGAATGGTAATCAAGTGCATGGCACGGTGCGGATCCCGCGTATCGGGATATTCGGGCTGTTCCTACTCGGTCTATATCTCTACCCGTTATATGGGCAGTTTCTATACGATCCGCTTCCCGACGTGCGTATTCCGGAGAATTTTGTCGTACGCCAAAAATATGCGGAAGAAATATTCAGTATGTCGGTGGCGGGGCCTCGGTACGAGTATGCCGTACAGCCGGGAGAAAATACCGAGGTAAAGTACGAAATACAGACTCAAAACGGCAACGTCTACCACCTATTCATTAACAAGCTTGATAGCGGGTATCCCCTGTACAGTAGGGGAAGCTATATCATACGGGTCATGCCGACGAAAATCGATCAGATAAAGGTATTCTACCAGAACGATCCGGGGTGTTACATCCGATTCAGGCCGGATGATGAAACCGCGGAGGCCGACATCGTCCTGTATGGCCGCCCCTATCTGCACAAGGTAGAAATCCCCGTTCCGTTCAAGCATATCGTCACCGAGCCGTTCATCGAGATCCTGAAGCGGTCGCAGTACACGGTTGATTGGGGCATGATTTTCCCGCAGGACGCTCTCTACGGGCAGAAGCGAGTCGAGTCGATGGCGGACCGAATCCGTAATACTCTTCCGGAGTTGAAGGATGCAAATGATGGGGCCCTCGATGACATGGGGCGGCCGATTTTCATCGATACGCTGAAGCCCAATCCCGAGGGGGGACTGAACTGTTCCGGCTTCGCAAAGTGGATCGTCGATGGGGTCTATGCAGGATTGAGGAGTAGGGACTCCATCGAAAACGGAGGATCTTCCGGTCTGCGTATCGGCAGTACGAACCTTGGCGAAACTCCCCCCTACCTGTCCGTCGTGGACATGAAAGAGAAGCACCTCGATGTCCGTGGAAACGAGTGGAGTGAGCCCTTCGAAGAATCGCGAGATCCGTATTTCGGATTGGATTGGACCAGAAACCTTGCGGTGAGTATTGCACGACTCGAATATCCGGACGCTGGAATCGAATCGACCGATGTACGGTACCCGGAGAAGGCGGGGTATGTCGAAGATATCGGGTACGCGGTCGATGATCTGCCGATGGTCCTGTATATGGATGCAGTCCGGTATCCGGGAAATATCTATCTGGGTTCGGTCAATCGACTCACCGGCTCCGATCCGGCCTTGCGACAGCATCCACACGTAGCTGTATTCTTCCCATATTTCGATGAGCATGGGGTGTTTTCGATCGTCGTGATGGAACGTAACAGGGAGACTCCCCTCGATTCGTTTCTTTCCGCCAACACAGGGAGTCACGTCCATCTCGTCCGTATTCCGAGTCCGGACCGGTTTCTCCTGCCCGGATTCGTACGTGGCGCAACCATCAATAGATATTGAAAGATGATCTAGCCTGGTATATCTTACTGGTATATGAACAGAGAACGATCAAGTTTACTGAAGTTTTGTGTAATTTTATTGGTGACAATCGTTTCTTCGCTTGGGGTGTTCGCGGACACTCGCGAGAAAACCCTGTTCGCGGAGGCAGAGGCGCGTTTCCTTTCCGGTGAGTATACGGCCGCATTGGAGCTCTACGATCGGTTTTTACGCGATTTTCCCTACTCTACCTACATGGCGGATACTCAATTCAGAAAGGCCGTCTCTCTCTATAGGACGGGTCAGTCGGACCGGGCATACGAGCTCTTTACAAGGATAGAGGAGCGATACTCATCGACACGGTTCATCGGGTTCGTGCCGTTTTGGATTGGGGTAATCCGGTATGAACGGGGTGAATATGCCGAGGCGTTCCTCTCGATGGAGGAGTTCCTCGGGGGAGAGGAGACGTCTCTCCGCAGAGAGGCGCTACTCTACAAGGCCCTGTGTGAACGAGAGCTGGATGAAGGAGATCCGGTGGCAACGCTGGAGCTTCTCCTCGAGGAGTATGAGTCGTCGTTGGAAAATATTCACGCGCTCTCTCTCCTGTGCTCGGCACTCCTTACCGAAAAACAATACCGGAGAGTGCTGGAAATCCTTCAGGATATCGACCTACAGGATATAGGTACCCAATGGCGGCCCCGGTTCTCCCTCTATCTGGCAGAAGCGTATTGGTTCTCCGAAATGTACGATCGGGCGGAAGCGATTTACGAACAACTTCTCACTGCGTCTTCCGATATCGCCGCGGTGGCGTTCAGCCGTCTGTTTGTGCTGTACCGCACCGAGGGTGATCAGATCAGAATGCAGAACGTGCTCATACGGGCCGAAGAGGTGTTGGCCGGAAAGCCGGAGATATTGGCGGGTTTCTGGCTCCGAATCGGAATCGAGAGCTATAAAAACGAGAAGACCGACCTTGCGCTTTCATACTTCAGTCGTATCTGGAATCGAGGTGACCGGTCTACTATGGAGGGAGCGGTGCCCCTGTATCTCTCCCAGATCGAGGTTGAACGGGGCAATCGAGATCGTGCAGTGGAGGTACTCCGTTCGTTCCTCGCCGTTTCCGATAACAGGCGTGCGGAGGTTACCTTCAGACTCGCCGGACTAGAGGTCGAGTCCGGCGAGTGGGATGCTGCGGTGGATAGATTGTCGAAGTTTCTGGAAGACTATCCCCGGTCGAACTATGCATCGGAAGCCGCCTATCTCCTGGCGTATTCTCGCTACAAGCGCCGGGAATATGATGAAGCCTTGGACCTATGCAGACGGATGCTGGCCCAGGCCCAGGCCGGAGCCTTCCTCCCGAATTTTCTGCGCCTTCAATCCGTACTGTTCAGGAAACTCGGAGAAGATTCAGCAGCGATCCGGGTCCTCAGGGAGTATATCCCTCTCAGACCGGATGCGATCGGCGCCCGAGTCGATCTGATGAAACTGCTGTTCTCTCGAGGAGATTACAGGACGGTTTTAAAAGAAATTGAAGATCTCACCCGGGTGATTCCGGATGTCTCCGGTGCATACCCGGAGTACGCCGCGATGGTAGAATACATGCGCGGTTTGTCGCATATCGCCTTCAAGGAGTATGAATCGGCGCTGGAAGCCCTCTCCATGGTCACCGCCACCGACGCATTTGACCTGTCGGTGATAGAGCCGTTCGCCGTCTTTTACCGCGGTTGGGCCTCATACAGACTCGCCTACTATACTGAGGCGCTGGCCGAGTTCAGACATCTGATGGAATATTTTCCGGAACATGAACTCGTTCCGCGATCCTATTATCTCGCGGGATGGTGTGCGTACAGTCTTCGGGATTTCAAGGCCGCGGAGCGGTATTTTGGAACGTATGCCAACCTGCGGGAGGGATCGAGCAACAGGATGGGAACTATGATGTTCGGCAAGAGCCTACTCGGGCAGGGAAAGCTCGACGAGGCCGCGGCCCTATTCAGAGAGTTTGCATCGGCATACCCGAATTCCACCTTGGCCGACGATGCCCTGTTCGAGTATGCAGGTATTCAGGTGAATCTCGATAATCCGGAGACGGCGTCGCATTCGTTCCTGAACCTGGCGGATCGGTATCCCGACAGTCCCCTCGCGGAGGAGGCACTCTATCGAAGGGGTGAGTTGTTGTATGAGGCGGGTCGATATTCGGACGCCAGAGACGCGTTTTATGAGCACCGTAGCCGGTATCCAAACGGTACGCTTTACGACGCTTCCCTCTACTGGGGTGGAATGGCGGCGGCGGAAGCCGGAGAAGGATATGGGGCCCTCCTTCTATGGGAGAAGATCATCAATCAGTATAGAGCCAGTTCTTTCCGGTCCGATGCGCTGCGTCGGTCGGCCGAGGTCTACTCCGAAGGGGGAGACCTGCGTATGTCGTTGCGGATGTACAGTGAGTTAATCGCCTCCTATCCCGAGGAGGCGGAGGCCGCGGATGCGGAGGCCAAAGCCGAAAAGATCTCGTATCAGTTACTCGGGCAGAGCGATACGGAGGCGGAACTGTCGGTTATCATCGGCAGGGAGGGAGCCGAGAGCCCGAAGGGCCGTGATGCGATGCTCGAACTCGCCCGGTTCTACCTGTACAACCAGTCGGACAAGATGAACCAGGCTTTGACCCTGCTCGAGCGCGTCGTCGAAAAGAAAGAGGTCGATCCCGAACGTGCCGCCCGGGCGAATTATTACCTCGGTGAGTACTACTTCAAGCAAAATGACCCGGTCAAAGCAGGGAACCAATTCCTATTGGCAGCCTCGATGTACACCGAAGATAAGGACCTGATGGCTATGTCCCTGTTTCGGGCGGTAGAGATGGCACTCGCTGCCGGAAAGCCTGCCGATGCACGGGCGATACAGCAACGAATCGAGGAGAACTTTCCGAATTCCGAGTGGGCCGTGCGGGGAGCACAGCTATTAGAGGGGGTACGCAGATGAGACGATCCAAACGATTCGAGTCGATCTGCGTATGCCTGTGTCTGTCGCTTCTGTCTCTGTCCGTGACTGTGGCGCAATCATTCGAACCCGAAGAACCGGAGATCGTGCTTCCGCCGTTGCTGCTGGAGGTTGAGGATCTAAGCGAGGAGCAAGTCTCCGCCGTACTGCCGCAAGGGGATGAAAACCTGCTGCCGACGATCTCCGTCCCGCTTCCCGACGTCGAGGAGATCTCCTTGAGCGGTCTCGAGTTTCCGCTCGATGCCCTCCCCGATCAACCGCCCATTATCGGCGGAGCCGCTTCGAGAGCCAAGATCGGATCGGATTTCTTCAGCGAAGGCATGCTCGGTGGCGGTACGATGAGCCATATCTTGGGCGACATCAGCCTCTACAAGATCGGTTCGATGCCGAGTTTTTCCATGCGGTTCTCTCATTCGATTTTAGACGGATACGGGTTCAGGGAGCCCGGAAGCGGATTCAAGAACAGAGAGGACATCATTGAAGGGACCCTCACATTCGACGGGGAAACGATACGGTCGGAGACCGAAGCCAACTACACCGATGTAGAGAACGGCCTGCAGCAGAACTCCGATTACGACTCCGTGACGCACAGATTCTATTATGTCGGTTCCAATTTCGTTTTCTCGACTCCGAAGATAGTGAAACTATATGCTGATGCTCAGTTCTTCGGGGTTAATATGATTCTGTCGGCCGACTCTCCGTCCAACCAGCCTGAATTGAATCTCACTCCGGGCCTCGGCCTCGGATTCGCGTTTCCCGCGGTCGAGTTCGGAATCCGCGGAGAGTACGCGTTTCGCACCACCTTCGATGACAACGATGTGTACCACTCGGCAGGCGCGAATGCGTTTATCGATGCAGAGTTGCCGCTTGCCATCGACCTGTCGGTATCCGGCGGTTTCTCCTGGGATAGCCTTTCCGCCTTCTCCTTCCCCTTCGAGATATCGTTGCGGGGGATGGTTCGCGATTTCTTCATCTATGGAATCTCGGGGGGATACCGCATCCAACCGGCACCGTACGCCGAAATCTGGCGGGAATACCCCTTCTTCGATTATTCCGATCCCCTGGAGGACACCGAAGCGTGGTTCGCGGACGGCAATGTCGAGTTTCGGTTTCTCGATGCATTCTCGATAAAGGCCGGCGCCGAGTTTTCGGCGGTGTCGGGTGAGTTGACCCCGGCGTCTACAATCGATACCACCACGGGATTATACAATGTATCGGTGACCGATGACGTATTTCACCTCTATCTCTCGACTGAATTCGCCTACAATCCCGGGAGTATCTTTTCGGGAAGCGTCGGTTGGAGAGGGCAGGTGCTGCAGGATCAGGATCCGTTGAGATACGAGCATACTCTTTCGCTGTCGCTGAACCTGCAATCACCGAACGACAGGGTAGGGGGAGCGCTAAACGCGAGTTTCCCCTTCGATCCGGGTTTTATCGTGCCCGATGTGTCCGCCTCCGGTTTCGTGAAGATCACCAACGGCGTGGTGCTCTGGATGGAAGCGCTCGACGTCTTCGCCCCGTTGATCGATGATGGTCGTATCGAGTGGGGTGATTACGAAGGCCCCGGATTTCATTTCGCCCTGAAGCTGCGGATCTCCCTTTGAGTAAACGGCGGATCCGGTTTCGAGTGTTCACCTGATGGTCGCGGTTGTGAACCGATTCATAGTATGTTGGCCCATGATAATTCTACAGCCATCACGCCGGTGTACGGCGTGTGAAGGAAGGAACGATGTTTGATTTGATCTCTAAGGGTGGCCCCGTAATGGTGGTGATCCTCTTTCTCTCTTTTTTTGCTACCATAATCATCATCGAACGGCTTCTTTTTTTCAGAAAGATCCGTGTCGACGAGGAACAGATGATAAACCGGCTTCGCTCGACCCTGGAGAAGGGGCATTATGACGAGGCTATCAACATCTGTGAAAACAACCCATCACCGATTTCGAATCTCATGAAGGTCGGAATCGAGCATAGGCAGTATCCGGAAACCGTCATTAAGGATGCGATTCTCGGCGCTGCGAATCTCGAGATACCGAAGATGGAGCGATTTCTCACCGCACTCGGAACGATTGCTCACATCGCCCCACTGCTGGGACTTCTCGGGACGGTCACCGGAAATATCGAGGCCTTCGGAGTACTCGGGAGCTTCGGAAATGTCGGTGATCCGGGAATACTTGCCGCCGGTATCTCGGAGGCGTTGCTGACGACGGCGGCCGGATTGATCGTCTCGATTCCCACGATCACTATCTATAATTTCTTGGTCAGTAAGGTCAATCACATAATCATCCGCATGGAAAACCGGGTGAACGACATGGTGCTGCTCCTGGGAGGACAACGCGATGCAGATGAAGTTTAAGCGCCGGCTGACTCCCTCCGCGACGGTCGATCTGATCCCGATGATCGATGTCGTCTTTCAGTTGGTGATCTTCTTCATGGTATCGAGCACCTTCATCCTCACACCCGGCATCAGTCTCGTGCTGCCGGAATCGAGTACGGCGGAGCCGGTGGCGATGACGAAACTCGTCGTTACGGTTTCCGGGGAAAATGAGGTATATTTAAATAAGGAACGGTATGATCTGGAAGGGCTCTCCCTTGCGCTTGGATCGATATCGGGAGATGCCCGTGAGCAGATCGGGACGGTAATAATAGAAGGTGACGAGGGGGTCTCCTATTCCGTTCTGATCTCCGTCCTGGACACGTTGCGGAAGAACGGGTTCAGGGGAATAAACCTCCGAACCGTCGAGACGGAAGGATAGCTTCGGGAGGCATATGCGAGACATCCTCAACATAAACGATAAGGAACGCTTAGGGGTGAGTGCGGCAGCCGCGCTCCTCCTGCACCTGCTCTTCTTCGTGATTCTCCACGCGGTTCCCGATGCCACCAGGAGTAGATTTCCCGAGTACTCCGGTCCCCTCACCGTTACCATTACGCCGCCCGTATCGTTGCAGGCGCCGGCCGCAGCGCGGGAGCGCCCCGAGGAAACGCGTGAGGTGAGACCCGAGCCGGAACCGGTTCGTGAGCCCGTTGTCAGAGAGACCGAGCGAACCGGCCAGGTCGAACGGTCCGACGACGCGCCTACTCCTCGCCCGGAAGTATCGGCTCCTTCAGGCCCCCAAGAACGTACCACTCAATCGTCTCGTGACGATACCGTATCTGCGGAACGAGCGGCGGAATCGACGACCAGTTCCACCGGACGATCTACTTCAACCACCCGAACCGCCAGGTCGGATAGTACGTCATCCAACGAAACCGTCTCCGAGGCCGAAAGGTTCGCCCAGATGTACCGGTTCGACTCGGCCGGCACCGATTCAAGTCGCCCCGACGATACCGTCAGGGCGGAATCGATACCGTTGCCCTCTGGTGGTACCGCTTCAAGCCAAGAGACCACCGATTCTTCGTCCGCTCCGGCTATGTCGGACAACGAGTTGCTCAGGATAGACCCCCGCGATCTGGGTCGTTCGAGCGAGCAGTCCACGGATACTCCGAGTTATGGATCGCCGACGACTTCCAGGACGGCCGAAGGTGTACCGGACGACACCACGTCGAAACCGGAGGTCTGGTCATCCGGCTCACGGATCATCTACGGAGACGAGACCTCGAGTACTCCCACCTCGCCGGACGAACCGTCGACCGGCTCCACGTCATCAGGGAGTCGAACGGCCGACGATGGATCCATCATCGATTCCGATGTTCTCGATTCACTGGACAGGGCCCTCGATTCTTCGGGATCCGGCTCGGATGGATCGGGACAATCTTCTCAACCGTCCTCCCGTCAGGCTACGGTGGCTCGTGAGGAGACCAGAAGCGTGGAGATTGGGACTCCCGAGGCCAATACCGATGATCCGTTCGAAATCGAATTTGAGTCGACAGGTGCGAACAGGTCCCTCCTTTCGTGGGTCAAGCCGGACCTGGCGGGTGAACTCTTCAGGGATCTGCCTCCGAAAATCACGGTGAATGTGAACGGAACGCTCTCGCCCTCCGGATATCTCACCCGGTTGGAGATCGATCCGCCGATCGGGTATTCCGAAGTGGAAACCGCGGTCGTTACGGCGATGCGGTCATGGAAATTCGAGTCGCTTAAATCCGGAACCGGCTCGGAGGTGCAAGTTACGATCCGATACGACATCGTCGTGAGGTGATATGAGGATACGGGCTGTCGCTTTCGATGTAGACGGGACCTTGTATCCCAATAGCCAAATGTTTTTACACTCGCTTCCTCCATTTTTTTCTCATCCGCGACTCTTCATCGCCTTCGCCAGGGCCCGTTCCTCCGTGCGTGCGGCGGCCGATTCACGACGGCATGTTGAAATCCAGGCTGAGAGGGTGGCCGCTGCGTTGCGTATCGGTCCGGCTGAGGCACAGGAGCGGATAGAGTCACACCTGTATCGCGGCTGGGAGCGGTCGTACCGGGGTATCCGGCCGTTCCCCGATGTGCGAAAGGCTCTCGAAGAGCTGCGTGCCACCGGAATTTCCTTGGCGGCTTTGTCCGATTTTCCGATCGGTAGAAAGCTTGAATATCTTGGTCTCGAAGATCTAGTAAAGACCGCGTTCTGTTCCGAGGAGACCGGATTCCTGAAGCCCCATCCGGCGCCTTTCGAGGCGCTGGCCGAACGGTTGGAGACACATCCGGATGAGATACTCTACGTCGGTAACAGCTATGAGAAGGATATCGTCGGAGCCCTATCGGCAGGGATGCATGCCGCGTGGGTAACCCGGGTTTGGGAATCGTCTCGTGGAGATACACCGATCCGCCGGCTGGACATGACGGAAAGTCTTTCGAGTGAATCTTCGTTGGTATTCAAGTTTCGGTCATACGGTGATTTCGTCTCACGGATAGCAGGGATACAGGGCGTCTCTCTCGGTGCAGGAAAATCGTCGAAGTGACTTCCAAAAATGTTCCTTTATGATAAAATTGTGAATAGTTCGTGTATTCGGTGATACTGAAAGACCGAATCGACGGGTTAGGTGCGTGGGGCGACCCTGCGCCGGCATTGGGTCTGAAGGTAAAAACCGACAAAACTGGGAGAAAGCTATGTTATTCACTATCGGGAACATTATCACCCTACTGATAGTTCTCGTCATCCTGGTCATTTTCCGCCAACTCGACCGCAACAACCGTTCAATAGACAAGGTCAGGCGGTATGGGCAGAAGGTGAAGGATGAACTCAACGGCTTCGTGGATGAAAAGACTCAGGAGGTCAAGAACGTCGCAATCGAGTTGGATGTGCATCAGAAGACCGGAAAGGAGATCCTGAAGCGCATATCCTCGATCGAGGGGAAGCTGAACGAACGTTCTGAAGACCTGGAGGGGGTACACGAGCGTATCGTCGAGTATGACACCGTCCTGGATGAACTCATCGATATGACCGCGAAGGTCGAGGAAAATCTCAAGCGGTTGCAGACCGAGTCGGAATTCGTGGATTCGGTGGGTCGCCGGCTCAAGGAATCGTCGGCACGGATGGGCCGAATCGAGAAGGGCATCCCATCACTCCGAGACGAGTTCGCCAAGGAGAACGAGAAGGCATTGAAGGAGTTGAGCGGCGAGGTGATTCGTCGTGTGAAGGCTCGTGCCATGAAGATCGAAGAGGACGTGAAGCACTCGGAGACCCGAGTGAAGGACTTTGCAGAATATTTGGACGGCCTCGAGGTTCGTAGGGATTCACTCGAAACAGAGACGATGCGCAGGATCGACAGCGGGATCGAGGATAGGCTGCAACGGGCAGAAGACTCGAACTCCCGTATTTTTCGAGAATTCGAGGAGGGCGTCGCAGACCTTCTCCAACGATCTACCGAAGCGGAGACACGGCTGTCCGAAGAACTGGACCGCAGGGTGGCTGAACTCGATGATGCCGTCGAACGAACCGATGTGACCATCGCCGGTAAACTCGAGGATTTTCAAGACAACGCCGACGACATAGAACGGAAATATCAGCAGGTACTCAACGATGCGGCCACTCGGGGTACCGAGTTGGAGGATGAGATATTCCTGAGTCTGAAGGAACATGTGGAGACCCGTGCCCGGGAAACCGGGAAGGAGCTATTTGCGTCGCTGGCGAAGACTAGAGAGGAGATCGAGGCATCGAAAGAGGAGTTGGTAAATACCTTCGGTGAGACTCGTTCCGAACTCACCATCTGGCAGGCAAACCTTCAAAAACAGATGGACGAACAGGTCGGCCGGTTCGAGATAGATTTCAAGGCATTCGAAGGTGATATTCGTACGCGCATGTCGGAGACCAACCAGCTGATCGAGAATACCGACGAGGAGCAGTCCGCGAGGCTCGAACGGCTCAAGGAGGAGCTTACGAGCAGGTCCGACGAGTTGCAGGAATCGCAGGGACGACGTCTTTCAGCGTTACAAGAATTCATCGAAGAAAAAGAAGATGAACTCAAGACCATTCTGGATGAACGGGAGTCGCAGATAACCGAGAAGGTCAGGCAGGCGGAGGAGCGAAACAAGACCCTCACCGAATCGGTCATGTCGAAGTTAGACCAGGATCTTGCCACATTCGAGAAGAACGTGACCGTGAAATTCGGCGAGATGGAGGAACAGGTCACCGATTATGAAGATTCACTGAGTTATCGATACACGAAGATCGAGGAGATCGGGGAAGACCTCGGCCATCTCGAGGAGAACCTGCGGAGTCTGATGGCCACGGAGATCGAGAAGATTGAGGTGTCGTTCAAGGAGTTTGCCGAGGGCATGAAGCAGGTCTACGTTGACGAGGAGTCGCAGACCGGCAAGCGATTCGATACCCTCAAGGCGGAGATGGCCGGACTCGAGCACGGTCTCGAAGAGCTCAAACAGAAGGCGTATGACAACGTGTCCGAGAAACTCCAGGTGTTCGAAGACGACTTTTTCTCCGATCTTCGGTCACGAAATCAGGGAATGCAGGAGCGTCTCGACGAGTGGCGGCGTGAGATCGAGAGCCGTCTCGCAACCATGGGTGAGGAACAGGCCGGTGAGCGTGATACAGTTGAGAAGGAGTACTCCGAAGAGCTCAGGGAACGGATCTCGGAACTGCAGAATCGAACCTACCTTCAATACGAGAAGTTCGAAGATCAGGTCACCAGCTTTCAGGATCGGATCAACGAGCGAATAGTACACGTCGAACAATCGATGGACGGGTTCGAAGAGACTATGCGATCGGATATCTCGGAGGCCAAGACGTCGGCCAAGGCGATGTTCGAGAGTGAGTTTACCGAACACACGACATTACTCGGTACCCTCATGAAGAAACAAGAGCGTGATGTGGAGAACGAGATAGGGGTTCTCCGGGAGAGCGTGGCCACGGCCAGGAAGGACGCGCTTGCCGTGTTGGAGTCCGCCGGCTCGGACGTCGTTGTGTGGCAGAACAAGGTCTTGCAGCAGATGAAGGAGGCCGAAGGTGATCTTACGAATCGGCTTACCAACTTCAAGAGTGAAACCCTGGAAAACATCACCGTCATCAACGAAGATTTTACCAGTCAGAGAGAGGACCTCATCCTATCTACCCAGGAAGAGCGGAGCCGGCTCAAGAACGAGCTCAAGGAGATCGCCGAGAAGGTTGTCACCCTCGAAGCCGACCTGCGAAGTCGGACGGAGAATGCGCTCGAGACCTTCAATCATGACTACGAGACCTTCATGCTCGATTTCCAGAAGCGCTCCAGAGAGATACAGGCGGAGATGGATCTGAAAATCCGTGATTTCAGATCCGGATCCCAAGATGTCAAGGATAAACTCGACCAAATTCAGGCGAAACTCTACGCCAAGGTAGAGGAGGATACCAAGGCTCTCTCCCTGACCCTGCAGGAGATCGACAAGAAACAGAAGAACTTCATCAGCCAGACGAAAATTTTCGATCGTGCCGATGCCCTGAAGATCGGCCTTCAAGAGAGTATAGAGGACCTGAAGGCCGAGGTGCTCCGGGTGGAAACGCAGAGTAAAGAGATCCGGGACGCCGACCGACGATTCCAGAAGATCAAGAAACTCGGAGAGGAGGTGAGTACGAAATTGAGTCGCTTTCTCGCCGAAAAACGACGGATCGAAGAGATGGAGGGCGACTTCAAGAAGCTGATAAACATCTCTCAAGCCGTGGATGTCAAGCTGGATCAGGTTACCGCCACCCATGATACGCTTCAATCCATACAAGCCCGTATCCGACAGCTCGAAGAAGCCGAGAAGGCGGTCCAGCAGAAGTATGAGCGCCTGGAGAGGAAAGATGACGTATTGGACGCCACGGCAACAGGGGTGGACAAGAACTTCGAGAGCCTGCAGGCTCTCGAACGAGATCTCCGAGGGCTACGAGAGGAGGCCTCGGCACTTCCCGGCCAATTGTCCGAGCTGGAGGAGCGAATCACGATCCTGGGGAAGGACAAGGACAGGGTGGAATCCGCCGTGGTACAGCTGGAGTCACTGGAAACGATCCTGTCCGAGGTGGAGGATCGGATGGACTCGATGCAGCAGGCCAGGGAGTGGCTCGGTCGTACCGAGACCCGTCTCGGTGAGGTGAGTAAGCAGGCCGAAGAGCAGGTGAAGCTTCTCGGGACTCTGGTTAAGGAGGACGCCGGGTTCAGATCCAAGGAGCGAGGAGCCCCGTCTATGGACTCTCGCGAACTGGTGCGGCGTCTGGCGCATCAGGGATGGTCCGTACAGCAGATCGCCTCCCAGACGAAACTGAGTCAGGGAGAGGTCGAACTGATTCTGGAACTGCTACCCAAGTGATGCACCCATAGAGCGTATGCGGGAGCTGAACGTAAGAGGTGAGTGAAACGGATGAGGAACAGTATGTCTCGAGAGCAGGATAGGAAATTAATCGAAGTACACGGACGGATCGTTGCGACGATCCTTCTGTGTGCGGTGCTACTACCTTCAACCGGTTGTGACCTTACGGCGGACAAGGATCCGATTATCGTATATGTCTCGCCTTCCGGGAGCGACGGCTACACAGGCGGATCTGACGAGCCCTTCGCCACCCTTCAGGCAGCCATCGACTACGTCGAGGAGCGTGCAGGAGTTGGAGAGGTCCGCGTCGCCGCGGGGGAGTATAGACTCACCGAGCCGATGGTGCTTGAGGAGGGTGTCAGCCTCTATGGCGGATATTCCGAAACGTGGGAGCGGGACACCACTGCGAACGTTTCCATGGTGACCTTCGAAATCGAGGCCGAGGACACCGGTGAGGAGGGCAACCCTATGCCGGTGATCCGGGCCGGGGAAGAGATAACCGACGCCACGGTGGTAGACGGTCTGACGATTACCGGGCTCAGGCGGGGCAACTACGTCGCCGGCATCCTGTGTGACAACGGGTCGCCTACGATTGCCGGCAATGTGATCACCGGGTCGGAAGACAGTCAATACTCCTACGGTATCTATGTGCTGGGCGGATCACCGGTCATATCGGGCAACTCCATCATCGGCGGAGTGGACCCCCGGGCCAACGGCTACGGAATCTACTGCATGACGGGAGCGACTCCCGACATCACCGGTAATATCCTGATACAAGGCGCGGAAGACGCGCGCAACAACGCCTACGGTATTCTGACCAACGATGCCTCCTTCCCGGAGATCCGCGACAATACGGAGATCACCGGCGGTTCCGCCCGCGGCAGCTCCTACGGCATCCGGAACGCCGAGTCGTCTCCGGACATCCTCCGGAACGCCCTCATCACCGGGGGAATCGGCCGCACCTTCACCTACGGCATACGGAACAACAACTGTGCCCCCAAGATCGCCGAGAATACCGAGATATCCGGCGGTGTGATCGAGTCCAGCGAAGAAGACAGCACCACGGGCGATCAGGGTGGTGAAGATAGCGACGAAGCTCCCGAGGACCGGCCCGCCACCTACGGCATCTATAACTGGCAGTCTTCGCCGGACATCGGTTCGAACGTCTTGATCTACGGAGGGGACGGAGGCGCCTACAGCTACGGAGTTTTCAACGACGCGCAGCAGTCTCAGCCCGATGTCACGGATAATTCGATCCAAGGCGGCGGCGGCAGCGAGGAATCTCTGGCTATCGAAAACAGCGGAGGCGCCGCCACCTTAGGAGACGGTAACATTGTTCTGGACGGAAGCGATCTCGTACCCGATCTCATCTATGTGTCGGTGGCCGAGGGCAACGACGAGAACGACGGTTCTACGCCCGGCACGGCGATGGCGACCATCGAGGAGGCGATTGATTCTATTGCCGGCGGCAATGGAACCCGGGAGATCCGTGTCGCAGCCGGTGAGTACCGGGTCGAAAATCCCGTCGAACTCGTGTCCGAGGTGACGATCCGGGGCGGTTTCGTCGAGGGATCGTGGGAAACCCCTGATCCCGATGCCAATTCGACGGTGATCGTGTACACGGGTGACGAGAATGGCACGGCGGCACTGCCGACCTACGCGGTGTACGCAGGTGGAGACGTCGACGAGACGGCCGGACTGGAGGGCTTCACGATCCGAGGAAAGAATGGCAGCTCGTATTCAGCCGCGGTGGTAATCGAGGGAGGGTCTCCGGTGATACGGTCGTGTATCCTGGTGGGGGGTGACGACAACGGAAGCTCCTACGGCCTCTACATCACCGGCGATTCGCAGGCCGAGATACGCGAGTGCTCCGTCTACGGTGGCAGCGACTGCAGCTACTCATACGGCGTGTATGTCTCGGCGGCCGGTCCGATGTTCACCGAGTGCGTTATAGAAGGCGGTCCCAAGAGCCGCAACGACTCCTACGGCGTTTACCTACTGGGCGGTGCCGGGCCTACACTGACGTTGTGTGATGTCTCCGCCGGCAGCAGCACCAACACCTACTCATATGGGGTTTACGCCCAGGAGGATTCGACCCACACGCTGACCGATTGCACGGTCGGCGGAACCGACGGGACAAAGTCGTACGGCATGTATAACGATTCCTGCCCGACCTTTACCGTCGAAGATTCCACCATCTTGGCCGGTAGCGGCAACTACTCCTACGGGTTGTGGAATATCGATTCCTCCGGGAACATCTACCGCAATGTCATCTACGGCGGAAGCGGGAGCCTGCGAAACATCGGAATCTACAACGACTCCCACTCGTCCCCGGATATCTTCAACAACGTAATCGCCGCCGGCAAGGGCGGTGCCGAGGGCTGTTACGGCATCTACTGCGTGGATACCTCCTCTCCCGCGGTGTATAACAACACGATCTCGGGGGGGGAGCCCGGCGGTACCGGCGACGCCGTGGCCGTCTTCGTGAACGACTCGCAGCCGACGCTTCGGAACAACATCCTCTTCGCGGTTGGCGGAGGCGGCGATATCATCGGCATCTGGGAGGCCGACGCCTACGGCGATCCGCAGGAGGTCTCCAACAACGTGTTCCTCGACACGCTGACGACAACACTCTATCGGGATGAAGGCGATACCGCGCGGGACATTGGAACGGTAGCGGGCATAGAAGACGGTTCGCTGACCGGCACCGTCGCGATAGACAACTACGACGGCCTTAGTTCGGCGATCTTCGTGAACTATGCCGGCACCGACGGTGATCCCGCCACCGTGACGGATAACCAATGGAACCTGACGGCCGGCGCGTCTGCCGATGTTCGCCAAGGTGGAGCCGACCTGTCCGACGAGTTTACCGACGATGTCGAGGGTAATGAACGGGACGTTCCCTGGTCTGTCGGAGCGTACGAATGGGATTAGAAACTACCGCCGCCCATCGATACGTCAAGGGTTATCGAGATGAGCGGACCGCCGCTCCCGTCTCCATCTCCTACCCCGAGGAGGGCGGTCGGATCGGTGTATTCGTCTCCCGGCTCCCCGAAGGTCATCCGGATACCGAAGTTGATGGTGATGTAGTCGAAGATCTTCACTGAGAGAGACGGCGAGAAGATACCCGACAGGTCGTTGAAATTCACCAACCCGAAGGTGGTGATGCTGAGTGCCGTATCTCCAATCTCGTTGAAATTAATACCCATCGCGGCATAATGCCGGCCGAAATTCGTGACATCACCTACCGAGAGGGCCGGGGGGTCCTCGTAGTCGTCGGGTCGCTCCTCGCCGTCAGGGATGGCGAGGCCGTTGCTGTCGGGGTTCTGGAGTAGATAGTAGGCCGGCTCGAGAAGGCTGGAATTCTTGTACCCCTCTCCGTTGAACAGGTACTGCCCGTAGAGGTTGATGTTCTTGTCCATGTTGAGGTAGATGAGACCAATGGTTCCCGAGAAAAAGGGCCGGGAGTCTTCGGTGTAGGTTTCAAGCACCGTTTCCAGGTCGTCGTCCCGATCCGAAGTGGCCCGAGATTGATCCGCTGCTCGTCGTACGAATATGCGGTCGGAGCCGTAACTCACGATTCCCTCACCGAAGATATCCACGTCCCGGATGGAGGTGGAGAACATGGCGATCGCCCGTGGTGCGAGTCTTCGTTGATAGAATGCACCGATACCGAGCTCGGTATTTCCAACGACGAACTCGAATTTCGGCGCCAGTGCTAGGTCGAGGGGTTCATCGGCGTTGTTGGAGATAAGATAGAAATACGCGTTGTGCACCTGGAAGGGCAGGTGGACCTTGAGTGAGATCGGCCCCTCCCGGTCGGCCGTCGGATCTTCGGTGTCGATGGGCGTCAGGTTGAGGACATCCGCGGGGCTCCAGAAATACCCGACGCCCCATTTGATCGTGTGCTTTCCGAACCGGAAGAAGAGCTTGTCCTCCCAGCTGAAATCCGCGAAGAGCTCAGGGATGGAGAGGGTGAGTGAGGTCGGCTGCTCGAAGAGGGGCGTTCCGCTGCCCTCCTGCTCCTCGGATTCGTCCGTCTCTTCGTCTACAACGGGGTCCAGATCCGCGTCGGGATCGTAGTCGCCCGGTGTGCCGGGATCGGTGTCTTCGTCGGAGGGCGGCTGATCGTCACTCCCATCGGCGGTCTGCGCCGGCTGTGCCGGTTGAGGAAAGATGAGTGCGGTGAGGTCGACGTTTCCGAGATCCGTCAGATCTATTCCGCTCAGAAATGAATCCGCCGCCGATCCTGTCGCGATCTTCATCTTGCCGAAGACCCGGAAGGTATTCTTCGGCCGTGCGTCGAAGTAGAGGCTGGACGAGACCGTGGGAGAGAGGGACGCGCTGTACGCCGTGATGTCGAACCCCGGTGTCCAGAGGTCGTTCCAAGTCCAGCTCATCCCGAGGGTGCCGCGGAAATTGCCTCCCCATTCGACCTTTTCCGTAACCAGAAACTGATCCTGCGGGGCCGCATCCTCCGCCGTCGCCGATTCATCGGCCTCTTCGATCATATCTCCCGATTCGAAGAGTTTGTCCAGGTCGTCCAGGGCGAACACATCGATCTCGCCTGCATCATCGGTTTCTTCGGACTCATCGATGGCATCCTCTCCGTCGTCACCGAACGGATCTAGCAGATCCAATTCACCGGAGGACTCCGCGGTGTCCGAAGGGGCGGCGAAGGGGTCACTCAGGAAGGAGGGGAACTCCTCCTCGGACTCATCTGCGGCGGAAGGCGCCGGACTCGCTTCGGAATCGCCCGTCTCCTGCGGGAGTAGTACCGCCGCGCAGAGAATTCCCATGACGAGTACTGCAGCTATACGACGAATTCGTCTCAGCCCAATAGATCCGGGTATCGGTCTCATCCGAGCGGTCCGGTTCATGGATCAATTATTCACTTTTTCGAGATACGCCTTCGTAAATACGAAGTCCGGGAGTTTCGATACGATCGGGTCGGTCAAGGTTATCTGCGTCTTTTCCCCCTCCTTCAGGTTGTCTACCATCAACATCTGAGCCGGTATGTACTTCTCGGCAACTTTGGTGTATTTCGTGAAGAAAGCGGTACGCATCAGGCGTCTTTCCTCGCCGGCACTGTAACTCTCCTGCTTCAAGACCAGGGTCACGTCTCTTCTGATCCACAGCTTGAGTTTGTCGTAGGAGACCTCGTTGTTCTTGGCCTGCAGATCCAGGATATACACCGGAAACTTGCCCAACTCGGCTTCTTCCCACGCCACCACATCGTAGTCTTCCGCCAGCGAGCTCTGGGTGAAATCGCTGTTCTTGGCATCGGAATTGACGACGTTTTCCTTCATCGATGAGTGTGAAAATTTCCTGCTCTCCGGATCGTAGAACCATACGTTGTCGTCGACCTGTAGGTATCCCTGACCCTTCTGCACCTCCGGCTTAAGAATCAGCAGAAGGAATTGGTCGTTCAGGTCACGCCTGAAAAGGCGGACCTGGTGGACCTCCTGCGGTTCTCCCGGTTTCTGCGAAACCACCGTGTAGACACAGCTGAAATCGTTGTCCTCGAAGGACTGCATATCGTCGATCGTTCGCAGCATGCCCGTGAAGTCGGGCTCCGCCGTGACTCCGGTAATGAGCACGATCGCGAAAAGTGAAATACATATGTAGAGAATATATCTGTTCATGGTTCCTACTCCTCCTATCCGTCATTCGTCCCAAATATTCCGTCGAAGCATCCTCAAAATAAAACTTTTGCACATGACCGCTTCGTCTACGCCTACTTCGTCGTTCTGAGCGCGTCTGCAGGACGCAGCATCGCGGCGCTCCTGGCGGGAAAATATGCCGCGACGATCGTCAAGACCGCAATTATCGCCACATTCAACCCGATCTGCCACAGCGCGACCTTGAATGTCATATAGCCGTTCTTCAGGAGAATAAATATCGCCGAGTCCATTCCCCAGAAAATTCTCGATAGTGCGAACATGATGACACCGGCCCCAAGGAGCCCCGCCAACGCTCCGCCCAGCGACAGAAAGAGGGCCTCCAGCAGGAAGAGAAGCCTGATGTTATCCCTCTGCATACCCAGTGCCCGCATAGTCCCGATCTCGCGTATTCGCTCGTACATGACCATCCTGAAGGTGTTCGTGACTCCGACCATGATGATCAGGAACAGGACCAACAGGATGATGATCGAGGCGATATTCAGAATACGGACCACCTCTTTCACCTCCGAGAGGATGTCGTTGAGTGTGTAGAAGCGGTATCGGATACCCTCCCACTCCTGCTCTTCCTCCTGCATCAAGATGGCTCGGATCGGATTCTCTCCCTCTCCCTGCTCGCCTCGATCGAACAGGGATACCCGTTCCGACAGGGCCGTGTAGTAGGTGTCCGCAGTCTCGTCGATGTACTTCATGTCCTCCAGGAACAGCCCCAGGGTCATATATTCACCCGGACCCAGCTGCAGCAGCTCGGACACATACTCCAGGTTCGCATAACAGGATACACGCCCCAAGAGTCCGGGATCGATGCTGATGGCTACCAGTTCGAACTCCCCGACGTTCTGTTGTCCCGAGTAGGTCTGCATCTGCACCAGTATGCGGTCTCCGATACGTACGTTCAGCCTTTGTGCGAAGTCTTCACTCAGGATCAGGGCGTTCCGTTTTTCCATCGCGTCGAAGGTACCCTGTTTCAGGACTATGCGCTCCTTCGCGTATGCCTCGGCCTGCCAATCGACGCCGATGACGGTTTGACGCAGGCTTTCTCCTTCGAAGATCAGGGTGCCCCGGAAATTGGAGCGTTTCGTGATGAATTGGACCGGTAGGTCCAGGCTTTCGAGGGTCTCGAGCAGCACCGTATCATCTCTGATGAGCGCGAATTGCCTGTCGCTCCGGCTTTTCTCTACGCCGTCGATGAAGATGTGGCCGGCCAATATGTGTGAAAAGTTCTCTCCCACGTTCTCTACGAAGCTACCCGCGAAGCCGTTTATCAACGTCACGATGAGCAGGCCGAATGCGATGGCGCCTCCCAGGAGGAAGCTGCGTTTCTTCTGTCTATTCAGGTTACGGAACGCTATCCGTGCTTCTTTCATACTATATTCCTATGTACCTATATTCCTATCAGGCAGGTTCACAGACAAATTTGTTGAACCTGCCGTGACATTCTCATTCCGTCTGCATGGCCTTGATCGGTTGTACCCGCAGTGCAACACCCAATGGATAAAGGCTCGCGATTATTCCCAGGATGATGACGCCGAGAAAGGTATATCCGATATTGTGTAGCGTGACGATGGGGTGCAATTCCGGCCCGGCGAACAGGACCTGCAGGAATCCGTTGGTCGCCTCGAATCCGATGAGGCTCAAGATTCCGATCACCGTGAGTCCACCGACGATGCCGATACAACCGAAGGTGACCGATATGGTCAGCACCTCGAGGGTGAACATAGACCTGATGAAACTCTTCTGCGCACCCAAGGCCCGCATGGTTCCTATCTCACCGGTTCGTTCTATCACGCTGATCACCAGCGTATTTATGATGATGATCAGCGCCACGATGACTACCAGGAAGATTGCACCGTTGAGCACGATCCTCACGACGTCCGCCGTACTGGAGAAGGGGGCCGCCGCGTCCTTCCAATCGATCACCTGAGCGTCTATGCCCTCCTCTTCGAACCAGCGGTTCATATCTCGGACGAATCTAGTCCGGTACAGGGGGTTCTTGAGTTGCACGATGATATACTCCCATGCGCCGGTATCGATCTCCGTTAACTCGCGCACCGGGGGGCTGTCGCCGAGGATATTGAAGAGAGAATCTTCGTCTTCGAACGTACCGTCCGACTCGTCCGTCACGATCTCCTGATCGGCCTCGAAGAGCGTTTCGGCATCCGAGAGATCCAGGAGGGAGACTTCTTCAGCGGAGAGCAGTATCTCCCCTAGATTGCTTATTGTCTTCCCCTTGAGAGCCCTGATTGTCTGGATATCGATATAGGAGATCATATCCGCCCCCTCCGAGGCAGGGCCGAATCTGAAGATGCCGGTGATCGGCACCTCCCTGATCTTAAAACCGGTAGTTCCGAATCCGCTTATGAGAATTTTATCACCCACACCGATATCGATGCCCAGATCCTCCTCGAGCTCCATTATGTTGTTCTGCTCAAGAAGTATTCCTTCGTTTCCTGGTGTCAGATACTCACCCTCGAGAAGTAGTATGTTGTCGAAGATCTCCGAATACGTATCCGCCTCGATGCCGAAGAGCAGAACGAATCCACTCTCGTCGATCTCCTGTTGCGATTCGGTCTGGACCATTCCGAAGCCGGTTATCTGAGAAGTTACCTTGTCTACGTACCTGTGCTCTTCGACATGGGATCTGACTCGTTCGTATTCCGGAATGACCGGTGTTTCAGTGAACAACCCGGCGCTCTGTGCCCCGAAGAGGGAGATTTCGCCGTCGATCACGCCGGTGATCACGGCATCTCCGGTGAAAAAGTTGATGAAAGACTTCTCTATCCCATGTGCCGCCGTGTCGATCAGGGAGTTGCCGATGACCAATATGGTGACCCCCACGGCGATGATTGTTCCGATGATCAGCGACTTGGACCTGTGTTCCTTCAGGTTGCGGATGGCGATTCTCATGAGAACGGGCATCAGGCGTCTCCCTCACAGGCTTCATCGTCATCTCGGCGAACCTCCGATTCTACCAGGCCGTCGTGAAGCCGGATAACGTGGTCCGCGATGGAAACGATCGAGTCATCATGGGTCGAAAAGATAAACGTAGTATCCATGTCGCGGTTGATCTTCTTCATGAGTTCGATGATCGACGCACCGGTGGTCGAGTCTAAATTCGCAGTCGGCTCGTCCGCCAGGACGATCTCTGGTTTCGTGACCAATGCCCGGGCGATGGCGACGCGTTGTCGCTGTCCTCCCGAGAGCTCATTGGGCTTGTGGTTCTTCCAGTCGCCCAGACCGACCTCCGCGACGAGGTAGTTGATCCACTCCTCCTTCTCCTCTTTTTCCATGGTCTCTCTCTTCCCGAGCAGGAGGGGAAATTCTATGTTTTCGTACACGTCGAGAACCGGTATCAGGTTGAACGACTGGAAGATGAAGCCGATGACATCGTGGCGGAGTGTCGTGATCTCCTTGTCGCTCAACCCGCCGGTCTCCTGACCGTTGATCGAGACGACACCCTCCGTAGGGGTATCGATGCATCCGATCATGTTGAGTATCGTCGACTTCCCCGAACCCGAGGGGCCGGCGATCGAGATGAAGTCCCCTTTGCATATTTCGAACGAAACCCCTTTGACTGCGTGTACCTCGGTCTTGCCCAAAGGGTACGTCTTCTTGACGTCCGTCAATCGTACAATAGCCACCGTATTCTCCTTCGCGTAGTATGGGCCTGGAAACAAATTCCACGCAACCGAATCCGCATGTAATCCGCATATAATTCGCATGTAATTCGTATATAAATAGTAACGATAACCACCCCGAAAAACAATAAATCTTCTGTTTAACTGCGCAGGTCGGATTCTCGTGGGTGAAACTTGTTATAGCCCCAAAAATTATGTAGAGTGGGCCTATCTTCATAACGAAAATGAGGCCGTATGCATCTGATTCCCGACAACATTTTTGTGTACATCATCGTGCTGCTGATCAGTTTTTATATTCTGGCCAAGAGCGCCGATTTTCTGGTGGATGGGGCCGTCGGAATAGCGTTCCACCTTCACATACCCAAGATCATCATCGGGATCGTGTTGGTGAGTTTCGCCACCACCTCTCCGGAGTTCACCGTCTCCCTCATCTCGGCGGTCAGAGGCTTTCCGGAGATCGCCCTCGGAAACGCGGTGGGGTCGGTGATTGTCAATACCGGTGTGGCCATATCCTTTGCCGCCATCATCGCGGCCATCGCCGGTGACGTGATTCACATCGATAAGCAAACCCTCATCACTACCGGACTCTTCCTGGAGGGGGCCATGCTGTTGGCCTTCATTTTCGGCACCGACGGTACGATCTCACGAATGGAGGGAATCATCCTTCTCGGCTGTTTAGGCGGATATCTCGGATTCCTGGTTGTGAATGAGCGGCGGAAAGCGGTGGGAAGGACCGTGCCGGAGCGGCAGATCCGGGACCCGGGCGTTACCCCAGAGTCGACAGTCCATGACCTGGCGGTGAACCCGTATCTCGAGGACGAGGTTTCTTCGCATACACGACCGGGATCGTTGCTTGTGCAATTCCTACGGTTCGGCGGCGGAGTCCTCGGAGTAGTCGTCGCCAGCCAACTACTCGTCGAATCGGCGGTAGGAATCGCCCACTACCTTTCGGTTCCCGAAGTGGTGATCGGGTTGACGGTGATTGCCATCGGCACATCCCTGCCGGAGATCGCAACTTGCGTTATCGCTTCGAAAAAGGGACATGGCGATCTGGCCTTTGGAGATATCGTCGGGGCGAATATCCTCAATATCCTCTGGATAGTCGGAGCGGCGGCTACCGCGAACCCGATCACGGTAGGGCGGAACGTCATCTTCTACGCGTTCCCGGTTATGATATTCATGGTCACGGCCTTGCTCCTCCTGGCGCGGGTCGGATACCGGTTGAAGCGGTCGAATGGAGTCGTTCTTATCGGACTCTATCTTGCCTATCTTGTGGCGACCATTCTCATCTTCTACTTCGGCTAAGGTTTGGTGTCTATCTCTTCAGGGAATGACAATCGGAGGAGGGGAGTCCGGAACCACTTTTCGAACCGACCTCTTTGAAAGAACCTTACCGGTATTGATTCAAAATTCTTGACTACTCGTGATAGGCGTTAGTATCTTAATGCTGTCATTGTAGATACATAGTCACACTGTTCTCTCCGGAGGGGGCGTGTATGCCACTCGCCACCGAGGGCGTGCGGCTGTCCGTCTTGATAACACCATTTGTAGGGGATTTCATGCCTGGAAAAGACGAACTAGACGAAAAAACCGATCCGGGGGCCGATAGAACCGACGGAGAAGACCTCGCCGAACCGGGTGCAGATACCGATGACTCGAATAGATCCACGAGCGCCGAGGGCGATGAGAGCGGAATCCAGGACGTAACGAAAGAGACCGATCAGGGTACGTTCCTCGAAAATCGCGTGCGTGAGTTGGAGGCCGAGATCAGTGAGTTGAAGGATCAATACATCCGCAAACAAGCCGACTATGAGAATTTCAGAAAACGCATGTTCCGCGAGCGCGAAGAGGCGGTGAAGTACGCGAACTCCGAGCTCTTGGGTGACCTGATCACGATCATCGATGATTTTGAACGGGCCATCAAGTCGTCCGAAGATTCGAAGGATTTCGAGTCGTTCCATTCCGGTATTGAACTCATCGAGAAGCAGTTTACCGGAATGCTGGAGCGAAAGTGGGGGTTGATGCGGTTCGAAAGCACCGGGGAGGAGTTTGATCCGCAAAAGCATGAAGCAATCGGTATGGAGGAGCGCGAAGGCTGCGACACCCAGGTAGTTCTTGAGGATTATCAGAAGGGGTACATGTTGCATGACCGGGTCCTCAGACATGCAAAAGTAAAAGTCTCCATGCCGACTGCGGGTACCGCATCCGAAAGCGGGAATCCGACTCCTGATGATTCGGAAGACGGTGATGTGAAAACCGACGGCTGAAGCCGTTTATGCATACATAGAACAGACGTAGATAGACAGACAGAGACAAACAGAGAAACCGTGTTTCGCGATACGGCAATAGCAACTTCGAAGCAGAGAAAGGAGTGATAACGAATGGGACGGATCATAGGAATCGATCTTGGGACGACGAACTCTTGTGTCGCAGTGATGGAAGGCGGAGAGCCCACCGTCATTCAGAACTCTGAGGGACAAAGGACTACTCCCTCCATCGTAGGCTATACTGCAAAAGATGAACGGCTCATAGGGCAACCTGCAAAGAACCAGATCATCACCAATCCCGAAAACACCGTATACTCGATCAAACGGTTCATGGGACGGCGCTACGGCGAAGTACCCGATGAGATCAAGATGGTCCCGTACAACGTCCTCGAGAAGAGCGGCGGTGAGATTCGCATCGGCGTGCATGACAAGGAGTTCTCGCCTCAGGAGATCTCTGCCGCGATCCTTCAGAAGATGAGGAAGACCGCAGAGGATTACTTAGGCGAGACCGTGACCGAGGCGGTCATCACCGTACCTGCCTATTTCAATGACGCCCAACGTCAGGCTACCAAGGACGCCGGTAAAATTTCGGGATTAGATGTTAAACGGATCGTAAACGAGCCTACTGCCGCGTCGCTGGCGTATGGGTTCGGTAAGGATCAGAAAGAGGAGAAGATCGCCGTCTACGACCTCGGCGGTGGTACGTTCGATATCTCCATCCTCGAACTCGGTGACGGAGTATTCGAGGTGAAATCTACCAATGGCGATACCCATCTTGGCGGTGACAATTTCGATCAGCGGATCATCGACTGGCTCGTCTCCAGTTTCAAGAATGACCATGGCATCGATCTGTCTCAAGACAGGATGGCCCTTCAACGGCTCAAGGAGGCGGCCGAGAAAGCCAAGATTGAGCTGTCCAGCACTCAGAGCACCGACCTCAACCTGCCGTTCATCACCGCGGATTCTTCCGGTCCGAAACACCTACAGTACAACCTGACCAGGGCGAAGTTCCAGCAGATGGTGGGAGATCTGATAGCGAGTACCAAGCAGCCGTGTCTGCAGGCGTTGAAGGACGCCGGCCTCTCGGCGTCGGACATCGACGAGGTGATCCTCGTCGGTGGATCCACTCGAATTCCCGCCGTGCAGGATACGGTCAAGGAGCTTTTCGGCCGAGAGCCACACAAGGGGGTAAATCCCGACGAGGTGGTAGCCATCGGTGCGGCGATCCAGGGCGGGATTCTCGGAGGAGACGTGAAAGACGTGCTTCTCTTGGATGTGACGCCGCTTTCTCTGGGGATTGAGACCCTAGGCGGTGTGTGTACCAAGCTAATCGAACGCAACACCACTATTCCCACTCGCAAAAGCCAGATTTTCTCGACGGCGGCGGACAATCAGACCGCGGTGTCTATTCACGTTCTTCAGGGAGAACGGGAGATGGCGGGGGACAACCGTACCCTGGGACGTTTCGATCTCGTGGGTATCCCTCCCGCTCCTCGCGGCGTTCCACAGATCGAGGTCACATTCGATATCGACGCCAACGGAATCGTACACGTCTCGGCGAAGGATCTGGGCACCGGTAAGGAGCAGAAGATTCGTATCGAATCCTCCTCCGGCTTGTCGGAAGACGAGATACACCGGATGGTGCACGAGGCCGAAGAACACGCCGAAGAGGACAAACGAGATAAGGAGATGGCGGAGGTAAGGAACGAGGCCGACTCCCTCATCTATACCACTGAAAAATCCCTCAACGATTACGGGGACAAGATTTCGGAGGATGACCGTTCGAATATCGAGCAGGCGAAAGAAGACGTAAAACAAGCCCTCGAGAACGGCGATCCTGCAACCATCCGTGAGAAGGTTCAGGCCCTCCAGCAGGCATCCCACAAGCTGGCCGAGGAAGTATACAAGAATGCCGGTGCAGCCGCCCAGGGAGATCAGGGGGCTGCACAGGAGACGGAAGAGACCGCCGAGGGAGACCCTCGGCAGTCATCCGAATCTTCAACAGGTGACGGCAATGTGGAAGACGTCGATTATGAAGTAGTCGACGACGAAGACGATGAGGATTCCAAGTAGAGTATCCAGACGGCGGAGCGATCGCATTGGCTAAACGAGACTACTATGAGGTGCTGGGGGTTTCCAAAGGAGCCGCCACCGACGAGATTAAGAAAGCGTATCGAAAACTCGCCGTACAGAATCACCCGGATAGGAATCCGGGTGATACCGCCGCGGAGGAGCGTTTCAAGGAAGCCACCGAAGCGTATGAGATACTGGCGGATGATCGTAAGCGAAAGGCGTACGATCAGTTCGGATTCGCCGGCGTTGAGGGGATGGCCGGCGGGGCGCAGGATTTCTCATCGGTGTTCCGTGATTTCGAGGACATCTTCGGCGATTTCGGGGGTATTTTCGACTCCTTCTTCGGTGGTGGAGGCGGTCGTAGACGAAGCCGGTCGCAGTCGGCTCCTCGAGGTTCGGATCTGCGGTACAACCTTGAGGTCGCCTTCAAAGACGCGGTGTTCGGCACCAAGACTGAAATATCCTATACTCGAAACGTGAAATGTGAGCCCTGCAACGGTTCTGGAGCCGAATCGGGGAGTGGTCGGAAGACCTGTCCGACTTGTGGCGGTTCCGGCCAGGTGCGTCGCAGTTCCGGGTTCTTCTCTATCGCATCACCATGTCACACTTGCAATGGCGAGGGGTTCGTGATCGAGAATCCCTGCACGAACTGCAACGGTGCAGGAGTGCTTCGGAAGAAGCAGAAGATAAAGGTGACGATACCGGCGGGCATCGAGACCGGGAAACGAATCAACATTCCCGGGCAGGGCGATAGCGGGCCGAACGGAGGCCCCTTCGGCGATCTCTACGTATACATATCGGTTCGGCCGCACGAGTACTTCGAGCGGGACGGTGCCGACCTCTACTGCGTAATACCGATCTCGATTACTCAGGCCGCCCTCGGAAGTGAAATACACGTCACTACGTTGGAGAGCAAGAAGGTCAAGGTGAAGATACCCCCGAGTACGCAGAACGGCAAGATATTCAGATTGCGGTCCGAGGGGATTCCGCATCTTCACAATCCCGAGAGACGGGGAGACCTCTATATCAAGATAATGGTGCGGATTCCCGAAAAACTGAACGGCAAAGCCAAATCGTTGCTCAAGGAGTATGCCGCGATACAGGGAGAAGAGGAGAATCCCGAACCGGTTCCGCTGGCCGAGTTGTGATATCAGAATATTCGATCGGCACTTCTCAACGATTCTGTACGAAAATAGGCGTAAAATAGAAAAAAACAGTTCATCTTAGGGGAGTATACTGTTATAATGGGTGTTGGTCCGGTTCGTTACACGGAAAGTGTATCCCGAGGGATGAACAGTGGAAAAGAAAAACAAACGTAAGAGAATCGTCATAGACAAACGATTTCAATACAGATTGGTCGCGACTTTTTTGGTTTCGATACTCGGGGCACTCCTCATCTTTTCGATGGTATCGGTGGTCTTCTATTGGGCCTTCTCCACCATCGGTGACAACGTCTTCAAGGAATATATCACCATCGACAAGCAAGTCTTCGAAAACCGGACGGTCGAGGAAAACGGGGAGAAGAAGACTATTCGTTTTCCGACAACCAAGACCATCCACGGAATCCGTCGTTGGGAGATCGTGATTCCCCCATTATTATTAAATAATCTTCTCGTCATGATCGTGCTTACTATCATCGGTATCTTCTACTCTCACCGGATTGCAGGCCCTGTATACCGGATGAATCGGGTAATCTCGGATGTACTTTCGGGCAAGACGGAAGAACGAGTGGTACTTCGGAAGAACGATACGCTTTCCGAGCTGGCTGAGAACATAAACATACTCATCGATCGTGTAGAGTCGGTCAAAGACGATGGCGGCACGATCGACGATGATCTGTGAATCAACGCGCTTCATCTCCCGCTGTGTAGTTTATGCGGTACGCTGCCGATACTAAGTTTGACAATCAGCTGAACTGATCCCAATTCTCCTCCGGTCCGCTATGACATCGATGACAGGAGATGCAGTTCGGGCTATATGTTGTATTCAGCGTTTGCATTCTGGGTTAACATCGACAAGGAGATTTCCATGAAAAAGGCCGTATATGGACTGATGCTGTATGCCTGCCTCGTCGTGCCGTTGGTCGGTTCCGACACGATCAAGGCCGAACCCGATAATCCTGAGAAACCAATTCTCATCCAAGCTACCACGCTGCGCTCCTTCCCGGAGGGTATACGTACCGATACGAACGAAGATGGACAGATAGATTATATCGTTTTCTTCGACGAGGACGGATACCGGAGTGGGGAGGAACTCGATTACAATCATGACGGTTTCATGGACGACTTCTACTTCTACGCCCGGGATGTTTTAATTCGCAGAGAGATCGACTCGAACTACGACCGCCGGATCGATATTTGGGTGTACATCGCTGAGGGCGTATATGTCGAGCGGTATGAGCGGGACACGGATTTCGACGGCGAAGTCGACAAGGTCAAGGAGTACGGCGCCGGATCGTGACTGCCGGATGTACTACGTTGTCGGGTGAATGGAACCAACCGTGCTGGAATAGGGTATCAAGTGGAACCGTATGTAGGCTATCGGGCGATAGAGGGAGCCCTGAAGCGTGGGCTTACGGGTGAGTTGGTGTACTCACGGAACTCGAGGCGGATCGACGATCTCCTCCGGTATGCTGCCGGCCGTAATATATCCACACGCTATACGAATTCGGGGGAGTTAGACGACCTGTGCGGCGGTTCGGAACATCGTGGTATCGTGTTTCTTCCTCACTCCCGATCTATAGATACCGGTTCGGCATCTCCCCGGTACTCCCTGACTCTCTCAGAATGTATCGATGCCTGCGAGGATCGGCCGTCGACCGTGGTGATACTCGATTCAGTGACCGATCCGCATAACCTCGGTGCGGTGTTGCGGAGCGTCGACCTATTTACTGTTGACTTTGTCGTCATCCCCCGCCACAGAACCGCGCATTATGGCCCGGTAGTTGCACAATCTTCGGCCGGCGCGGCTGAATACGTCAGGTTGTGTGAGGTTCCGAACATCTCTCGGGCCGTAGAGGATTTGAAACGTCACGGATTCTGGATCTACGGCGCCGACATGGACGGAACACCTGTGTGGGAGGTAAAATTCGACCGCCGTACCGCGATTGTATTGGGTAGTGAAGGCGGTGGTCTTCATCGTCTCGTCAGGGAAAACTGTGACGAGATCGTCGCCATTCCCTCTCGTGGACATGTGGATTCGTTCAACGTGTCGGTAGCTGCAGGGATACTCCTATATGAGGTAAGGAGACAGCACAGACGAGAATGGGCTGATTAGCCGTTGTCTATGATCCTTTTCGCAAGGTGTACCGCATTCAATACTCCCTGCTTGCCGATTCCCATGGTTGCACAGGGAATGCCCTTCGGCAGCTGTAGGATCGACAAGAGTGCATCGATACCCGACAATGACCCCGAAACCAACGGGATCCCGAGTACCGGTTTGGTGGTCTGGGACGCCACTACTCCCGGGAGTGCGGCTGAGAGACCGGCGGCGGTGATGAAAACGCGGAATTGGTCGTTGTTCTCATCGAGATAAGTCTGCAACGCCTTGAGGTTCCTGTGTGCGGAATATACAACCAACTCATAGGACAGTCCCAGCTCCTCGATCAGGTCGATGCCGGGTTGGATTGCCGCTTTATCCGATTCAGAACCGATTATAAAGGAGATGTCTCGCATATTCTTACTCTTCCTTTTCTTCATGGTATTTTCATGGTATTTTCATGGTATTCGTTATATTCGTTCCAACGTACTATCTCGCCACGGAGGCCGTCCATCCGGCAAGGCTATTCCAAGAAAAATTTTTGCCCGATATCTGAGCGTGACCACGCACCCTCGAACTGTACGCTCGGGACGGCCTTATACGCCCGAACGTTTGCATTCAGCAGGTTCGGACCGATCCCGACTACGGTGAAACACCTGCCACCTCCGGTGAGAATCCCTCCCGATTCGTCGAGGCGCGTAGACGCGTGAAAGACCACCACATCCTTCTCCGGAAACGCCGGAATCGGTTTCACCAGCAAACCCTTCGGGTACTCTGCAGGATAGCCCGGTGAGGCCACCACCACTCCCAAGGCGGAATCATCGGTGATCGTGATTCCCAACTCTTCCAACTTTCCGTTGACCATTGCGTCGCAGAGATCTCCGAAATCGGTCTTGATGAGTGGTAGCAGCACCTGTGCCTCGGGGTCTCCGAATCTTACGTTATATTCCAGTACCTTAGGACCGTCAGAAGTAATCATCAGACCGAAATAGAGGACCCCCGTGTAGGTCAGTTTATCCTCCCGGAGTCCCTGGAAGGTCGGATCGACGATCTCCCGGCGTATGCGTTCAAGCATCTCCGCATTGACGATGGGTACCGGACAGATTGCACCCATGCCGCCGGTGTTCGGTCCGGTATCCTTGTCGCCGGCTTTCTTGAAGTCTGCACAGACGGGCAGCACGCAACTGCTCTTTCCATCGGTGAGTGCGAATATGGAAATCTCATATCCTTCGAGGAAATCCTCGACGAGGAGAGTGTCGTCCTCGAGGATACCGATTCCAAAGTCGAGAAGTGTATCGGTATCGTCCGACTCCAGGACGCCCTTCCCCGCGGCGAGTCCGCTCTTTTTGATGACGACCTTCTTCCCGGAGACCGACCGAATATACTGTTCGAACTGTGAGCGGTCGGAGAATTCTTTTGCCTCGGCCGTGGGTATGGTATGGGATACCATGAATTGTTTTGAGAAGACTTTGCTTCCCTCTAACCGGGCGGCATCTCTACCGGGTCCGATAACGGGTATTCCCTTCGCCGACAGTACGTCGGCGACCCCGTTCATAAGTGGTTCTTCCGGCCCGATGAATACAATATTGATATCCTTGAGCGTACAGAACTGTGCGATTGCCGAGGCATCGTTAGGATCGAGGTTCGGAATATTCTCACCGAGTTCATCGGTACCTGCGTTACCCGGGGCAATGAAGAGTCCCGATATCCGCTTCGATTTCGAGAATTTCCAACAGAGGGCGTGTTCCCTTGCTCCCGAACCCAGAACTAAGACTCTCAAAAGCATCCTCCTCTAATCAAGCCGTGGGTATCCAGAAATTGTCCCTTTGTAATGCCGGTCTATTGTACAGAAGAGATCCGGACGAGTCTATGCCGGAGGGTATGTCAGCGAACCTCTCCTATGTCCATGACTGCGATCCCGGCATCGTCGGTCATGGAGTGAAATTTCTCGACGGAGTCTCGTGAAATTACCGCCGCGAGTCCAATGCCCATGTTGAAGACCCGGCGCATCTCTGCGTCGGAGATAGTACCACAGCCTTGTATGGTCGTGAAGATGGTCGGGATCTCCCAATCCCATCTCAGGACCGGCCGCATCGGTTCCGGTAACACCCGAGAAAGGTTGCCCTCGAGTCCCCCGCCCGTGATATGTGCGGCGGCCGACACACAGCCGGTACTCATCAGAAACTGCATCTCCTTTGCGTATATCCGTGTGGGTATCAATAACTCGGAGCGTATCTCGGGATCATCTAAGGACAGCACCTTCCGGGCCAATGAGAACCCGTTGGAGTGGATTCCGGAGGATGCGAAGCCGATAATGGTGTCTCCCTGTCTGACACGTTCCGTGCGGGGGAGCCGTTCATCCCTCTCGACGATGCCCCAGCAGAATCCCGCCAGATCGAATTCATCAGGCCCGTACATGTCGGGCATCTCGGCCGTTTCTCCTCCGCTCAGCACGCATCCCGCCCGGCTACAGCCCTCGACTATCCCTTTGATGATATCCTGGAGAACCGACTCTTCGATCCGGCCGCACGCAATGTAGTCGAGAAACGAAACCGGCTCGGCACCGCACACGAGCAGATCGTTAACACACATCGCCACCAGATCGATGCCGACGGTATCGTACCTGCCGGTCTCCTTGGCTACGAGGAGCTTCGTTCCGACGCCGTCGGTCCCGGCGAGTATAACCGGATGCCGGTACTTGCCGGACGGAATTTCCACCCCTTCGGCAAACCCGCCGGTACCCAGAGCGACTGCGGGGGAGTCTATTCCGCGTATGAATCCAGCGAACTCGTCTCCCTTCTCTATGTTGACACCGGCCTTTTCATACGTCATCTGATGTCTCCTCGATGATCCGTATACAGGTTCATCTGCTTTTCTGTGTAGATTCTACCGAACGGCTTGGCCACAGCGCCCTCCGGTGTGGCGTAGTCGCCTTCCGAGATCAACCGGGAAGCGTTTCCGAGGGTCGGTTCTGGGAGAGCGTGACAGGATACCGGCCGTTGAAGCAGGCGTAGCAGTACTCCTGACCTGTTTCCACACACTCGTGTAGTTTCTCGAGTGGTAGGAATTGTACCGAATCGGCCCCGATCTCTTCGGCGATCTGTGTGGGGGTGAGAGTATTTGAGATCAACTCGGTCCTGGTCGGAATATCGATGCCGAAATAACACGGCCACTTGATCTCGGGTGAAGAGAGGCGCAGATGAACCTCCTTGGCCCCGGCCTCCTTGATTAGCTTGACGATTATCTTGCTGGTGGTGCCGCGAACGAGTGAATCGTCTATGAGAACGACGCGTTTTCCCTTGATGGCGGCTCTTACCGGATGGAGCTTCATCCTGACGGCGAACTCCCGTTGGCTCGTGGTAGGCATGATGAACGATCTTCCCGCGTGGTGGTTTCTCGAGAGCCCCATCTCGAAGGGCAATCCGGATCGTTCGGCATATCCCAATGCCGCAATGGTACCCGAATCCGGAACCGGAACCACGATGTCACCGGTAAAATCGTCGATCTCTGCCAGTGCCGCACCCATGCGTTTGCGCATTACGTGAACCGATTGATCGAAGATGTAGGAGTCGGGACGGGCGAAATAGATCAGCTCGAACACACATTGACTTCGCTGGGCGGTGGCGAATAGCTCCGATTGGATTCCATCTCCGTTTATCCTGACGATCTCTCCGGGTTCGACGGACCGGTAGTCGGTGATGCGTAGGATATCAAGTGCACAGGTCTCCGAAGCGACGACGGTGGTGCCGTCCTTCGTGCCGATATAGAGCGGACGGAACCCGCGAGGATCTCGCATGGCCAGCAGGGTGTCGTCTTTTATCATCACCATGCAATAGGCTCCGTCGATCTGATGCAGGGTTTCTACCAAGGCGTCATAGTAGTTCAGCTTCCGGGATCGCGCAATCAGGTGGAGGATTAATTCGGTATCCGTCGTAGATTGAAAGATCGAACCTTCGGTGAACAAACGATCCATGATGGCATCTGTGTTCGAGATGTTGCCGTTGTGCGCAAGAGCGATACTGCCCTTGTTGCAGTCCACCAGGATAGGTTGGGCGTTCTCGATACGATTGCCGCCGTGTGTAGAGTATCGGACGTGTCCGATGCCGACGGTGGACGGCCGATCCTCCTCCAGATACCTTGCGAGGACGTCCGCGACCTTTCCCAGATCTCTGTAGACGACAAGAGATTCGGGCTTCCTATACGCAATCCCCGCACTCTCCTGCCCTCGATGTTGCAGAGAGAAGAGACCATAGAAGAGTTTTTCCGGAACGTTGATCGGCTGCTGCGAGTGTATTCCTACTACGCCGCAGAAATGGCCGAGACCGTCGAACGCCGTTTCCACACCGAAAAATAGCACCGCCGACAACGTCAGTCAAGGGCCGAACAGAGGATGTGTTTAAAAACCTGTTCGAATTCTTCGAGTGTATGGGCCGTCACGATCTCCCTTCGGAACGCGGCGGCCCCTGGGATGCCCTTCACATATGCCGAGAGGGGCCCCCGCATCTCCCGGCAGGCTCTCTGTTCACCTCTCAGTTCGATGACAGATTCGAGATGACGCCGTGCGGTGGCGATACGCAATTCGATGGATGGGGGACCCGGATCCGGATCTCCCCGCAGAATCATCGTGGTACGTCGAAATATGAACGGATTCCCTACGGCGCCGCGGGCGAACATCACACCGTCGACACCGGTCTCCATCATCATCCTTCGGGCGTCTTCTGGTTCAAACAAATCTCCAGAACCGATTACCGGGACGCCGACCGCCTGTTTTAACCTTCGAATAGCCTTCCAGTCGGCTTTGCCCGAGTACCCTTGGGCTCTTGTTCGCGCGTGGAGGGCGATCATCGCCGCCCCGTTACGCTCTGCCGATTCGGCCGCCTGTAGATACGTGATAGAGTCTGAATTCCACCCGGTGCGAAGCTTTACCGTGACCGGTATCTCCAGCCCCGCACGTTCGGTCCCTGTGATGATGGCAGATACAAGCTTCCCGATTTTGTCGGGGGTACGCATCAAGGCCGAACCCGCTCCGCTTTTCGTCACCTTCGGTACAGGACATCCACAGTTCAGGTCGATGAAGGCAGGATGATACGCACACACCCTGCCGGCGGCTACGTCGACACTCTTTGGATCCGCCCCAAACAGCTGAACCGCCATGTTCGGCTCCTGCGGGCCTCGTCGAAGCAATTCCATGGTGTTCTCGTTGTTTCTGACCAGACCCTCACAAGAGACCATCTCCGTGAAGGTCGCGGCGGCACCGAAGGCGGAGCACAGGCTGCGGAACGCCGCATCCGTGAACCCGGCCATCGGTGCGAGGAAGACGTTCCCCGGGAGTACGACGTTTCGCAGAGAGATTGGATGATGCAGCCCTGAAGGTTTCATCGCTCGATATCGTACATCGAACCGCCGGTGACGGTCGGTCCTGATTTTTGTGTCTTATATGCCGAGGAACCGCTTTGCGTTTTGAAACAGCGCTTCCTGGACTTCCTCAGGTGGCTCCTCTCTCAGTTCGGCGAGGAAATCGGCCGTAGACGGTAGATATGAGGGCCGGTTACGCTTTCCTCGGTATTCGGACGGAACCATGAAAGGACTCTCGGATTCAATGAGTAGGCGGTCAAGCGGAATATTCTTGGCCGTCTCGTGAAGATTTCGGGCGTTTCGGTAGGTCACGTTACCGGCGAATGAGATGTACAGCTCGAGTTCCAGGGCATTCTGGGCATACTCCCAATCTTCTGAGTAGCAATGTAGGATCCCGCCTCGATGGGGGAGCTTCTCTCGCAGAATTTCGAGCACATCATTGCCCGCTTCGCGGTTGTGGATGATAACCGGGAGATCGAGTTTTTCGGCAATCTCGAGCTGCCGGACGAAAAGTTCTATCTGAGAGTCTTTATCTCCGAATTTTCGGTAATAATCCAAGCCGATCTCTCCGATCGCCACCACTCGGTCTTTCTTGGAGCCTTCTTCTACGAGGGACTCCCAGTCTTTTCCGGGATTTGTTACCTCGGACGGCGATACACCCACGCTATGATATACGTGTGAGGCGGTGGCCAGGTTTTCGTATACCTGGAAAAAATCATGGAGGTTATTGCAGATACTGACGATACGTTCAATACCGGCTTGTTTTGCCTCTTGAACGATGATGAGTTGCTCTATAGGATCTTCGTTTATCAGCCCTATGTGAGCATGGGTATCAAAATAATGCATGTGACATCCATATTGCTAAAAGATGTTAGAGCTGTTTTCGTGCTCTTGTATAAACAGACTGCTATCTCATCGTATTATAGGGCATCCGGGAGATTGCCGAACCGGCAAACCGTTCCTAGCGATATAATACGCTGTGCCGGTAAAATACTCGGTCTGAAATAGACTACCCCGGCATCATAGGGTGAGGTGGCCTGACTCGAGTGATAAGGTAGCATGAACGAGATGCGGAGTCAATTATTATTTGACTTTTTTTTGGACCCATGATAGTCTCTATCAAGCGTCTTATCATGCGCACAGGCCCTGAGGAGCGTAAGAGTGTCGCCTGCGAATCATTATAAAAAGGTTGAAAATACGGCTGTAGACTATTGTAAAAGAGAGATGACCTCGTTCTCTCGTGGGGTCGTTGAACGGTGGCGTAGCTTTGTTGCCACAGGAAAACAGCGCTTCACGGTCATGTTTATCCCCCATTCCGAAAAAAAGATCTTCAATTTCAAGATTTCCATCTTCTCCCTTGTGTTTATGGCGTTTCTCTTTACCGGCGTTGTCATTGCCTTTTTCGTTTTTAGCACTCGCTTCAGCGGAATGTCTCGTCTTCTCTACTCAAAGGGTGATCGGCTCCAGGAGACCGAGCAGAATCTCGAACTCATTCGGGATGAGGTGTCGGAGGTTTCAAAATCCGCAAGAAGGTTCAAGCAGACCCTGAATAGTACAATTCAAACGCTCAGTATTCCGGCCGCACCCGAGGCGTATGCCGCGCCGGCGGTGGGCGATTTTGCCGGTCTCCTCGAGATAGAGCAGCACGAGGAGGGCGTCATCCGGGAACTCAGTGAGTTGCAGAGTCTACGCAGTTTTCTCGACGAGTCTGTTGATTCTCTCAACAAGATAACCGAGTTGCTCGTGTCTCATGGCGACCTCCTCGTCGAATTGCCGACTATATGGCCGGTTGAGGGCGGAATCGGACGTATCACGAATTATTTCGGTCCGGCGGAGCATCCATTTACAAAAAAGTGGTACCTTCATAAGGGAATCGATATTGCTTACAGGCGCGGAAAGCCTATCGTAGCCACCGCTCAGGGAAAGGTAGTCGAACGGAAATATGACTCCATGGGGTTTGGACACTACGTCTTGATCAGGCATGGATATGGGTTCTATACTAAGTATGCGCACCTCGATGCCGTGTTCGTCGAAGAGGGGGATGTTGTCACCCAGGGGCAGCAGATTGGACTTATGGGTAGTACCGGGTTGTCTACCGGACCGCATCTCCATTATGAGGTGAGGATCGGATCGCAGGTCATCGACCCCGAACGATTTCTCAACATACAGAAAGGTATCGAGGACCGTACCGGAATAGGTTTCTGAGGCGCTGCTTGCCGGTAGAATCCCGATAACGAACGATTGAGGATTGAAGAAGTAAGCGGAAAAACGGTAGAGCCCTATTCCGTTCGTGTACATGGATACGGACACAAAGGAAGGAAATGGGAGACCATCTTATTGAGGACGGATCCTTCATCAACTCGATAGTCGGTGAGGGCACTCGGTTCACAGGCGATTTGAGCCTCAACGGGTTGCTGCGTATCGACGGCGATTTCTCGGGAACAATCGAAACCACTGACAAGGTGTTGATCGGAAAGAACGGCCGCGCGGAGTGCGCCATTCAGGCCGGCACCGTTGTTATCGGCGGTGTGGTAAAAGGTGATATTCTTGCCTCTGAGAAGGTAATAATACTCTCCACCGGCATGCTCCTCGGTAATGTTTCCTCCCCTCGACTGATCGTAGAGGAGGGGGTGATCATTCAGGGCAGCTGCGTAATCGCGAAACACCCTTCGAAATCGAGCGATCTCGAACCGGATGTCGAGCCTGAAGAGTTTTCCGACAATATCCGTTCTTTTTCGAATCCGGCGTCCGCCGATGTCAAGGATGAGTCCGCTGCTCCTTCCTCTATGAAGGGGTATTCCGCTTGGAAAAGATAGATCCATCCGGCCTCCCTTCCAGATCGTACAGGAAACGGAAAAAAAGCGGCACGGTCAAAGACACGAATTCCATCCCTCAGACCGGCTTCGGTGAAACTCTCGAATCGATGGGTATTCATCGTGTCCATCCGTTCCGGCCCCTCTACGAGAACGAATCGCTTGAGGAGATGCTCGATGACGTACACGAGTACGGAGATCGGTTGAAGAACCGGCCGACTCTGAGCGCCATCAGGGAGTATCGGGATGTTGTCACGAAATTCATGCGCTACGTGGTGAGTCGCAGTCTGAGTGTAGAGAGTACGGCTCAGTCCCACTTCAATCCGCTGAAGAGCCGCAAGAAATATGCTGTAATCCAGGTGATAAATGCCGAACTCGACAAGCTGGCGAACGGTGTGCTACAAAACCAATACGATCAGATGAGAATTTTGAGTACTGTGGAAGAGATCAACGGGATGCTTGTGGATCTTATGAAATGATACTGATATGAGCACCGTCAATAGTAACGCTTGCTAGAGCGCAAAATAGGAGTCACCGGTGAGTGGTAATCAGAATCCAACCGAAACTCAAAATCCGAATTCCGACGGCGAAACGCCGACTGAGAAGAGAGATATCATATATAAGGTAAAGCTTGTGCATAGTTGTGAGACTATGCTGTGTAGATCAGAGACCGACGAGACCTTCACGGTAGGTGATTCGGTGGTGGTTCCGAGCAGATACGGTAAAGACCTCGGGGTGATTTTAGGACCGATGAAGGATTCCCCGACCAACAAGAATGGGAAGTCGGGAAAGGGCGGCATTCCCAACATCATTCGACGGGCAACCGAATCGGACCTTCAGCGAAGTGTTCAGAACAAGGAACGAGAAGCCCGGGCCATCGAGATTTGTCGAGAGAAGATAACAAAACACGGTTTAAATATGAAACTCGTCTCGGCACACTATCTGGTGGATGAACCGAAGGTGTTATTCTTCTTTACCGCAGAATCCAGAGTAGATTTCCGGGCCTTGGTGAAGGATCTGGTGAGTGTGTTCAAGATGCGAATCGAGCTGCGCCAGATAGGGGTTCGCGACGAATCGAGAGTACTCGGAGGCGTCGCCGTTTGCGGACGGTGTTACTGCTGCCACGCCGTCACCGATCGACTCCGCCCGGTTTCGATAAAGATGGCGAAAGAGCAGAACCTGTCTTTGAATTCCATGAAGATCTCCGGTCCGTGCGGACGGTTGCTCTGCTGTCTTTCTTACGAGTATGACTTCTACCACGACGAAAAGAAAAAATATCCCGCCGAAGGTCACCGCCTCAAGATCGATGGACAGACCTATAAGATAAATGAGGTGAATATATTCACAAAAACCGCCCGAATCTCCGGAGGCGAAGGCGGAATCTTCGAGGTATCCCTGAGTAAGTTTTCTCGAGAGGGAGACCGCTGGATTCTACCGTCTACCGCGTTCGAAGGGGAGTAGTCGATTTTTACGATTTTCAGCTTGACATACCGGTTTCGGCGTGTTATTTTCTGCGCCAATAGACCCGGAGGGCTCGTTCAGAACGAGCCGGGAAAGGAGTAGAAGATGGCACAGATCAGTAAGAACGCCAGAGCCGGGTCTGCGACTCAACGGTTTGAATGTGTGTGTGGAGGCGAAATCAAAATGCGGTCCGTTTTTACAAATGGAAAGCTACGTAATATCGCCGAGTGCGAAAAATGTAACCGGAGAGAGCGCAGGCCTCGGGATTTCCGGTAAGAACGGAGTTCTTGCCGGAATCCCTCGCAGACAACCGTTCCGGATATCGGATCTGCCGGTATCGGAGCGGTTTTTTTATTTCCAGTATAGCCGAAAACTTCGCGGCTCCGCCGCGGGGATGAAGGCGATGGAATAGGGCGGCTCGCCTCGAAAAGGCATAAAAAACAGAGTGACCATGCACATTCCAAGTGTAGCTACTGCCACGTTTGGAATTGGTGTGTATTCGATTAAAGGCTTGACAGGAAACGATTTGTCTGGTACGTTGCAGTCATTATTCCCGATAGTCCCAATAGGAGGAATCCCCATTGCCTGAACAAGGTTCGGCGGTGAAACGTCACCGTCAAAGCGAAAAACGCAGACTGCGTAATAGAGCAGTGAAGAGTGAGGTTCGTTCGGCCGTCAAGAGGTTTACCCAGGCTGTCGAATCCAAGGATGAATCCGCGGCTGAGCAGAGCTTCCGGTCGATGGTTAAGTTGCTTGATACCGCCGGTCGAAAGGGCATCTTTCACAAGAACATGGTAGCCCGCAAAAAGTCGAGGATGCAGAAGCTCCTCAATTCGATTAGCGGGTAAGCTGGTCGAAGAGGAATCAATACAGATCTTCGTTCTGCCGACATGCTCGGGTGATACCGGCGGAGGGGGACGGAGCTATACCGGGGGACTGCCGGAACGGTGATATGGGCGATTCCCCGGTCGAAGAGCGATCCAGACCCGATCCGGGCATCAAGACATCTGGACGGTCGTATCGGAGCCGGATTCCGTCGGAAGCGATCGCGATCGGAGAAAACCGTGGCATCCTCGAAACTCACAAAAGCAGAAATTGTCGACAACATATCGGAACGGATCTCCGCTCAGCGGGTGGTTGTTCATGCAATAGTCGACGAGTTTTTCAATGAGGTCAAGGATGCACTCGGTGATGATCGGGTTGTGGAGCTGCGGGGGTTCGGCACCTTCGAGATACGGACCCGCAAGGGGCGTGCCCGTGCCCGCAATCCGAAGACCGGTGAGATCGTACCCGTGAGTACTCATGGGGTCGCTGCATTCAGACCTGGGAAAGAACTCAAGAACATCGCATGGCCGTTGCGGAAGTGAGATAGGCGTCTTGGCAACTCGTAATCGGACCCGTCGCCGTTCCACCGTGAAATCTGCAGCTCGAATAACAGATCATGATTGTGGAAATGGATCTCAGCGGGGTAAGCATACCCTCGTCGATGTGTTGATAAATCTCGGGTTGGTCTTGGTCGGATCTCTCATTTTCGCCCTCTCATTTCCTAGTTTTCTGTCTGAAGCCGGTTGGTTTCCTCTGGCGTTCATCGCACTTGTTCCGGTATTTATACTAGTGCACCGTTCCGGCTGGATCGGGATAGCCTTCTATGGCTTGCTGTACGGCTTCTGTTCCTATTCTATTTTCAACTTTTGGCTCGTGACCTTCCATCCGCTCTCGATCTTCATCGTGCCTACGATATATGCGGCATATTTTTTCCTGCTGTTTCCGGTGTTGAAGCTCGCGGATACCCTATTCCCACGGTATGGATTTCTCGTGCAGACGGTAATCTGGGTCGCATACGAATATCTGCGGACTCGTGGATTCCACGGGTATCCTTATGGAATAATCGGATACTCACAGTATACGTTTCTCCCGCTCATTCAGATTGTATCTGTTACCGGCGTCTGGGGGGTGTGTTATCTCGTAGTATTTCCGTCGGCCCTCCTCGGGAATGCCGTCGCGAAAGGATTCGATGCGGTCACAGCCGGCAGGGGTTCTTCGGAGGGGATCACGGAGCCTTCGATGGAGAGGCCGGCATATGAAGAACACGAAGCAGATGATGCCGGCGAGGCGATTTCTTCCACCGGAACCTGGCTTGAGGTTCTGAATTTTCTACAAGCCAGGTATCTCGCGGCGATTGTATACGGGTGCGTTTTCGTCGCGGTCCTGGTCTACGGATTTATATCCCCCGTAGATCTCGAGAACGATCGAAGATGGAAAGTCGCGCTGGTACAGCATAACGCCGATACCTGGGAGTATGGACTCCGGTCGTATTCCAGTAACCTCGATATCTTGATACGATTGAGCAACGAAGCACTCAAGGAGGATCCGGATATCGTTATCTGGTCCGAGACGGCGTTCGTTCCCGGCATAGACTGGCATACCAGGCGAAGAACCAACCGGGAGTATTACGAGCTCGTACTCCGGCTTCGAGAGTTTCTGGATGCACAGGATACCCCCTTCGTGTTCGGAAACGACGATCGTCAGCTCCCGGAGCCGGAGGATGGCGATGTCGACTACGTCGATTACAACGCGGTTGTATTGTATCAGGATGGAGAGTTGAAGCAGACCTACCGCAAGATCCACCTGGTGCCGTTTACTGAAAACTTCCCTCATAAGGATCTCTTCCCGCGGTTTTATCAGATACTCGTTGACAACGATTATCACTTCTGGAAGAGGGGGACGGAGTGGACCGTGTTCGAAGTCGACGGGATAAAATTTTCGACTCCTATCTGCTTCGAGGACGTCTTTGGATATCTCTCGCGTGAGTTTGTGCGTCGCGGCGCCGATGTGATCATCAATCTGACGAACGACTCATGGTCGGGATCGGTGGCTGCTCAGATGCAACACCTGCAGATATCGGTGTTCAGGGCCGTCGAAAATCGCCGTTCGCTCATCAGGGGCACCAACTCCGGAATGACCTGTTCGATAGATCCGAATGGCCGCATCGATAACGAATTGGCACCGTTTACCGAGGGATATATAACCGGATATGTTCCGATCCATACAGATACCGAAACCCTCTTCACGAAGTGGGGCGACTGGCTCGCCTATTGGTCGATTAGAGGTTCCATCGGGATCCTTCTCGGCGGTATACTACTCTTCGTATCGGGTAGGGCCGGACGGCGAAAACAGCCTGCGTAATCGGAGAACTCGCATTGACAATCCACCGGATGTGTAGGAAAATAAAAAGTCTTTTACACAATGGGGTACTATGGAAGCGGAAGTAATGGAAATGAAAACCAAGATACTGATTGTAGACGATGAGCCGATAAACCTTGATTTTTTCGATGTGATGCTTTCAAAACTGGGGTTCGAGGTACACAAGGCTGAGGATGGCGAGGAGGCCCTCGAGCAGGTCAAGACGGTGATACCGGATCTGATCATACTCGATAACATCATGCCCAAATTGTCCGGTTGGAAGGTCACCCGAATCCTCAAGACCGGCGAAGAATACTCCGAATACAAGGATATCCCTATCATCATGTTTTCCGCCATGGATGATGTAAAAGATAAGATCGAGGGTTTCGAATTGGGAATCGAGGATTATATCACAAAGCCGTTTAATTTCTCTGAAGTCTTGGCTCGGATTCGTGCCGTCCTGCGTGGGAGGGAACTGTCAAACCGTGTCGTACTGAAAGAGCGGCGGATTGCATCGATCGAATCTCTAAACAAATCGTTGATCTACTTTACGCAACACCTGAAACAACCTGTCCTCGATCTGCAAAAGAATGCGGAGGCTCTCGACCTTGGGGAAATGAGCGCGGTCAGGGAGTTCGTCGATCTTGTGAAGAAGGAAACCGAACAGGTTCTGGCTTCACTTGGCGGGTTGGAGGATGAGATCGTCGAACTCGAGAACCTGCCCGACGGCGAGCACGAATATGGCATAAACTTACAGGACCTGGACGAGAAGTTTCAGAAGCATTTCGAAAGCCTCAAGGACAGAGAGATAAAAGGGGTGTCGAGATGATTACCGAAGAGAAGAAGAAGGTATTAGCGTTGTTCGCCGAAGGGCGAAAACACTACAAGCTGATGGATTTCGAAGGCGCGAAAAAGCAGTTTGCAGCCGCTCTCAAGGTTGATCCGGACGACGGACCATCAAAGGTCTATTATCAGCGTTGTTCCCATTACCTCGAGAATCCTCCACCCGACGATTGGGATGGCGTTTTCGTGATGACGACGAAATAGCCGGACGATCTCACGACTCAGGCTTCGATCGGCAATCTGGTCCGTCACCGGTCTTGTGTTCTGAATACGATTCCACAACAGGGATAGAGATGGCGCGCACTATCGAACAAAAGGGATACGAGAAAATCACCACCACCCTCGGCAGGGAGACGGTTTTCGCTGGTAATATGCGGTTCAGTAAGTCTCTCAAGATCGACGGCAAGTTCGAAGGCGAAATCGAATCCGATGGGTTTTTATACGTTGAGGAGGGGGCCGTCGTCAAGGCTGATATTAAGGTTGGATCTATCGTCATCGGAGGAACTATCCACGGCAATATCGTGGCAACCGATAAGCTCGAGATGTTGTCTACCGGTCAGGTGTTCGGAAACATTCGGACAGCAAAACTCAGGATCGCGGACGGCGTGATATTCGAAGGAAAATGTGAGATGATCAAGGACGTCGAATCGATTGACGTCTTCTCTGCCAAGGTCGAGAAGCTGAAAAAAACCGTACAAAGTGTCTGAGAATCATACTATGCATGGTTATACCTGTGTCCTCTGATGCCGTCACGTTGGGAACCGTTTTTCTCGTGCCCGAATCGGTTATCTGTGATCTCATCGAGCATTTTGTGCCCGATGGCATCGATTGGGAGGTAAATACGGGAGTTGAAGCGACTACCGTTGTTCTTAATGGCGCCTCCGCCGAAAAAAGAGACGAGTTCATTGACGTACTGAGAGAGAGGATAGGACCGGCATGTGTCCGCAAGGGGTCTGTGAACGCGGCCGAGAGTCTCGGCGATACACTGCTTCGAAGGGAACGTACGATCTCCGGTGCCGAGTCATGCACCGGAGGCATTGTAGCCGGATTCATTACCGCAGTCGCGGGCTCCTCGAGCTACTTTTGGGGCGGGTTCACGACGTATGCAAACGATGCAAAGATCCGCATATTGGGTGTCGACGCGGAAACTATCAAGAGGTTTGGTGCCGTCTCGAAGCAGTGCGTCGAAGAGATGGCCTACGGCACACGGCGGTTGTCCAGGACGAATATCTCCTTTGCGATTTCTGGAGTTGCCGGACCGGGCGGTGGAACGGAGGAGAAGCCCGTTGGGACGGTTTGGATCGGGATAGGGACAGAGGATGGAATCTATTCTCGCAAGTTTTTATTTGACGGTGACCGGGGTATAATCCGTAGGAAAGCGGCGATTACTTCACTTTTATTGTGTGAAATAGCTGCCGAAAGCCTGATGAGTCTTGACACCGCGTTCACATGGGAATATATTTGTTGAGAAGGCACATCGAGAACGCCCATATTACCGAATAAGCCAATAATATTTGCTTTATGCTGGAAGAGAACGTCAAATAAGCCATACAATCTATTTCGTACAAGCTGGAGAATGGTGATAGGCGTGTAGATGAAACCGCAGAAGGCGAATTATGATTGTTTTCGCCCCTTTTCTTCTTCACAATGCGGGTACTGAATCTTCGAGACATACCGGTGGGATATCGCGGTAGATTCCGTACTACCTAATAATACAATGAACATGGCGAATCCAGGATTTGGAGAATAGAATAATGCCTGAAAGCCGGAGTAATAGTTACTCGAGTGAGGCGGCGACAGGAGAGCGACATGTCGCGCAGAAGGAGTTGGAATTGATAGAGGAAGAGACGAAAACAGACGGTACCGATCAGATTGCTACAACCGACGATTCACAGGTGCAGAATGACGATGCCCGTCAGAATGCGGAATCTGATGCCGGTTCGGAGGGTGCTCGAAAAGACAAGAGCGATTCTCGACGGTCACGCCGAAGTAGCGGAGGCAATGGTAAGGATTCGCCGAAGTCGAAGGACAACGGAAACGGCTCGGTCGTGAATGTCGTCCCGAGAAAGAAGGGCCGCAAGAAAAAAGTGAGAGTAGAGCTGATCAAAGATACGGTGAACGGCGACACAAACGATACCGATGAGGATCTGGAACCGGTCAACGATCAGAATGATACCCCCGAATCCGCTGTTTCTCACGAAGAGCCCCCGGAACCCGCCTTCGCCGATGTGTATCCTTCTCATAAGGGAACGAAGGTCATGTCTGTCGAGAAGGTAGACCGCCAATCCAGGGTGAGTATCAACGATCTGAGTAAGATGAGTATGCCGGATCTGCGTGAACTCGCGGTGAAACGTGAGGTGGTTGCCGAGAATATCGGATCGATGAAGAAGCAGGAACTGATATTTTCCATTCTGAAGAATCATACCCAGAACGGGGGTATGATCCATGCATACGGATCTCTCGAGATCCTCCCTGACGGATACGGATTCTTACGCTCTCCTCAGAACAGTTATCTTCCCGGTTCCGACGATATATATATTTCTCCCTCCCAGATTCGGTTGTTCAACTTACGCACCGGAGATACGGTAGCCGGACAGATTCGCCCGCCGAAGGAGGGGGAGCGGTTCTTCGCCCTGCTCAGAGTCGAGGCGGTAAATTTTCAGGAGCCGACCTTCGCACAGACCCGTGTGCCTTTCGATAACCTGACACCTCTCTATCCGGAAGCGAAACTAAATCTGGAAACGCCGAACGGAGATATCTCGACACGCATGATCAATCTCTTCTGTCCTGTCGGCAAGGGGCAACGGGGCTTAATCGTCTCTCCACCGAGAACGGGTAAGACCGTCATACTCCAGAAGATCGCCAACGCCATAACCAGGAACCATCCTGAGGTGTATCTGATCGTCCTGCTTATCGATGAGCGGCCTGAGGAAGTTACCGACATGCAGCGCAACGTTCAGGCAGAGGTGATCTCCTCGACGTTCGACGAGCAGGCAACTCGCCACGTCCAGGTCACCGAGATGGTGCTGGAAAAGGCTAAGCGTCTCGTAGAACATAAGCACGACGTCGTGATTCTCCTCGATTCGATTACACGCCTCGCCCGGGCCTACAACCAGACAGTACCCACGTCAGGGAAGATTCTATCGGGTGGTGTCGATTCAAATGCCCTCCATAAGCCGAAGCGATTCTTCGGAGCGGCCCGTAATATCGAGGAGGGCGGTAGCCTGACTATCGTCGCGACTGCGCTGGTCGAAACAGGTAGCCGGATGGATGAGGTGATCTTCGAGGAGTTCAAGGGAACGGGCAATATGGAGATCAACCTGGACAGAAGAATGTCCGACAGACGCCTCTTCCCGGCGATCAACGTAAAGAAGTCAGGGACCCGGAAGGAGGAACTGCTGCTGCGTGAGGAGGAGTTGAATAAGATATGGATCTTGCGGAAGGTCATCGGTCCGATGGATGATATCGAGACAACAGAGCTATTGGTTGACAGAATGCGTAAAACCAAGAATAATGATGTCTTTATGCGATCCATGAACACTACCGGGTCGACCGATTAATGATCGTCGATGTCTATAGCCGACGTTTACAGAAGGATAGAGAAGGAGCGGAAGGCAGAGTATGAAGAAGGGAATACATCCGAAATATGATTTTACCACCATCACCTGTGCGTGTGGAAATGTTATCGAGACACGTTCGACTGCGAAGAATATCGATGTAGAGATCTGCTCGAAGTGCCATCCATTTTTCACCGGCAAACAGAAGCTGGTGGATACCGCAGGTCGAGTCGAACGGTTCAAGAGAAAGTATGGAATCAAGGACACAACCTGAGTACTATCTGCGGGTGCCTACTGCTTGTTGTAGAATATCTGCGATAGCCGGCGGCGGGTGCTGTCGCCGGGACTACGCGTAATCAATACACACAGAACCACTACAGCGAGGAATATCGGGAAATAATCTCCCAGACTCGAGTACGCCGTATCAGGTCTTTCTGAATTCAGCCTGACTCGTCCGTAGAGTGTATCGGCCTCGTATAGGCGAAGGGAGTAGGTGATCCTGCCTTTGGCATCGATTATTGTGGTCACTCCGGCATTCGTCGAGCGCACCAATGGGCGGCGGTTTTCTATCGCTCTGAATCTGGCCGCGGCGAAGTGCTGGGTCTCTCCCGAGACCGTCTTCGACCACGAGTCGTTGGTGAGGTTGATCAACAGATCGGCACCGGAGGCGATCATTCGACGGCACAGATCCGGAAACGAGTCCTCGAAGCAGATTGGTGTACAAAACCGGACATCTGAGCCGTCATCGACGGTGACCGAGAACACCGTAAGATCGGACCCGAGGGTCCAACCACCGGAAGTAAGACCGATCACGTTTCGGAAAAACGTCTGGACCAATGTATTCTCCCAGAAGGGGATATGTTCGGCGAGAGGAACGGCGTGGGTCTTTCCGTAGTAGGACTCAACTCTTCCCTCGGGTGAGAGCAGGACGGCGCCGTTCATGATCTTCCGCTCTTTGAGGTCGATGGCGTAGGGGGCTCCGGTGAGGAGGGGAAGGTGAATCTCCCGTAGGAATGAGAGAAACGGATCTCCTTCCGGCGTCACGTTGAAGTATCCCTGATATTCGGTAAAAGGCCTCCTGAGTGAGTTTTCACTCCAGGTGACAAGGTGCGGAGGTACTTTCGCCATGTCGAGGGCCTCGCGGGTCAACTCCTGGCCTCTCTGTAATCCGAGGGCTTCCTTCCCCCGGCGCCAGGAATCTACGTTTTGCTGCACCATGATCAGCCTGAGTTCCCGGTCATACGATTCCGGCGCGACGAGTCGAGCGGTACCGTAGCCGACAACGGCGATACAAATGACAATGATCGATGTTGCGTATCTGCGAGTGTTTGAATCACCCATTGTCCCACGTAGTCCCGGTATCGTTTCTCGATTCGCCTCGATGAACCTGAGAGAAATTTCCTGTGGATATTTACCGGAGACTCTACTGGAGAGTCCCATCGATACATCATGAGAGAGAAGCACCTCAGCCAGTACCGCGTTGATTGCGGCCACCAGATACGATACCCCCCAGACGCCGGTGATGTCGGCTATCTGGCACAGGGGGAGTATCATTCCCACCGGCATGGCCAGCAATCCCCACGGGAATCCGATGTATCCGTTGGATTTGAAGTATTCGTAGGCAACCCAGGCGGCTGCGATGAGAAACGGTCTCATCCGGCCGTTCCTCAGATACAGGCCGCGGAATATGGGAGCGAAGAGTACGAAGTAAAGGGTATGGGCGAAAACCACCCCCGAAATCGTCCATACCGAGAAATCCTGGAAGAACAGTAGCCAAAAATAGGTAACGCCGGTAGAGACTCCGCCGAAGACGGCCCCCAACAGGATGGTGAATCGGATTGTCGGCGACCTGGACACACCGTAGAGGAACGGTACGATGCAGACGAGGCCGAGGATCGGATTTCCGTAATGGAACACCTCATTGGGAAGGGCCGCGGAGATGAGTAATGCGGAGAAAAGCACGGTCCCCAGCAATCGGAGTCTCATATCGGTGGATCATACCTGGTTTTTCTTTCACGATACAAGACCCGGGTCGATTTGAAATTGCAAAATGCGTTGCATTTTACCGTCAATTCCGGTAATATAGGACGACGAATCGAAATAAAAATCGACTGGGGCTTTACTGGTGTAGTTCGGGAGCGATTCGTTCTACCGACCGTCGATTTCCGGAATGGTCACTCATGTCACCATATATTCCGCACTCGAATCATGAGCCCCGCGAGGATCATAATGGACGACCTAATTTCCCACCACGTGAGTGAGTACGACTGTGAGCCGGAGGTGATCGCAGAGGCTCCGGGAGTTGTAAATCTCATGGGGGAGCATACCGACTATAACGAAGGCTATGTGCTGCAGATAGGCCTGAACCGCACGATTCGTGTCGGGATCTCTTTCCGGGACGATGTATCCCTGCGGTTTTTTTCCGCCGACCTCGGTGAGCGAAAGAAGACTACGATTCCCAACCTGAAGTACAAGAGGGAGGATCGCTGGGCGAACTACCCCAAGGGGGTCCTCTATTCGCTTCAGAGATTGGGACTGGAGCTGAGAGGGCTCAACGTCACGATACAGAGTGATGTGCCGCCGGGTATCGGACTCGGATCCTCTGCCGCCCTGTGTGTCGCCACCATGACTGCAATACGGAAACTGTTCTCATTCGACCTCACCGATATCCAGGCGGTCCAGAGTTCGTTCAGTGCGGAATCGTCATTCATGAATATTGAAACCGAGATTACCGACCACTTCGTCTCGACCCTGGCGAAGGCCGGTACTGCGATGATGCTTGATTTACGGAACCTGGAGTATGGTTACACGCCGGTGACCTTAGAAGACGTGAAAATACTGGTCACCAACTCGAATGTCCCTTCGGCGACCGTCGAGTTTGATCTTCAAGATCGTCTCGACGAATGCAGGGATTGCGTGAAGTATCTCGGGCGTCGGAAGCAGGGAATCGCACTCAGGGATTATTCTACCGACGACCTCAAAGCGAGTATGGGTTTCGTACCGGAATCCCTCAGGAGGATCTGTCTGCATGTTGTAGGTGAGAACGAACGAGTGCTCGAGGCACGTCAGGCCCTGAAGGAAAAAGACCTGGTCGCGCTCGGGAAACTCATGACCAGATCCCACGAGAGTCTCAGGGATAACTATGAGGTTTCCTGTCCCGAAGTAGACTGGCTCGTGAAACGTGCAACAGAGATTACCGGCGTCCTGGGTGCCAGGATGACCGGTCATGGATACGGCGGATGCACCGTCATGTTGATAGAAAACTCGGCGATGGACGATTATCGAGAACGCCTCGATGAGTATGAACGGATCTTCGGGTTCAGTCCGGTGATCTTGGAATGCGATCCGGCGGACGGAACGAGGCTGATTTATCCGGAGAACTGAAGGCACACATGAAAATACTTCTTACAAATGACGATGGTTTCGGAAGTGCCGGTTTGAGGGCACTCCACAATGCGCTGGATACCCACGACGTGTGCGTGGTGGCCCCCGACGGAGAGCGGAGCGGCCTTTCCCACTCGATCACCCTCAGGAATCCGGTTCATTTTAGGAAGATGGGAGAGAATGCGTATGCTTGTGGAGGGTCACCGGCGGACTGCGTACTCTACTCACTCCTCGGCGCTGTGGATCTAAAGCCGGACCTGGTCATATCCGGGATCAATCACGGGCCTAATCTCGGCACCGACATCATCTACTCCGGCACCGCCGCGGCGGCACGACAGGCTGCTCTTATGGGATCTCCGGCCGTGGCGGTATCGGCGGTGGGAAACCCTCAAGATGTCGAAGGATTGGCATTCGGTGCTGCGGCCGAATTCATCGCCAAGAACTTGGATCTTTTTCTGGAGTTATGGGACCGGCATCACTTCCTCAATGTGAATGTGCCGCAGCCGGCGAAATTGTCCGACTGGACCGTCGAAGTCACACGTCCCTCCATGCGCATCTATTCCGACAGCGTCCGTGAGTTCGGGTTGAATGAACGGGACAGGTACTTTCTCCTGCATGGTTCAACCGCGATTGCGAGGGAAGAAGCGGGAACCGATTGGGCCGCGGTAACCATGGGGCGGATCTCCGTCTCCCCGGTGTATTTGCATCCCGTGAACCATGCAGAAGTCGCGGCCTACAGGGAGGCCGAATTTGATCTTCCCGGGATGGGCGTTTCTGAGTAGAATGAACAAGGGTCCGTATGGATAAGGATGAGAGACTGGACCGTGCCGTTCGATCGTACGAATCGAAGCGGTATCGGCAGGCGCTGCAGGATTTGATGTCTCTGGATGAGAATCCCGCCGAAAATATCGAGATTGCCTACTATCTTGGTCTATGTCATGCCCAGCTCGGTGAATACGATGAGGCCTTGGTCTATCTGGAGCAGGTTGTCACGACCCACACGGACATACTGCGGGTATATCAGGGCCGAATGCTGCTGGCGTACATCTACTGCATGACCAAACGATACAAGCTGGCCGAATTCGAACTAAAGCAGGTTCTCGCCTCGGGATTCGAATCGGCCCAGGTATATTCCGCATGTGCTTTTATTCAATACGAACAGGATATGGTTACCGAGAGTCTCGAATCTTTGAGAAATGCGTTGGAACTGGATCCCGGGAACGCCAATGCACATAACTCCCTCGGTTTCATACTGGCGGACGAAGAGCTGGAATTGGAAAATGCCGTCAGGCACTGCAAGGTCGCGGTGAAATCCCGTCCCGAATATCCCGCATATCTCGATTCACTCGGCTGGGCTTGCTACAAGCTGGGTAGATACGAGGAGGCCAGAGAATACCTCCGGAAAGCCTACTCTCTCAGTAAAGGAAATCGAGAGATCACCGAGCATCTCAGGATAGTACTCGATATAATGCATACGGATGAAGGCTGACCGTTTATCTGTTTTCCCCTCCGTCCGGACCGATCCTATGCCTCCTATGTGTATAAAACAGGTGAAAACGATATGGGAAGTACTATGGGAAATACAAGTATCATAAAATAATGAGAAGAGAAGAGATAGAGAAAAGAAAAGTGTAAAAAACTGAAATTGTCTGTCGATTATATAGGTAAAGGCGGATATGCGTATGATGGTTCCTACAATCGACGGAAACACGCTCAACCTGGCTCAGCCTCGGTCAACCCGGATCAAAGATATTCCCCTGATCGAGCCGAAAGATATCAAGGCGATCTTGTACCTTGGTCTACGTGGTGAGGTATCGCTGCCTCTCGAAGAACATTCGGTAGATATTCACGCCTGAATCGTTGTATACTCCCCATCGTGATTCGAAGATATCATCTAATCTTTTTCTGTATCCTCTCACTCTTTGTTGCATTCCTGCCTGATGACTCGTTACGTTCTCAGAACATCGACATGGATGCGGTCAGTGCCGCCGAGGAGCTGCGGTGGGGAGTCGTCGCCTTCCACCGGGGACACTACAATAATGCGATCCTCTCCTTTGAGAAGTCCCTTTCGTATAAGCCGGAAAACCCCCTCGTCCGTGTGTGGCTAGGCCGTGCATACTACAAGTCGGGGCTGGAAGAGACGGCACTCAGCATCTGGGGCGAGGTGGCCGCGTCGGGGGAGGGATCCCCACTGCTCGATTTTATTATTGAAACGATCGAGGCCCGACGAGGCATCGATCGGGAGTTACAGGTTCTCGACCAGTTCGTCGAGCTTTACTCCGTTGCGGGACGGAGGGCCCAGTATGATCTTTTCCTGAGACCTACATCGGTAAATCCTTTCGGTATCGGCGGATTCATCGTGTGTGCCTACGGATCGAACGAGGTACTCGCGTTCAATGCCAACGGCGCCAGGACTCGGACGATCCAGGGCAGCTTCGAAGGACTGGATCACCCGTTCGATCTGGTAACCGCCCCGAACGGATATCTGTATATTACCGAATTCAACGGTGACAGGATCACCAGATGTCGCCCCGACGGAACCGACATCTTCACCTTCGGAGAGAGAGGACTCGGTCCGGGACAACTCCTGGGGCCTCAGTATATCGACGTCGACACGTACGGGTATCTATACGTCTCCGATCTCGGGAACCGGCGGATAAGCAAGTTCGACGAGGATGGCGAATTCGTGCACGCCTTCGGAGGCGGAACCGACGGGTATGAAGGTCTGCTCTCACCGTCCGGCGTGACGATCCGTGGGGAGACGCTGGTGGTGGCGGACCAGATACGCGGAGACCTCTCTGTGTTCGACCTTAACGGCAACTTCCTGGGAGTCATGGCAGGTGGGCTCCTCTCCGCACCGGAGGGAATCGTAACCTTGCACGATGATACCCTCCTGATTGCCGATTCATCTCGCGTCGTAACCTATGATCCGGAGACCGAGAGGCTTACCGTCCTTGCGGATTTTTCAGGTACGAATAGTCGTGTCACGAAAGCGGCGGTAGACCTGAACGGGAATATTCTAGTTTCCGATCTCGAGGGGCAAAGGATCATCATGTTGGCCCCCCGGACCAGCATGTATACGGGATTTTTCGTAAGAATCGATCGTGTCATATCGGATGAGTTTCCACTCGTGACCGTCGACGTGTCGGTTCAGGATCGGTACGGGGAGCCGTATGTGGGGCTCAGCGGCAATAACTTCTTCGTGACCGAGAACCGGGGGTCCGTGGAGCAACCGGAATTTCTCTTTACCGGAGATACCGCCGAAGGTTCCGACATCGCTCTCCTGATCGAACGTTCAGACGAAACCGAAGCCCTCCAGGATGAATTACAATACGCGGCAGAGGAGGTGTACCGGGCCCACGCGGGTCGCGGATCAATTTTCGTGGTCACCGCCGGTACCGAAGCCGTGGTAGAGACCGGGAAAACGCCGGCTCTTGGTACGGTTCGGAATGCGGTAACCGAGACCGGCGCGTACGGGCCGCAGTGGCGTTTCGATCTCGGGCTCCGTATGGCGACGACGGAACTCCTCCAGAACAGGGAATTCCCGTCTATCGTGATGCTCTCGAGTGGCGAGATGCCGGCCGATGCCTTCAGCACGTATCGACTGGTCGAACTTGCCCAATATCTCCGGAACAACGGGATCGGATTCTACTGTGTCTATCTGCAGGATGGTGTGATGACGCCCGAGTACGAATACCTGTGTGAGGAAACCGGCGGGAGGAGTTACTATCTCTACAGACCGGAAGGGATCGCGGGAATCGTGCGAGATATTCGCTCGAGGAAGATGGGGACATATGTTCTTCAATATACCTCGCGGCAGGACTCGGATTTCGGCAACGCATATCTTCCCGTCGAAGTCGAGGTCTTCCTCTTCAACAAGAGCGGCCGTGATGAATCCGGGTACTATGCGCCTCTCGACTTCTAATCGGTAGACGGAACACGGGGAGTTCGGAATCGTGCTGATTGGTTCAAAGATGCGATCTCTCTTCTCAATAATCAGGACGGCACGCCGTAATCGCAGACGTACGTGGGAATCTTACTGCCACCATTGCGGCCGATGCTGTTACGAGAAAGATATCATCAATGGGCGGGTCATTGTTCGGCATGACGCACCTTGTGAATATCTCGATACGAACAGCCGTCTCTGCCGGGTGTACGAGAACCGATTCAGTGTGTGCCCGGAATGCCGGAAGATGACCATATTCCACGCCCTTTTCGTCCGATATCTGCCGGAGGAGTGCGGGTACGTCCGACACTTCCGGTTTTGGCGGCGCTTTCGACCTGTGAATGAATCCGGATCCGATTCCTGACTCGGTGCCAGTCTCGACTTGTAGGGGGCTAATCGGAGAGGGTTAGTCGGGCCATAGCGCATACCGTTGTTCCCAGACAATTCGTAATTTCTCCTGAAGCGGCACGACGATTCGCCCCTAACCTTCAGTAAGGGCCATTGAAATAAAACTCGATGAACCGCGCCGAGAGAGGCGTACGTTCACGATTCGGCCCGAAATGGAGGAACATGGTATGATGACAAGATGGAGTGTGGCTCTCGCTGTATTGGTGCTCTACACGTGTATGGGGTGCTCCCATGGGACGGTGGAGCGGGCTGAATGCCGGATCACATATGGCTTACACGGAGAGGGAGAACGAACCCTGATGCCTGATGTGGACCTCGAGAATGCGTCGGTGACGGTGGAAGGCGTCGGACCGGGTGGTGAGATATTTTCTGAGATTGGCGTGGACGGCGGTTGTGTGGTCTCCGAGCTGGCTCCCGGTGCGTGGAGTGTGACCGCGACCCTCCGGTCGGCTGAAACCGTCCTGGCCCAAGGTACCGCGACTGTGATGCTGCTCGCGGGGAGGAGCACCGACTGCTCGGTGACTCTCGGTCCCGTCGAGGGTGCCGGTGTCTTGGCTATCGCTCTCTCCTGGGATGCCCCGGCGTCGCCGCAAATTTCGGCGGAACTCACGCCGATGGAGGGCGATCCGCAGTCTGTGGAGTTCGTCGTGGATGAGTATTCCGCCTCGTATATGAACGAGTCCCTGGCAACCGGGTATTACCTTCTCACGGTAACTGCATCGCAGAATGAGACGATTCTCGGGGGGATCGCGGAATCGGTGTGTGTATTGGACGGACTCACCGTGTCCGGATCGTATGATCTGCCGTTATCCGAATCCCTAGGCCCTACATCGCTGGGAATTTCGCTGGTCCTGCCGAACTTGCAGTCGTTGGATCCGTCCGATATGCTTCTGCCTGCATTTGTTTTTCGTGGTGTGACGGCGGTATTCACCGGGCCTGCGCCCGAAACCGTCGCCTCTGGGGACACTATTCTTCCTGAGGGTGTAGGGTATGAGTGGTATGCCAACGGGATTTCCATCGGATCGGGCAGGACCATTCAGGTCGACACCGGTGACCTCGCGCCTTGGAACCGGATCGACCTGGTCTGCGGTACCGTCGAAAGGCAGGGTTCCGCGGCCGCAACGCTTCGAGTGGTTGATCCGGTTCCGATAGGAGCATGGTCCTATTTCTGCAGTCTGTTCGACGGCGTCGGAGAGATCGACGGATTATCCGGGAGTCGGGCTGTGTGTACGCTCCCGGCGGGTGAATCGTTCACAGGGGGGATCATCAGCGCCGGATACGATGAGGATGCCATCGGACTCTGGCGATGGGAACAAAACCTTCTCACTCCGGTCCGGATCCTCAAGCGTGCCGATATCGGCGGAATGGGTGGACCCGCAGATGTGGCGGTCTCACCGGACGGTCTGGTCGTGGCGGTGGCCGCCAGGAAGACCGACTCAGTGGGTTTCTTATCGATCGGGTATGATGAGGCGGAGCCCGCGGACCTGGAGTTTCACTCGATCATCGAAGACGGTGTGCAGTATGACGGCCTCGTCGGAGTGGAGAGTGTCTCATTTTCCCCAGACGGTGCATTCCTCTATGCCGCCGCCGGAGGAAGTAATACGATCAGTGTATTCCGTTTCGACGGCCTGAACGATGACGACATGCCTCCGGAACGTGTACAGCTCCTCCAGGCGACGGACGTGACTGTCGACAGTACACTCTTGGACGAACCGATCCGGTTGGCGGTGACCGGAGACAGGCTCTTCTGTACCGCCTGGTCTGGAGACGCTGTCATCGTATTCGAGCGTGATGCCGTAACAGGTCTGATTCACTACGCCCAACACTTTCGAGACGGAACGGACCCGGTACAAACTCTCAATGCTCCCTCCGGAATCGGGGTCACTCCCGACGGTGAATCGGTCTATGTGGCATCGTATTACGATAACGCGGTGACTCACTTCTCCCGAGGATCGGATGGCGTGTACGCATACAGCGGATATTACCGGGATGGAGAGGAGGGAGTCGAAGGTCTTCGGTACTGCCGAGATGTGTGTATTTCACCGGACGGATCGATGGTCGCCACTGCGGGGGCCGGCGATGATGCCGTTGCGCTGTTCGGTCGAGACGTCGCGACAGGGACTCTCTCCTACTCTGGATCGTGGTCGAACGCAGACCCGGGAGTCACCGGACTGGACGGGTGCAGGGCGCTACGGTTCACCCCTACCGGCGATGCGTTGGTTGCCGGGTCTTCCAATGATAATGCACTTTCGATCTTCACGGTCTGGCAGGTCTCTGAGGACTGATGTGACCATCGATCAGGAAACCGATTTTACGACGACTTGACTCCGTGACGTGAGTTTAGTATAATCCATACAAGATTGGTAGGGATTAAAGGAGATTGCGATTTGCCGACCAAGGCGACTATACACGATGAGATTCGTAAGAAAAAGCTTGAACTCGGTGCTGTAATTCTGTCTCACAGTTACCAGCCCGGAGAGATACAGGAGCTCGGGGACTTCATCGGAGATTCCCTCGGTTTATGTGTCGAGGCCGCCGAGACCGATGCTAGGGTGATCGTATTCTGCGGAGTTCGATTCATGGCCGAGAGCGCGAAACTGCTCAATCCCGACAAGACCGTGCTGCTGCCGGTACCCGACGCGGGGTGCCCGATGGCCGATATGGCGACACCGGAGGCTGTCAGGACACTCAGGGAGCAACATCCTGATGCGGTGGTCGTGACCTATGTGAACTCTGGTGCCGAGGTGAAGGCCGAGAGCGATATCTGCTGCACCTCATCAAACGCGGTTCGGGTGGTCGAATCAATTCCACGGGAAAAGCCGATCATCTTCGTTCCCGATCGGAACCTGGGACAATGGGTGGCCGAACAAGCCGGAAGAGAGCTGATTCTGTGGGAGGGATTTTGCCCCGTTCACGCCAGATTCACGGCGGAGGATGTTCGTTCGGCCAGAGCCACCTATCCTGACGCCCAAGTCCTCGTACATCCGGAGTGTGACCCGACTGTCACCGAGATGGCTGACTATGTCGGCAGTACCGAGGGCATGTTCCAGTATTGCAGGAAGACGGAGCCTGGCGGTGTATTCGTAATCGGTACGGAGATCGGACTAATCGAAAGGCTCGAACGCGAAGTTCCCGGGCATCGGTATATTCCACTCTCGGGCAGGGGATTGTGTGTGAATATGAAGAAGATCCGCCCGGAGGATGTACTCACGTCGATGGAACGAATGCAACGCAGGATAGAGCTCGATCCCGACACGGCGAAGAGGGCCATGGTTCCTCTTCGAAGGATGATGGATCTCCGATGAAAGTTGGAATATCGGATCGCAACGATTCTGTGCTAATACTGTGGTGATTCGGTGTTAAACAAACAGGCGGGAGAAGTAGATGAAAGGGAGGGAAGTGAGATGAGCAGAGAAGATGTTTACATGGATTACAACGCCACCACTCCCCTACATCCGGCAGTTACCCGAGCCCTAATCGAGTCGTTTTCGATGTACGGGAATGCTTCGAGTATGCACACTCCCGGGAGAGAGGCCCGGGCCAAGATAGAGGAGAGTCGGGAGGCGGTCGCGGCATTCATCGGCGCCGGTCCCGAGGAGATCATCTTCACGGGCGGCGGTTCGGAATCGAACAATACGGTCCTGAAGCTCATGACCTGCACCGATTCCGATTGCAGGCGGTGTCCCGCTACCCGACGCGAGATCATCACGAGTGCTATCGAGCATCCGAGCGTGTTGAATACGATCCGGATTTTGCGGGGCAGGGGAATTACGTGTCATATAATCGGCGTGGATGAGACCGGCAAGATCGATCTGCGGGAGTTTGAAGAGAAAATTTCGGATAAGACCGGCCTCGTCTCGATCATGATGGCGAACAACGAGATCGGAACCATTCAGGATATTAAGGCCATCAGCCGGATAGCCCGCGAGCACGGAACCCTGGTGCACACGGATGCCGTACAGGCGCTGGGGAAAGTACCGGTAGACGCACGGGAGTTAGACGTCGATTTCATGAGCTTTTCGGGACATAAACTGTACGGACCCAAGGGGATCGGCGGATTATACACGCGCAGGGGTTCTCCCTATTGCACCCTCATCCATGGCGGTCACCAAGAAGACGGTCGTCGGGCCGGTACGCTGAATACCACCGGAATAATCGGCCTCGGCGCGGCGGTTGAGGCCGCGGCGGATTTCGAGGCTGAAGCGAAGCGAGAGGCGGAGCTGCGGGATATGCTGTTGTGCGGAATCGAGGCTTCGATTCCCGATATCAGCGTGAACGGTCATCCCACCGATACGTTACCCGGGACCCTGAATGTCTCATTCGCAGGGGCGGAAGGTGAGGCGATTCTCCTCTATCTGGATATGGAGGGCATCTATGTCTCTACCGGCTCTGCGTGTGCATCCGGCTCGCTGGACCCATCCCACGTGCTTCTCGCCACCGGCATGGATGCGGAACTGGCACATGGTTCCATTCGGTTCAGCCTGGGCCGGGAGAATACACAAGAGGATGTAGCGTATGTTCTTGAGAAGCTTCCCGAGGTGATTCAGCGAATCCGCTCCATGTCGACGGTGTATGCGGACAGCAAGCGGAAGGCCGGAACGATATCGTGATACTGCGTTTCGGCCGGTTTTCATAGGAGGATACGATGAACTCGGCATTCAACTGGCTGTACTCTGAGAAAGTCAAGGACCACTTCATGAATCCGAAGAATGTCCTGGAGGATGAGGACTCCTACGAAGCCGACGGCAAGGGTATTGTCGGGAATATCAAGTGCGGTGACCAGATGATGATGCTGATCAAGGTAAAGGACGACCGGATCAGCGATTGCAAATGGAAGACGTATGGCTGCGCGAGTGCGATCGCGAGCACCTCGGCATTGTCCGAGAAGATCAAGGGAATGACTCTCGACGAGGCGTACCGAATTCGACCCAAAGATATCGTCGAAGACCTGGGAGGACTACCGGAACAGAAGTTCCACTGCTCGGTACTCGGCGACAAGGCGCTCAGAGATGCCATCGACGATTTTTACCGGAAGACGGGGCAGGAGGAGAAGATCCAGGAGGAAGAGGCGACCATCATCTGTCAGTGCATGAATGTGACCGACAAAGAGATCGAACAACAGGTGAAGGACGGTGCTTCGACGTACGAGGAGCTGCAGCAGAAAACCAAGCTGGGTACGGTTTGCGGCCAGTGCAAAGACAAGGCGGAAGAACTGCTCCATCAATATGTCCATCTCTATGGCGACGGATAATCATTGACGGGTGAAGGCCCGCTTCAGATAAGCGGCGGTTCGAGCTTCCGGTATTCTATAAAAGTATAATGACTACTAATCGGCCGTCTCGATGGAGGCGACGAAAACTCTGGGGTCGCCTTCGTAATCGGTTACCTTCTTCACCCGGCCGATGAATTCGCCCAGATCGTCACCGCAACGATGGAACGTCTGTTGGTAGAGTGACAGTTCTCGGGTATACATCATGTAGGTTCCCAGAAATGCATTGTTCACCGGAAAGTCGGTAAACCATCTGTACCGGTCGGTGTCGAAATGCTGTTCGTATGTCGCGCCGAACCGGTGCTGGTGTTCTGAGATGATACGTTCCTTTTCGCGAAGCATCTGTTCCTCGGAAATTCCGGAGGAATAGAGCGAGTCGAGGCTATTCGCCAATGTCTTCATGCTTTCGATGAATCGTAGGGAATCGGCCATACCGGCGTACGCCTCCTGAAATTCTATCGAGCCCACACCGTACCGTGATTCTATATACTCGAGTGCCCCCTGCTCGCCGACGAACGTCGCCAGTTCTTCGTTGAATCCCACGTTCTCTTTCAGGAAGATCGTGGCATGGGTCTGTTCGTGAATCAGCATCGAAGCCAATCTGAAGGTGTCATATTCTCGCATATAAGAATAGAGTGGGTCTTTGAAATATCCCAACGTGCTGAACGCATCTACCCGTCGGACGAACACGTCATACCCTTTCTTCTTGAGCCGTTCGGCCTCCCGGACGGCATCGTGACGCTTGAAGTAACCTTTATACGGAAAGGATCCGATCGGGAATCGCCAGTGGTAGAGTTCCAGCGATGTAGCCTCCGCGGCTGCAACGACGTCGGCAATGTAGTCACGATTCAGGTCGATGTAGATGGAATAATTATCGTTCTGTTCCAACCCTAGTCGATCGGCGAATTTCTTGATATCCTTCACCCGGAGGAGAAATTCTCTGGTTTCGGACTGTATAGTCTCGTCTTGAAGGAGTCGGTCTATCTTTTCTGCGGAAGCCTGATACCCCAGGAAGTATCGGGCCTGCGTGGTTACGTAGCACCCGCTCAGACAACCGGCCGCCAATAGAATGCCGACGCCTATCAATACTCTGATTCGTCTCGAAGCTCGCCGATACGTGTCATGCCTCCTTCGCACGGTGTCTCCTGTTCCTTATGTAGTGGCCCGAAAATTGTGGAACTTCTCCTGAGTAGTGTCCGAACACTATACATTGAGCACTTTTATGCGTTCGATGACACTACATACAGTATGGAATGTATTTTCCACAATTTTCGGATCAGTACAAGGTGTTTGAATGTCATGCACATACGAAAAACCATGCTTTATACGGAGTTACATATCCGCTACGTAGCAATAACTATGGTTTTTCAATGTGCTCATGTGTTGCATTCGGAGGTTGTATCGTTGTATGGTTCGCCGGAGGAGCTGGATATCGAAGATGTTCGGGTTGTATGCCATGGATCGATCTCACCGGCGTGGCTTTCGTATGCCCTACTGTGATGCCTGAAGTCATTCGTGCTCGGGTCTGCGGGTATTGTATGGGCGTCCGTCGGGCCATGGAGATCGCCGAAAAGACGCTGTCCCGGAACGCCTCCACCGGCCGCGCCGCGGTGTATGCTCTCGGTCCTCTGATCCACAATCGTTTGGCCATGAACATGCTGAAGGCGAGAGGACTGCGGGTGGTGGATGTACCGTCGGAGATCGAAAAGGGTGTCGTCCTCATCCGCGCGCACGGGGTGGCCCCCTCGGTGCGGGAGGAGCTTGTGCGCCGGGGAGTCGAGATCGTCGATGCCACATGCCCGCGGGTCCTCCGTTCCCAGGAATCTGTGACACGGTACGGACGGGAGGGATATCGCATTCTGATCATCGGCGATCCCGATCATGGCGAGGTTCGGGCGATTCAAGGGTGTGCCTCGACGAGTTTGGTCATCCGGAATGTATCCCAAACAGAGGAACTTGCCCTCCCGGCCAGGACGTTCGTTATCGCCCAGACTACACTTCGGGTGGAGGAGTACGTGGAAGTGTGTGATGCCCTTCGAGAGATCCAACCTCGGATCGAAGTCGCGGACAGTATCTGCCCGGCTACGAGTAAGAGGCAGGCTGCACTTCTCGACTTGATACCGGATGTGGATGGGGTTCTCGTGATCGGCGGCATGCAGAGTGCCAACACACGACGACTCTATCGAACTGCAGCCGCCCACGGTGTATCGGCGTGGCATATCGAAGATGTCGACGGGGTCCCGGAGGATGCCTTTACACTCCGCCGGATCGGCATTTCTGCGGGTGCCTCGACTCCTGATTCGATCATAGAGGGTGTCGAGAGACGCCTGCGTGAGAATCATGCGAATAGCCTGTGAGTGAAAGCCGTAGTTCCGGTATTGACGAGACTCCGGACGATCGGGGATGATAGATTCTATTCGCAAGATACAATATCCGGCGGGAGCCGGGGTTCTGGTGTAAGCGCGAGAGATACGGTTTTTGCCGATACCCTGGCACGGGAATCGTAAGGAGATAGTGATGTCGACCCAAGCGAACGATATTGAAACCATTCGCCACTCTATGGCGCATGTAATGGCCGAGGCGGTGCTGCGGAAATTCCCTGAGGCGAAGATTGCCATCGGCCCCGCCATAGAGGACGGATTCTATTATGACTTCGACCTGCCGCGCCCGTTGAAGCCTGAAGATCTCGAGGAGATTACCGGACTGATGCGTGAGATTATCTCCGAAGAGCGCCCCTTCGAGCGCGAGGTGATCAGCCGGGAGGATGCGCGGCGGCGGTTTCAGGGGCAGGAGTATAAGCTCGAGGTAATCGATGAACTACCGGAGAATACTGAGATTTCCACCTATACCCAAGGTGAATTCACCGATCTGTGTCGGGGACCTCATGTCGAGAACACCAAACAGTTGAATCCGAAGGCCTTCAAGCTGTTGTCGGTGGCAGGGGCGTATTGGCGGGGCGATGAGACGCGGCCGATGTTGCAACGGATCTATGGAACCGCTTGGTCGAATCCGAAGGAACTACGGTTGTACCTCAATCGGTTGGAGGAGGCCGAAAAGAGAGACCATCGGAAACTCGGGAGGGAACTCGATCTTTTCTCGTTACACGAGGAGGCCGGACCGGGGATGGTATATTGGCATCCGAAGGGTGCGCGGATTCGGATGGTCATAGAAGATTTTTGGCGAAAAGAGCATCTGACCAACGGATACGAGATGCTCTATACCCCGCACATCGGAAAATCGTGGTTGTGGGAGACCTCCGGTCACCTGGACTTTTACAATGAAGGGATGTTCCCGCCCATGGAGATGGATGCGAGCGATTACTATGTCAAGCCCATGAATTGCCCCTTTCACATCATGGTCTATAAGACGTCGTTGCGCTCGTACAGAGATCTCCCGTTACGGTGGGCCGAACTCGGGACTGTTTATCGGTATGAGAAATCGGGTGTGCTCCACGGACTCATGCGGGCACGGGGATTCACCCAGGACGATGCCCATATCATCTGCACGCCCGCACAGATCGAGAGCGAGATACTCGAGGTGTTGCGGTTTTCGCTGCACATGTGGGACGCCTTCGGATTCAAGGAGATAAAAGCCTACCTGGCGACTCAACCCGAGAAGAGTGTCGGAGATTCTGAGATGTGGAATACCGCCATTCGGTCCTTGGAAACGGCCGTGAAGGCCGAAAATATACAGTACGAGACGGACGAGGGCGGTGGTGCATTTTACGGACCGAAGATAGACCTGAAGATCAAGGACGCCATCGGCCGCGAGTGGCAGATGACGACGATTCAGTTTGACTTCAACCTGCCCGAGCGGTTTGATATGACCTTCGTCGATTCCGACGGAAAGGAGAAACGTCCCTATGTTGTCCACCGGGCACTGCTCGGATCTCTCGAACGGTTTTTCGGTGTCCTCATCGAGCATTACGCCGGTGCGTTTCCCGTCTGGCTTGCCCCGGTACAGGCCGTGGTGATCCCGGTGGCCGATCCGTTTATCGATTACGCTCGATCGGTGAATTCGACTCTGGCCGAGTGGGGGATACGTTCGGAGGTTGATGATTCCGATGATCGTATGAACGCCAAGATACGGAACGCACAGGGTAGGAAAGTTCCCTTCATGCTGATAGTCGGTGAAAAGGAACAGACGGACGGTACGGTATCGGTTCGAGCGCGGGCAGGTAAAAAGACTTCCGATCTTCCGATGAATGAGTTTCGCGAACTGCTCACGGGCAAAATTTCGAATCGTACCGTCGACTAGGCACGATTTTTCTTTGGAGGAACACCGGTGCGGTGTTTCGGTTTTAGTCTGCAGAACCCGTATGTATGGATCTTCATTTCGGGGATCGCCGCCGGGATGGCTCTCCGGTGGCTGACCGTACGCGAAGGTCGCGATGGAGAGAGGAAACGACGCAGGTCTGCGAAGTGGGTGGCCGCGTGCCTCTACCTGTCTGTCGCGGCCGGCCTGATCCCTGTATGCGGGTATCTATCGGGTTGGCACCACCTCCTGCTCGGGTCACTGTGGATCTTTTTCGCGGGGACCGCCGTATACGCGTTCCTGATCGCCCGTTTCCCGAGAGCCCTGGGCATCCTGCTCCTGTTCCTGACCGGTCTTTTGGTAGCGCTGAGCATCTACGCTTTCTCGGGCTGGTTTCCTGTCGAGAGTGATGTGCCTGAGACGACTCGGATAGCAGGTTTTCGCCTGTTGCGCATGAACGACGATCCCTCGTCCGGGAAGACATCGATGCGGATCGAGACGCAGGTAACAGGTAAAGACCGTGGATTCGTAGATCTCGAAGGTCGGCGTGTCGCAGGCCAGGTCGAATTAGCGTTTATCGATCCTATGTTCTTTTTCATAAAGCACAGAGTCGTGTATCGTTTCAGAGGATTTCACTCGAGATCCCCGGCTGATGGGAACGGGACATCGTCGGAACGCGGATCGCCGGACCGTGGAGATGCGGCCTTCTCACTGAAAGGATTTCTTGATGATCCAATTCCGACGGCTGCCGGCATCGTTCCTCTTCTTCGGTGTGTATCACAGTGGTCCGCATATGTCTCCCCGGCGCTGCTGCAGACGTATGTGATTACCGTCGACCGAACAGGTTTGCTTAAAATCAGGCCGGAGTCCCGGTAGACTTGTTCATTCTACGTGCTGTTCCAGCCGATATGATAGAAAGACCGGCGGTATGTGCGTTCGGGCTGATAACTATGTGTTATAGCATTCAGATGGTGGTGAAATGTGCTAATTACCCTGTTCAAGTATGACCCATACGAGCGAATGAGATTCTTCTGTGTACATGACCGACAGCGTGACCTTTTCGAACCTCATACCCTCACCGTGATTACCGGCACGGCGGTCCGCGGTGGGCGGGAGAAGACGTATTGTTTTGGTACCGAGTGGGAGATGGAAAATCGGCTCAAGAAGTTCTGCACAGCTCGCATACGTCTCGGATACAAGGTGCTCTACGCATTTTCGCGACAGCCACGTCAACGCCGATGGTTTTCCGGACTTCCGCAACAGGAATTTGTCGATGGTCTTGAATCGGTCTGTGAGCCATATTCCGATCTTGCTTGACAAAGGATTTGAGAAAACGTAAGTTTTTTTTATGAATTGGCCGAACCGTCTCACCATCCTTCGTATAATCCTCTCTCCCGTGTTCTTCGTTGTTTTTTTTATTCCGGAATGGTCGGGAATGTTCCTCGTCGGCTCCGTAATCGTCCTATGGCTGCTTGGTGTTCTCGCTGAAATCACCGATATGCTCGATGGGATTATTGCCAGACGAAACGGTGAAGTTACCGATCTTGGAAAGGTCCTGGATCCCTTTGCGGATGTTATTACCAGAATTACCTATTTCCTCTGTTTTACCGGCATCGGAATCATGCCCATTTGGATCCTCACCATCTTGGTGTACCGTGAACTCGGGATAACGTTCCTTCGAATGATCATGATCCGAAACGGGATAGCGATGCCGGCGAATATCTGGGGTAAATCTAAGGCGATCACCTATATGGTTGCCGGAATAGCCGGCTTGAGCGTCGTCACGATCCAACGTACCGGGCTTTTTTCCGGCTGGATAGATCCTGTGCGTCTCGTGGCGCTAATCATTTTCGTCCTTGCCGGAGCGGCTTCTATCGGTTCTTTTCTCACGTATGCAGTTCAGGTGGTACGAAAACTCAGAAAGAAGACATCGTAATCTCACCGTTTCGGTGTTCGATACCATGCCATCGGTGTAGCACTATTTGATTCTACGTGGAGCTCGAGGTGCTGAAATAATGAGACCCATTTCTGATATTTCTCGCGATCAGGCGAATAAGATACGTTTTGTCCTAACCGATATCGACGACACACTTACGAGTGACGGTAAGGTCACCCCTAATTCCTATAACTCACTCTGGAATCTGAAACGGGCCGGTAAGGTCGTAGTTCCGGTTACTGGCCGGCCTGCGGGATGGTGTGATTGCATCGTCAGGCAGTGGCCTGTCGACGCTGTTATCGGCGAGAACGGCGCGTTCGTGTTCTATCATGAGGCCGATAGGTTTCATGTGTTTACACATCCGTCGGTGCGAACGGATCAGCGTGAACGGCTCGATGAAATTGCGGCGGCGGTGAAGCGGGAGATACCCTTGAGCAGGATCGCGAAGGATCAGTTTTCCAGAATGTACGATCTCGCCATAGATTTTAACGAAGACCCTCCTAGATTAGGACTCGATATGGCCGAACGTATACGAGATATCTGTGAAAGGTATGGCGCGAAGGCGAAAATCAGTTCGATACATGTAAACACCTGGTATGGAGAGTATGATAAGGTGTCGATGGCCAGACTGTTCCTTGAGCAAAAACACGGCTGTGACCTTGGAGGAGACGATCGCGAAACCGTTCTGTTCGTCGGCGATTCTCCCAACGATGAGCCGATGTTTTCCTTCTTCCCTGTCAGTTGTGCCGTCGCCAATATCCGCCCGTTTCTCCCGATATTGAATCACCGACCTGCATTCGTTACGGATAAAGAGGCGGGAGCAGGCTTTGCTCAAGTCGCGGATATGCTACTGGCCTCTGACTAGTCGATCATTCTCCTGTGCGAGTGGTAGTAATGCTGTACTGTAATCGGGAGTGCTCATAATAACCGGCGTAATGGTCGTTTCTCAGCTCCTTTTCAGTGATGCCGAATTCGTTCTTCGTCGAGGCTGGAGAAAAACCAAAAGATCGGCATACGTTGAGTTGCTGATTTTTTTCAAATTCAGTTGACATAGTCTCCAATTCTTTATATACTGAACGTCCGGCCCAATGAGAAATGCCGAATGGTAATGTGTTTATACGAGGGGTTGATTGAATACGGTAAAAGTTACCGCAAAAAGACGATATATAAACGGCTGATAAACGATATACAAGAGAAACATAACATATATGATATAAAAGGAAAATATATAAAGAAAATATAAAAGAAAAGGTCCGAAAGGTTCGTTAGAACAATGGAACGGTGAGACGGATGAAATAATCCCGAAAAGCCCTTGACAGAGGGCGGGGGAATTTGATAGAACGGGTGA
>CAZAKE010000004.1:0-71661 GCA_964485495.1 uncultured Spirochaetales bacterium
TTACCGTCTGGGATGAAGGGAAAGGCATCGATCGTGCTACACTCGACAAACTCTTCACACCCTTCGAACGAGGTGCCGAAGAGGAGAATGATAACACGTCCGGTACCGGGCTTGGTCTGGTACTGTCAAAGCGCCTCGTTGAACTTCATGATGGAGCCCTTACCGTACAGAGTACGATTGGGAAAGGAACTCGTATTAGGATAGAACTTCCTGGACGAATTTCCTACGCGCATTATCGCGAGAATACCGATGAGAAAAGCAGCTGCACGACGCATAGGATAAGCGAGTCTCTCGGAGGTAACAACTCCTTGATAAAGACATCCGCCGAAAAAAATCGGAAAAAAGTCCTTGTCGTCGATGACAACGCCGCCAGTAATATCCTTGTTACGGCATATCTTCGTCAAGACGGATATGCGGTACACTGCGTAGAATCAGGACGCGATGGAGTAGATACGGCTCTGGGTGAAAAATATGATCTTATTTTGATGGATATCCAATTACCGGAACTCGACGGCGTGACCGCAATGAAACGAATCCGCGACCAAAGTTCGGATGTAAAGACCCCGATAATTGCTCTCACGGCTTTTGCCATGAAAGGTGATCGAGAACGGTTTCTCGACGAGGGATTCGACGAATATATATCCAAGCCGTTGGTATATACGGAGTTCAGTAAAAAAATCAAACAGGTGTTCGCTTAATCAGAAGAGGCGGATATTTCCTATTCGGACAACTCGGTCACAAGTCTCTCGATCTCCTGATGCTCGTCCATTGTAAACAGCGTCAACGTATCTTGATTGTGCAGGGTGCAATCACATTCGATCAGTGCAGTGTATAACGAAAGAGTATGTTCGGATAATGCATCGAAGTACGGTTCGAGAAATAAGATAGTATGGTGTAGCGTCTCACGTTGATATTCCGGCTTATTCAATAATCCACTGCGGAGTTCCTTCTGTAGTTCCGGCAGCACATTTGTTCGAATGGAGTATGTGAACCGCAAAGACTGCAAGAGATACCGATACCAAGCTTCAATAAATACGGCATCACACCCTCGTTCAGTATTCTCAGGTGGCGCGGGTATACGCGTATGGTCTATTCGGGCCATCAGGAAGCCGTTTCCCGTCAGTTCCGACATGATCTGAGAGACAGAATCAATTTCGTGCTGTATGCGAATCCCTGGATTCTCCATTTCTCTCTATATGGCCAGGACGGCACAACGAATTAGATATAATAACTATATTATTTTTTTTCCGTATTTCAATGTTAAAACGAAGATTTTATATATTTTTTACGACTCAATCGATTAGCCACAGTACCGGATTCGTCATCAGTGAATGAGTGTCATCTTCTTAATGCCATACGGTGCTACTTTTTCGAGTGGGCGATAAATTGTACGTGTTCGGAAACAGATCTCTCCGTATACGGTGTGTGTGCCGTACCGAAGACAGACGCTGCCGGCCGATCAAGTGCGTGCTGAACGGCATTAACTATGAGAGTTTACTCCTGGTAAACTAATCCCGTAGAATCGTGATCTCCACCCGGCGGTTCTGCTTGCGGCCCTCGTCGGTGGTGTTGTCTCCGATGGGTTCGTCGCCGCCTTTGCCACGGTAGGCGAACCTGGATGCGGGTAGGCCTCTTTCCACGAGCATGTCGACGATTCTCTTCGCCCGTAGGACCGAAAGCTCCAACTGACTCTCGCGGGTGCCCACCGCGGCGGTGTGGCCGGTGACCAGGAACGTCCCCCGGGGAACCGTAGAGAGAACCTCGGCGATCCGTTCGATCCTTTCTCTCTCGTCCGGGAGGACGTCGGGGCTGTCCGACACGAAATGAATATCCATGATGCGCAGGGTGACTCCCTCGTCGGTTTCCTCGACGACCGTGTCCCTGATCCCGGATGATTCTATCTCCGCCGTGACGTTCGCACCGTCTGAACCGTGATCGGTCACGAGTCCGGCGTTCAGCCAGGTGAGGATAATACCGTCGTAACCGCTCGAGGTGCCGTCTGTGTAGTCGAATTTTGCCCTGATCTGTTCCTTGATGAGGGCGCTTTCGCCGCCCGCTTCCGGGAGATAGATCATCCCCCGATGGCTCCCGGTCGCATTGAGTAGTGTCGGATCACCCGGATCCGGGTCGCCCGCCTTGAATCGAATCGCATACAGCGATTCGATGGCATGGCGCTCCTCCTCTACACCGCGGTACTTGTACTCACACAGTATCGGAAGCGTAACGGCCTGCTTGCCGGACGGATAGAATCGGACGAGACCGGAGGAACGCCACGTCTCGCCGATGGAGACCGGGTCGGTCGGTAACGTGGGGAATCCGGATAGCGGAAGGACGGCGGAGTCGGAGCCGGTGATGTTTCCCTGCGGGTCCACGTGGACAAAGACATCACCGGTGTCGTCGACACGCTTGGACACCAGGAGTGAATTCTTGCGAGTCTGCTCGAATTGGTAGACCCTGCCGCTGTAGTTGTATGAAGGGTAAGCGGTAGACCGAAAGGGCTGCAGGATTACCTTCACCTGACGGTATCTGAAACCGACATAGTGCCCATCCTCCCATGTGCGGATATCCTGCCGCCTGGTGATGGTGAAGGTGTCCCCGGCCGTCAACGAGAGTGACGCCTCCCCGAATACGACCCCGGACGGAGCGCCGATGAAACCGAGAACGAGCAACGACAATAAGAAGCGGTGATACCGAATAGGGTGCATCGGTTACAGACCGGTCAACTCACGTTCGATATTGTTTTGAAGCGTCTGGAAGACGAAGGTGCGGATCTTGAGCCGAGACTGATCGGGTGTCTTTCCCGTAAAGAGAACCACGTACACCGAGCTGTCGTCGGAGCGGTTCCCCAGGATGACCCCCGAGACCATCGTAAGAATACCGCGCAGCCGGAGCTGAATATCCGGCAGTTGGGAACGGATCTCCAGATCCGAATCTCCGTCGAAGGAGACGGCCATGCCGACCGAGCTTATATCGAGAACGTGTCCGTTCCTGGTCATGCCCTTCGCATTGACGTTGAAGCCTGCGGATCCGGGATCGGTAATCTTCGCCCGGACGTATTTCCTGCGTCCCTTGGCTTCATTTGCGGAGAGCGCCCTGAGTATAATATCTGTGCTCTCCTGGAGCCCGAGGGAGAGTTTGATGAATCCGCACTGCACCCCGATGTCCATCAGATACTTTCTAGCCAGGTCCGGATCGTTATTATAGGTGAGGATTCCAATCCGCACGTCGGACATCGTCTCGTTCTTGATGATACTCTGGATATATTGTTCCCATGCCGATTCTTCCTGCCCCTCGTCTATGTTGATAAACAGGATAGAGTCGGGATATTTTTCCATGAGTTTCAGCGTCTTGGGGATGTCCGAGATGAGGTACACCTCAAACTCGTGCGCGATGATCTCGTCGATCATCTCGTTCTGAATGACGCTGTGCGGATGGAGGAAAAAAACTCGTTTTCCGATATTCGAATTGTCCTGACTCATCATCACTCATTGTGCTGCATCGCCATCGGAAATTCAAGCGCCAAGACGAATTATACTTGCTGAGTCGTTTCTTTGCTTTCGACGGAACGGATGAAAAAAGAATGAACGCGTATATCGCCGGTGAGTTCGGGATGGAAACTCATCCCCATGATCGAACCTTGTCGTACGAATACCGGGGCATCACCGAACACGGCCAGGATTTCGACATCATCGCCGACTTCCAAGATCTTAGGGGCACGGATGAACACCCCGCGCAGGACGGATCCACCGAGAACAGGCACCGAGATGTCCGCCTCGAAACTCTCTTTCTGACGACCGTACGCGTTACGGAGCACGGTAGTATTGAGACCGCCGAGACGGGGTTGATCGGATCCGAAAATCGAATTCGAGAGCAGGATTAGACCGGCGCATGTTCCGAACACCGGAAATCCGTCGCGGATCATTCCCGTAAGCGGCGCGGTAATTTCGAAGATATCGAGTAGTTTCCCGATGGTGGTACTCTCTCCGCCGGGAATGATGAGACCGTCGGTTCTTTCGAGTTGCGGGAGCGACCGCACGGGAACGGGCAGGCCGCCGGCTTGTTCCACGGCATTGAAGTGTCTGGCGAAATCGCCCTGAAGTGTGAGGATGCCGATGGTTTTCATGGACGGGATGGCTGCGTTACCAGCCTCTGCCTGCGATCTTCTGGTTCTCCTCGAGCTCGTTGAGTCCGATGCCTATCATGGGCTCTCCGAGATCGGTGGAAACTTCCGCCAACTTCTCCGGGTCGTCGTAGTAGGTCACGGCCTGCACGATGGCCTTCGCCCGTTTCGCCGGGTCTCCGGATTTGAATATGCCGGAGCCGACGAAGATCGATTCGGCGCCGAGTTGCATCATGAGGGATGCGTCGGCCGGAGTCGCGACACCGCCGGCGGAGAAGTTCGGCACGGGAAGTTTTCCGGTCCGGGCGACCTCGAGTACCAGGTCATAGGGGGCTCCGAGGTCTTTGGCTCTGGACATCAGCTCCTCTTCGGGCAGTGCGCCGAGTTCCCGGATACCGTCCATGACGGTGCGCATATGCCGTACCGCTTCGATAATGTCTCCGGTACCGGCCTCGCCCTTGGTCCGGATCATGGCGGCGCCTTCGCCGATCCTCCGTAGGGCCTCGCCCAGGTCCCTGCAGCCGCATACGAATGGGACCTTGAATAGCCCCTTATTCACGTGGAAGCGGTCATCGGCAGGAGTAAGCACTTCACTCTCGTCGATGAAATCGACTCCCAACGCCTCGAGGATCTGAGCCTCGGCGAAATGGCCGATCCGACATTTCGCCATCACGGGAATACTCACGGATTCCTGGATCGCCGAGATAATCTTGGGGTCCGACATTCGGGCGACACCCCCGTCGGCGCGGATATCTGCGGGGACACGCTCGAGTGCCATGACAGCGACCGCGCCGGCATCTTCGGCGATCGTCGCATGTTCGGGTGTCACCACGTCCATGATGACACCGCCTTTTAACATCTCGGCCAATCCGACCTTGGTACGCCAGGTGGATTCCTGCCGTTGTGACCATAAACTCGTATTCATACCGAATAAAAGTATGTGGAACGACGCGGAAAGTCAAGTACGTTCCCGCAATTCGAATTCGTGCACTTCCTTAATTCGATTCGTTCATGATACCATTTATTACATGAGTGATAATGCGCGGAGGCCGACTCCGAACGACGGTATCTCGGAACGATATGAACGGCTGAAGAGCAGGGTGGCGGCGTCGGCGGCACGGGCCGGCAGAAATGCCGATGAAGTTCGGATCATGGCCGTTACCAAGACGCATCCGGTTGAGACGCTCAAGGCTGCGATCGATACGGGGATACGGCTGTTCGGAGAGAATAGGGCCGACGAATTGTTGGGTAAATTCGAACGAAAGACCGAAGGGGTAGAGATCCATATGATCGGGCACCTGCAGCGCAACAAGGCCCGGATGATTGCCCACGTTGCCGATTGCGTTCAATCTATCGACAAGTATTCAACGGCGGCCGCATTGGAGAAGGCGTGTTCGGAAAACGGGCATACGATGCCCATTCTCCTCGAGTACAACACGTCGGGCGAGGCGAGTAAGTATGGGTTTTCTTCAATAGAAGCCTCTCTCGAAGATATCGAACGGATATGCGCGTTACGGTATGTCGAGATCAAGGGCGTGATGACCATCGCTCCGTTTACCGATGATACCAAACCGATCCGGGAATCATTTCGTGCGCTCCGCGGGATATACGAGGTACTCGAGGAACGATTCTCGCTTGGAATGGATACGATCTCAATGGGAATGACGAATGACTTCGAGATAGCGGTCGAAGAGGGGAGTACCCTCATCAGAGTAGGATCCTTCCTCTTCGGTCCCAGGAGTTGAACGGGTACATGACGCGGACGCATCTTTTTTTAATATTTATTCCTGCATGTATGATTTTCTGCATGCCGCTATCGGCAAAAGAACTGCGCGACCTCCCCGAGGCGGAGCCGTACGGTGAGAACGAGTTCCCGGAATGGCTCAGCGGCATTCGAAGAGCGGAGATAATCGCCGTCGGCGTTTTCCCCTTTGCTTTTTTTGCCTCGAGACTCACCTATGGAATCATCAGGTATGGGGTGAACGACTTTCAGCAGGAGTACATACCCGAATTAGTGAATCCTGGTCCTGCGGTGCCGTTGGAGCGAGCGGAGAAGATCGGAGTCGTCCTTGCAGGCGTCGGCCTTTCGTTATCGGTCGCGCTGATCGATTTTATCATACTCTCGGTACGGGAGAAACGCGCAGAGAGCGATGAGAACACCCCGGTGGTCGGATCGGAATGAAGGCGGTGTCACTCACGGTGACCGAGGTTGGGTCGGATGGGATCAGGCTCGATACGTACGTCACCGACCATGGTGACGGACTCACGAGAAGTCAACTCAAGGCACGCGCACGACAGATATGCGTGAACGGCGCTGAAGCGAAGCTCTCGAAACGGGTCTTCACCGGTGATCGAATCGAGATAGAGTACGCAGAACAGGTATCGGCCGACCTGGAATCGGTCGCCATGGACCTCGATATCATATTCGAGAATCGGGATGTTATCGTGGTGAATAAGCCGCAAGGATTGGTCGTGCATCCTGCCGCCGGGAATCCGACGGGAACCTTGGTGAACGGGTTGATACATCACTGTGAATCGCTGCGGCGTGAGTTTTCCGGCGAGTTGGATGACGAGAGGCCTCGGCCGGGAATCGTTCACCGGCTTGATAAGGACACATCGGGGGTCATCATCGTCGCGAAGCATCCCTACGCTCGGGATTTCCTGGCATCACAATTCAGGAGACGCAAGACGAGAAAGACCTATCTCGCAATCACGCGGGGTATCCCGATTCCACCGGTAGGTGAGATCCGGGGGTGGATCGATCGTGACCGCAGAGACCGGAAGAAGTTCACTGTTACGGAAGGGCATGGGAAGCGTGCGGTTACCGGATACAGGATGATCCGCAGGAAAGACGGGCATGCATTGGTGGAGTTGCATCCGGTCACCGGTAGAACCCATCAGCTCAGGGTCCACATGCGCTCGATACAAACACCGATCCTGGGAGACCCGACCTATTCGAACCACGATCCGGCGTACCCGGATGCCGCACTGATGTTGCATGCCTACAGACTTTCGATACGCATTCCCGGTGAGGAAACGGCACGTACCTTTCGAGCTCCCATTCCCGATCGAATGAAGCACATTCTGCGGTCGTGGCGCAAAAAAGAGTGACAACCGCCGATCGAACTACCGGGCGTACCGGTGTAGCGGTGCCGGCGCGCTCGCACGCTACGGTGAGAAGGGGATGTATTTTTTCTTCGGCTCGGGGAAGGAGTACTCTCGATTGAGATCCGGATTGTACCTCATCTCCGCCTCGAGGGTACTCGGTGGGCCGTGTCCGGGAAAGACGAGATGCCCCGGGCCGAGAGAGAAGAGCCGTTCCTTGATTGAATCCGCCAGGAGTGCCTGGGCATATATGTGGGGGGTCTTGCCGATGCGTCCAGCTTCCAGGCAGTCCCCGGTAAACAGCATCATGCCGATCTTGTAAACGGCGGAATCGCTGGAGTGGCCGGGCAACCCGATGACTCTCACCGGGAACCCGGAGGCCGAAAACTCTTCACCGTCTACCACCTTGTGGCAGTCATGTTCGCAGACCGTCCGGGACATCCCGTAGAGCATTGCGTCGTACACCTTGAGTATCGTCCTGACACCGCGTACGTGTGCCTCATGGGCGTGGGTGATCAAAATCGAGGAGATCGTATACCCGTTGGACTCGATGAGCTGCAGCAGCGGCACATCCAGCTTTCCCGGGTCTATGAGGATGGCCTCACCGCCTTCCTCCGGACCGATGAGATAGGTGTTCGAGAACCCTTCCACCGAAAAATGAAAAAAAACCTTCATCGTACTAAAAAATCGCCTCTTCGTAGTTTGAGTACTTGAAACTCACGTCGTTGCGAACCGATTGCGAGAAGTTTACCCGCTTCAGATTGCAGTCGATATAGCTGGTCTTCTCGAGATGTGCCGAGATAAAATGTGAATAATAGAGGTCTGAGTCGTTGAAGGTAGACCCCCGGGACTGAACTCCGTTGAAGTTGGTGTGCAGGATGTCGGAACCGGAAAAATCGCACCCATGAAAGGTGCTCCCGGCAAAAACTGCGTATTTCATGTCCGAATTCCGGAATGTACAACCCTCGAAATGCGCATCGTCGAAGAAGCATAACCTGAGATAGACCGAGTCGAAATCGACGTTTACGAAGGCGCATCTGCTGAAACTGCACACATGGTAAATATGGCGTGTTACCGAAAGGTTCGAGAATGTCACATGATTCAAGCAGAGGTCTTTACTGCTCTCTTCGCCGATGAGTAGATTCACCGCATATGCGTAGGCCGCATCCGTGTCTCCGGCGTGTTCGAAGCAGGTTTTCCTACCGCTCATAGCGGGTTTTTCGCACCCATCGACGGAACAGGGGACAATAATGAACATCTCTCGGCACTCCTCCCCCTTCGGAACTCATGGACGACTACTCCCGTGTTCGAATGCGGGATCCGTATGTATTCAACTCTAACTATCCGATAGCGATTGTCAAGCTGTTCGTGAGATGAATCTTCCGTTGCGAACAATCGGAAAAGAGTATACAATTCCGCCATGCGATGTCACTTCTGTGGGGCCGATAGCGGTGATGGGAAGATCTACAGAAACTCACTGTGCGAATCCTGCGGCAGGGAGCTCAAGATCTGCCGGAATTGCCGCTTTTACGAACCGGGTGCTCAATGGGATTGCAGAGAGACCATCAATGAGCCGGTCCGCGACAAGGAAGCGGCGAATTTCTGTGATTATTTCGTTCCGTCCGATGATTCCCCCGGCGGCACGGTGGATCCGAAAAAGAACAATGCTCGAGAAAACTTCGAAAACCTCTTCGGCACATGATACCTCCGATCCGCCGGTAATGGTCGATAAACCGGTCGTGTTCTACGATTCCGGAGTCGGCGGACTCCCATATCTGGCATGGGTTCGCGGAAGACTGCCGGGTGCATCGTTCGTCTATGTCGCCGATACTGTTAATTTCCCACTCGGTGAGAAGCCGATAGAAGAAGTCAAACGACGCGTCGTCGAGACGATCGAGCGGATCATAGGACTCTTCGATCCCGTGCTAATCGTCATCGCCTGCAACACCGCCAGCGTCACCACCCTCTCGACTCTGCGATCGAAGTTTCCCGTTCCCTTCGTCGGGGTAGTGCCGGCCATCAAGCCGGCAGCGACCAACTCCGTTTACCGCCGAATCGGGCTCCTCGCGACCTCCCGGACCGTCGCCGATCTCTACACCGAGAACCTGATCGAGATGTTTGCCGCCGGCTGTACCGTCGTCAGGCAGGCCGAGGGTCATCTGGTTGAGTTCGTGGAATGTAGGTATCTGCACTCTTCGCTCGATGAACGGATGCGGATCATCACTCCCCTGGCTAAACATTTCAAAGAGGAGAGAGTCGATTCCGTGGTACTCGGATGTACGCATTTCCTGTTTTTGAAAGAAGAATTGGCACGGGCTCTCGGGCCGGAGATACGGATCATAGATTCGGTGGAGGGTGTCGGTCGGCAAACCATCCGCCTACTACGGGATTGGTATACAGAATCCCGTACGCGGTACTGTCGCCGCGCCGGCAAGCAACCGGATCACACGGCTACGATATCGATCGGTCGATTCTTCCACACCGGACCGATTTGCGAGGACCGAAATGACCTCAATGCATTTGCAGAGCGATTCGGTCTCGAATATGCCGGAATTCCTGCAGGATCGGCCGCTCCTATTCTCCGAAGAGAGCGGCTGCGGAGACACCACACATGACGACAGCTGTGGGAACGGTCTACTATGGGATCAATAACATCTATACCGTTCGAATGGATGATCATTCCGATCAGGAACTCGAATGTCGTATAAAGGGGAAGGTCCTGGAGATCGAGGGAGATGCATATAATCCGATCGCCCCGGGCGACCGGGTGGAGATCGAGACCGCTCCGGACCTCCCCGGACGGGGTATGATCCTGCGAAGGCTCGATCGTAGGAACGCCTTCAGACGGTGGAACCGGAAGCGCAACGCGCCGCAGACCGTTTGCGTAAACGTGGATCGGATTGTATGTGTGACGACGCCGCGGAACCCGCCCTTTCGCCCCAGGTTCATCGATCGGGTGTTGGTTTCGGCGGCTCCCGATATTCCGGTTCATCTATTGGTGAATAAGGTCGATCTCGAATTGGACCAATCCACCGGAGAACGGCTGGAGGATTACCTTCGAATTGGGTATTCATACGATTTCTGTTCGGCACGTACGGGTGAGGGGATCGAGAGCCTTCGGACCCTGCTTTCCGGACGGAGGACCGCATTCGTCGGACAATCGGGGGTCGGAAAGTCGTCGGTACTGAATCGACTCTATCCGGAACTCGGTCTTCGGGAGGGGGAAATATCTCTGAAACATGATCGGGGCCGCCACACGACTAACTATGCCGTGATGATCGATGTCGAAGGTGCCACCATTATCGATACCCCGGGCATCCGGGAGATCGAGGTGTGTGGCATCGAACCGGAGGACCTGTGGTCATATTTTCCGGAGATCGCCGAACTCTCGACGGGGTGTGCCTTCTCGCAGTGTCTGCATATGGGCGAACCGGATTGTGCGGTACGGTCCGGCCTAAAGCAGGGGAGAATTCATCCCGACCGGTATGAGAGTTATGCACGATTATTGGAAGATCTCAGGAGCAGGAATGAATACGCATACATGTGAGATCCTCCAGTTCGAACGTATTCTCCAAGAACTCGCGGATCGGACCATGAGTGAGGACGGCCGGCGGACTCTGGCCGATTTTGGTTTCCTCACTGAACCGGAGCCCTACAACAGGCACATGACCCGTGTCCGATTCTGCCGCACCTTGCTCGAGGGGGAGAGAGATCTTCCGGATACCGATTTCCCCTCCCTCGCCTCCTCGGTCGAAACGCTCGCAGTGGACGGAACGGTGCTCGAGGGGATGGAGTTGTCAGGCGTCGCCCGGTATATTCGATCGGCCGGCGCGTTACGAAGGTGTATCACCGGAGGCGTCGATGCAGCGAACCCGTTGAAGGAGGAGACCGACGGACTGCCCGATCTGGACTCTGTCCGTCGCACCATCGAGGGAAAGGTGGAGCCCACGGGCGAGTTGCGGGCGGAGAAGATTCCCGAACTCGCAACCCTCGCGAGGAAGACCCAGCGGATCCACGGCGATATCCTCTCTACGGCGGAGCGGTATATCCGAGAGAACCGTTCGATCCTGCGAACGGATGTCCCGACCCAGAAGGATGGACGAACGGTCCTGCCGCTGAACGCCGATTATCGCGGGCGAATCGACGGCATCGTCCACGATGTCTCGGGTTCGGGACAAACTCTCTTCATCGAGCCGGCGGAGATACTGCAGAAAAACAACGAACTATCGTTCCTGCAGGGGGAATACCGCAGGGTAGAGACGAAAATTTTGCGGGAATTGACCGGCGTGGTGAGAGAACACCTGCAGGAGATCCGCAGCATGGTACACATCGTCGGATACCTGGACTCGTTGTTCGCCCGTGCCCGATTCGCCGCGCGATACGCATGCGTGCCGGTAGAGTGCCCGTCCGACAGGATCGAGCTGAAGGAAGCCCGGCATCCGCTATTGGGCGAGACCTGCGTACCGGTGAACATCGGCGTGTCGAAGCAGGTACTGATTATCTCCGGTCCGAACACCGGCGGAAAGACCGTTACCCTGAAGACCGTGGGGCTCCTCGGCTTAATGAACCAGTTCGGGATGGAGCTTCCCGTGGCCGAGGGCTCCGCTCTTCCCCTCTTCGACGATATCCGGGTCGAGATCGGCGACGAACAGTCCATCGACACCTCCCTTTCGACGTATTCGGCACGGATGAGGTCGATAGTGGATATCCTGAACAGCAGTTCCGACAACTCCCTGGTTCTCGTGGATGAGTTGGGCAGCGGAACGGATCCCGAGGAGGGGGCTGCGGTGGCCATGGCTATACTCGATCATATCATCGAAACCGGCAGGCGGATCATCGCCACGACCCATCACGGGGTACTGAAGCAGTATGCATTCGGTCATCCATCCGCCGAAAATAGTGCCGTGGAATTCGATGAGCAGACCCACGCGCCTACCTACCGGCTTATTCCGGGGGTCCCCGGCGAGAGTCACGCCATCGAAATTGCGGAACGCTATGGAATGCCGGCGCCGATCCTGCGTGCGGCGCGAAAATACGTTCGGCAGGGATTGACGGAGGTTGGGGCCGTAATCCGCGAGCTTGGCCGCAAGAGCCGGGAGCTCGATGCGAAACTGAAGTCCGTCGGCGAGAGGGAGGAGCGGATCGGTCGGCTGGAGGCGGAGCTGGAGGAGCGAGAGCGTGATGTGACGGAGCGGGAGTTGGCCCTGAGAAGGGAGGGGTACGCGCTCTCCAAGGAGTTCGTCTCCCAAGGCAGGAAACAACTCGAGAATCTCATCAGGAAGGTGCAAGAGGAGGCGGGCGACGAAACTCGCCTTCAGAAGTCGACGATCAGAGAGGCCAAGAGTTATCTCGAAACAATTACCGGGACGCTGGAGAGTGAGCAGGACGCCATAGAGGAGCTGGAAAAGGAGCTGTCGGAACCCATAGAAACGCCGATCGAACCGGGAATGGAGGTGGCCGTCGGCGAGAACAGGAGAACCGGGACGGTAATCAGGAGGGGGAAGGGAGATGCATGGCTCGTGCGGGTGGGTAGTATGAAACTCGAATTTCCGGAACGGCAGATTTACCCCGTGGAGGAGGGATCCGGCGGCGGCCGGGGAAACGGAAAATCGGCAGAACACACCGGTACCGCAGGGAAGGTTCGGGTTTCAATCGAGGACGCCGGGGCCGGATCGAGACCGAAGACGGAGTTGGATGTACGGGGGCTTCGGCTCCATGAGGCCCTCGATCGAGTCGGCAGGCAGATGGATGCCGCCCTGATGCATGGGCTGTCCCGTTTTTTTGTCATTCATGGTATGGGTGACGGGATCTTGCAGCAGGGGATCCATGAGTATCTGGGCGAGAATCCCCATGTCTCGGGATATGCATTCTCGAGGCCCGAACAAGGCGGAACCGGCCGAACCGTTGTGGATTTGAATTCGGGCGTCGGAGGATGAGGGAGATTAGTAGAAATGGGAATTGTCGATACATTCTTGTATCTCATCACCAGATGGGAGTTCGTCGCGGTGACGGCCGGACTGCTGTTCATGCTGCCGGTGGTGTTTTCGATCGCCTCCATGGATAAGAAGTCTTCCAGGCCCTCTGCCGCAAGGCGACCCGTTGGCGGCCGGGTGACCGGATCCCCCGAGCCTACGGCGGGATCGATGGATGATGACGACTCCGCGGATTCAGATGATGATGTTGGTTTCGATGAAGAAGATTGAGCACCCGCGGCATACGGGGGGAGGCGGCTATGTATCATCCGAAACTCGTTCAGTGGGAACGACGGCTCAAGAAGATGTTCGATCGCATAGACGATTATCTCGAAGATACATACGGTTCCCGGTATCCTCTCCACCCGAATAGGCCGGAACGGGGCACGACGGCGAGTAAAGAGCACGATGGGCTATTCAACGTCGGTGCCACGTTCTCGGCGGGATACGGCTCGAAGTTTGGCCGTGGGTATGTGATAGAGGTCGACATGGTGACGCTGGCACACATACCCGACAGGATCGAGGAGGAGATCATGCAGGAGGTACTGCAGATGGTTGATCGGCTTCTCGCGGAACACTTTCCAGAGCGGGAGTTGCATGTCGATAGAGACAGAAACGCCCTGAAGATCTATGGAGAGTTCTCCCTCGGATCCGTGTAGAGGAAGATGATATACAAACGCTCCGAAATCCGGCTAATAGAGAGTATAGATGCCGAATACAGACCGTGCAAAATTCTCTGGATATTTCCTTGCATTCGCTTCGATTGCAACCTACAATTATGTGGAAGCGCAGGGGATACGAAAAGGTCGTTCCCCGGGAGCAGGGGTGAAGAACAGACTGAGAACCTATATAAAATTTTTGAAAGTCGAACTCGAGGACCTCGAGGACGATCTTCTGATGATTCAGGAGATACACAATCGGCGTCATGACAGTCATGAGATTACACCCTATGTCTTCATGGAAAATATGTCTCTATTGAAAAAAGAGTTTGAGGGAATCAGACGGATGGTCGAGGAACTCGACTCAATCGATACCGAAACCATCACGACTATCCAGTCGCTCCGTGATCATATCGACGCACGAATCACGGAGTGGACCCGGGATGCGAGTCTGCCTGAGGCGGTCCGGGTCTTTATTCGTCGTCGACTCGATAAGATCGATACGTATATGCTGGATATCGAGCAGGAACAACCCGAGTAGCGAATTGTGAATCGCGCATCGTATCGGCATCCGGTACAAATGTGCGGCTCACATCGAGATCTCCTTGATCTTCCGGTACTCGTCGGTTAGTATGTGCGGGCTTCTGAGTGACCGCGAAAATGAGTTCCGTGTGAGAGGAAAGTATGGATACCCAACTGCAAGAATTAATCGAACGAATCAAGACCGAAGGGGTCAAGGACGCACAGGATAAGGCGGACGAGATCATCGAGAATGCGAGGCACAAGGCCAACGACATTGTGGCCGCAGCCCATGAGGAAGCCTCGAAGATCCAGGCGGATGCAAAGCGGGAAGCCGCCACGATGCAGAGTGCAGGACAGGCGGCCCTCAAGCAGGCGGGGCGAGATCTCATTCTCGCGGTACGGGCGCAGCTGACCGCCGTCTTCGACTCAGTCCTAAAAAATCAAGTCGCCGGCGCAATGACGGGCGAGGGGCTGCGACAGGCGATCGTGGTTCTCATGCAGGCGTGGGCCGGGGGTGAGGCTACCGACCTGGATGTGCTCCTTCCGAAGGCTGAATTCGATCGGCTCGAGGGGGAGTTACGGGCACAGCTCGCAGAGACTCTCGCCGGTGGAGTCGAGATCAAGCCGATCGACGATGTCGATGCCGGTTTTCGCATTAGCCGAAAGGATGGCTCGGCATACTATAACTTCACGGCCGACGGCATCGCCGAAGTATTGTCGGAATTCCTGAATCCTCGACTCTCCGAGATTCTCAAGGATGCGGCCAAAGAGGCATAGAAAGCGGCATAGCAGGCGAGATATAGAAAGAGGCATAGAAGGAGCAAGCGTTGTATTATTTCACCGTCGCGAGCCTTCCGTTTCTAACCTACGACGGGGACCCCCCCATCGACCTCGAGCGGTTTTACGAGGCGTGCAGGACTTTCCTGAAACCGACGGATTTCTCGCTTCTCCGTGCGGCAACCCTCTCCCCTGAGGCGGTTGGGGAATCGATGGGTGGCCGCGAGGCGGAAGCAACATCATCGTCGGAATCTGATCTACGGGATTCGGAAACGGCGCTATCCGCGGAGGTTGCCGTATCTCTCGGTGTGCGCGAGAAGACCCGTTCCGGTGTACTCGCAGAGTGGCGACGATGGGATTCTGCTGTGCGAAACGAATTGGTGAAGCTGCGGGCGCCTGATCGAGGGTGGCCGCCGGAAGATTCATTGCGAGAGATCGAGTATCTCCCGGAAGCCTTCGAAACGGCCCGCGAAGTCTTCTCGCAGGGCTCGCCTGCAGATGCCGAGGACGCACTCGGGAGAGCACGATGGTCGATCTTGGATCGGTTGGAAGTTGGCCACTATTTTGATATCGATACACTCGTCATCTATCATCTGCGGCTGCAACTGTTAGAACGGAAGGCTCGCATGAACGACGAGACCGGTCGTGAGGAGTATGAACGAAGCTATCACGAGGTCCGGCGACAATTGACGGGTCAATCCAGGCTGGAGTTATAATTGATGGAAACTACAGGTAAAGTCATCGGCGTCAACGGGAACATGGTGACCGTGGTGTTCGAGCAGGACGTGTCACTCAACGAAGTCGGATACGTCATCGTCGGAGATCAGCGATTGAAATCCGAGGTAATCCGGGTGCGAGGAAACCGGGCCGAGTTGCAGGTCTTCGAATTGACCCGTGGAATCGGTATCGGGGATCCTGTCGAGTTTTCCCAGGAGCTGTTGGCGGTGGAACTCGGACCGGGACTTCTCGGACAGGTATACGACGGGCTGCAGAACCCTCTCCCGAAACTGGCCGAGCAGTGCGGGTTCTTTCTCCAGCGCGGCATTTACCTCGAAGCCCTGGAGAAGGACCGGAAGTGGGCGTTTACCCCCGCGGTCAACGTTGGGGACAAGGTAGCCCGGGCCGACACCCTCGGTACCGTACCCGAAGGCATCTTCAAGCACCGCATCATGGTGCCGTTCAATTTCTACGGATCATATGAGGTAATCTCCGTCGTCGATGCCGGCGAGTATGCGGTGGACGACGAGATCGCCGTCTTGAAAGACGCCCGTGGCAACACCCGACCGGTGACGATGTCCTTCCAGTGGCCGGTAAAACGTGCGATCGATGCCTATACGGAGCGCCTCAAGCCGACCGACTCGATGGTGACCAAGGTACGGATCATCGACACCTTTCTTCCCATTTCCCGGGGGGGGACCTATTGTATTCCCGGGCCATTCGGCGCCGGGAAGACTGTCCTACAGCAGGTAACGAGCCGAAATGCAGAGGTAGACATCGTGATCATCGCGGCCTGCGGCGAACGTGCCGGAGAGGTCGTGGAAACGCTGCAGGAGTTCCCGGAACTCCTCGATCCGCGCACCGGTCGGACGTTGATGGAGCGAACCATCATCATCTGTAATACGAGCTCGATGCCGGTGGCCGCCCGAGAGGCGTCCGTATATACGGCGGTAACCCTGGCCGAGTACTACCGGCAGATGGGTCTGCACGTCCTTCTCCTGGCCGACTCTACGTCCCGATGGGCGCAGGCCATGCGTGAGATGTCCGGCCGTCTCGAGGAGATCCCCGGAGAGGAAGCCTTCCCGGCGTATCTGGAGTCGGTCATCGCCTCATTTTACGAGCGGGCCGGTGTCGTGCGGCTGAAGGATGGTAACACCGGGTCGGTCACCATCGGCGGAACGGTGAGTCCCGCCGGCGGCAACTTCGAAGAGCCGGTCACCCAGGCTACCCTCAAGGTGGTCGGCGCCTTCCACGGATTGTCCCGTGAGCGTTCCGACGCGAGAAAATACCCCGCAATCGATCCTCTCGAGAGTTGGAGTAAATATCCGGGGGTAGTCGACGAGGAACGTACGGATTACGCCCGGGACATCCTGTTCCGTGGCGACGAGGTAGCCCAGATGATGAAGGTCGTAGGCGAGGAGGGTACCTCGCTGGATGACTATCTGCTCTACCTGAAGAGCGATTTTGTCGATGCCGCGTACCTGCAGCAGAACTCGTTCGATCCGGTGGATGCTTCGGTGAGCGTGGAGAGACAGCGGTACATATTCGACATAATGTACGACATTCTGAAGGCCGATCTGGACCTGAACAGCAAGGAAGAAGCCCGAACCTGGTTCAATCAGCTCCGGCAACGGTTCATCGATTATAACGGCTCCGAGTGGGAGTCACAGGATTTCACCCGGCTCGAAGGCGAGATCAAGACAATGCTCCAGGAGAAAACAGAAAAGGCGGAAGGGGAGAGACATGCGGAAAGTGTACAGTAAGATAGAAGCCATTTCCGGAAACGTCATAACCGTTTCCGCCGAAGATATCAAATACGGCGACCTGGCTCAGGTCACATCGTCCCATGGGAGTTCTCTGGCCGAGGTCATACGCCTGAATGAGGACAAGGTTTCGCTGCAGGTCTTCTCCGGCGGCCGAGGAATTTCGACCGGCGACGAGGTTCGCTTCCTGGGGCACCCGATGCAGGTATCGTTTACGGACAATCTGTTGGGACGAATCTTCGACGGCAGCGGCCGGCCCCGTGACAACGGCCCGACGCTGGAGGAAAACCTGATCGAGATCGGCGGACCCTCGGTAAATCCTGCCCAGCGAATCATACCGAGAAACATGATCCGAACCGGTATTCCCATGATAGACGTGTTTAACACGCTCGTAGAGTCGCAGAAACTCCCGATCTTCTCGGTCTCGGGCGAACCATACAACGAGCTGCTTGCCCGTATCGCCATGCAGGCCGAGGTGGATCTGATCATTCTCGGCGGAATGGGACTGAAGTACGACGACTACCTCTTTTTCAGGGATACCCTGGAGGAGGGCGGCGCCATGAGCCGCACGATCTTCTTCGTCCACACGGCGGCCGACCCGGTGGTCGAATGTCTCTTGGTACCGGACATCTCTCTGGCCGTGGCGGAGGGGTTCGCTTTGCAGAACAAGAAGGTGCTCGTGTTGCTGACGGACATGACCAACTTCGCCGACGCCATGAAGGAGATCGCCATAACCATGGAGCAGGTGCCGTCGAACCGGGGATACCCGGGAGACCTCTACAGTCAGCTGGCGGCACGGTATGAGAAGGCCGTCGATTTCGAGGGGGCCGGCTCCATCACCATCCTGGCGGTGACGACGATGCCGGGAGATGACGTTACACATCCCATCCCTGACAACACCGGGTACATTACCGAGGGCCAATATTATCTCAGGAACGGGCGAATCGAGCCGTTCGGAAGCCTCTCCCGTCTCAAGCAGCAGGTAAACAAGGATACCCGCGACGATCACCGGGCCCTGATGGACGGCATGATCAAGCTCTATGCCGCCTCCAAGGAATCGGTTGAGAAGAAGTCGATGGGATTCAGGATGACCGATTGGGATCAGAAGCTCCTGAAATACGGCGAGATCTTTGAGTCCGACCTGATGGCCCTCTCGGTAAATATCCCCCTCGAGCAGGCCCTCGACAAGGGGTGGGAGATCCTCGCCGAATGCTTTACGCCGGATGAAACCGGGTTGCGAACCGAGCTGATACGGCAATTCTGGCCGAAGAAAGAAGATGTCGACAACAATGAAGCCGATAGTACGGAGACGAAAACCGAAGCCGTGGCCGTAGAGACGGCGGAATGATGGGTGACCTGACGGCACGGCGGGAGTAGGGGCGGATGGCCAAGATCAAACTCACGAAGAATGAGTTGAAGAAGCAGAAGGACTCACTCAAACGCTTCGAGCGGTATCTGCCTACCTTGCAGTTGAAGAAACAGCAGCTGCAGATCGTCATCCGGCAGGTAGAGGCTACGGAACGAGAGAGGTCGAGGGAGCGTGATGCGCTGCTCTCCGATATGGTGAGTTGGATTCGGGTTTTCGGCGATGGACAACCCTTAGAGGAGTGGGTACGAATCCAATCGATTCTGACGGAAGATGGAAACATCGCCGGTGTCGATATTCCGGTATTCTCAGGGATAACCTTCGAGGAGATCACCTACGATCTGTTTCTCGTGCCGCTATGGGTCGACAAGGGCACGGACTTCCTGAAGAGGATCATCGCGTTGGATGCAGAAATAGAGGTACTACGGGAACAGCAACGGCTGCTGGCCGATGAACTGCGGACTACCACCCAGCGGGTGAACCTGTTCGAGAAGGTGAAAATTCCTGAAACCAGAGAGAATATCAGGAAGATCAGGATCTATCTGGGTGATCAGCAGACCGCGGCGGTTGTGCGCGGAAAGATCGCCAAGAACAAGACGGTGAGGGTTTCATAGACCATGATTGTGAAGATGAAGAAGGTCTCGGTGATCGTACTCGATTTGTTTCGGGTTGAGGCCCTGGAAAAACTCGCCGAGGCCGGTGTTCTACACGTTGAGAACGAACCCGGGAAGAGTGACGCTCTCTCGCAACTGGTCGAGAAGCGTGACCTCATCCAACGGGCTATGGTCCAGCTGCCGGTGCCCGAAGATGAAGTGGGCGAAAAACCGAAGGCCGGCGATACGGCTACGGCCTTGGAGCTGTCAAAGCACGTATTGAAGCGGGTTGAGGATTTCAGGGATCTCAGAGAGCGGATGGAAAAGGCGGAACGCGAGCAGGAGCGTCTGCGGCCATGGGGAGAATTCGATCCGAAGGATATCGACTACCTTCGTCGCCATGGAGTAGAAGTGTCCCTGTACGAGATACCGCTGCGGTCCTTTCAGGAGCATGATGGTTCCGGCTCGATCTTCGTCGTGAACAGGACCAAAACCACCGTCTACGCGATGGTGGTGGAAATGTGCCGCGACCAAATTCCGGAGGATTGGCATGAGCTGCAGCTGCCGGAGAAAGGCTTACAGGAGATAATCTCGGAGATCACGGCGTTGGAGACGAGTCGTAACGAGATCCGCGTCGAATTCGAGAAGCTTGCGCGGGAGACGGTGAGTCTCGAGGCGGCAATGCGTGAGATAGGCTCGAATATCGAATTCGAAGCTGTCCGTTCCGGATGCGGACTCGACGGGCCCCTTGCATATCTCACCGGATATGTTCCCGAGGGGACGGTGGATAGAGTGACGGCTCTCGCCCAAGAACACGGGTGGGGCGTTCTCGTCAGAGAGCCCGAGAGCACGGACCGAGTGCCGACACTCGTGCGTAATCCCAAGAGCATTCGTATCATACAACCGGTATTCGACCTGCTGGGAACCGTACCCGGATATCATGAGAACGACATCAGCCTTCCGTTTCTCGTTTTCTTTGGATTCTTCTTCGCCATGATCATAGGTGACGCCGGGTATGGAGTCGTCCTGCTCATAGGGTCATTGATCGGCGTACTGAAGAGCCGGAAGAGCGGAACCTCTCCGACACTCATTTTGATGCTGGTCCTGAGTCTGTGTACCCTCGTGTGGGGGGCACTGACCGGTACCTGGTTCGGATCCGAGGCTATCGGTGAAAGCGCTCCGTTCAAGTATCTCGTCGTCGACGGAATCGGAAGCTTTCGGGAGGGCAGCTCCGAAACGGTGAAGTTGCTCTGTTTCATCGTCGGAACGATCCAGCTCAGCATCGCCCATATCTGGAACTTCCTGAAGGAGATCAGGAATACGCCGAAGATACGGGCGTTCGCGCAACTCGGATGGTTATCGGCGGTACTCGGGCTGTTTTATCTCGTTCTCAATCTCGTGCTGGATCCGGTTGCATATCCGATACCCGCATATGCGATGTATATGATGGGAATCGGCATCGGCGCCGTCATCGTCTTTTCGAATCAGGAGGGGAATTTCTTCAAAGGGGTCGCGAAGGGATTCGCCGGCTTCATCACGACCTTCCTGGACGGAATCAGCGCTTTTTCGGATATCATCTCGTATATCAGGCTCTTCGCCGTAGGTCTGGCCTCGGTGGAGATAGCCAAGAGTTTCAACGCAATGGCCGGTAACCTCGGAGATGGTGTAGTCGCCATCGTCGGAGGGATATTGATCCTTGTTTTCGGGCACACACTGAATCTCGCCATGGGCGCCCTGTCGGTGATCGTGCACGGCGTGCGATTGAATATGTTGGAGTTTTCATCCCATCTCGGGATGGAGTGGACGGGAATACATTTCAGACCGTTTGGTAGAACAAATTCCTAAACGAGGAGTAGAGGATGAATTTTGGAATGATCGGAATAGGGGCCGCACTCGCACTCGCGGCTATCGGCTCGGCCATCGGAGCAGGTTCCGCCGGTATGGCGGCGGTAGGAGCGTGGAAGAAGTGTTTCGCCCAGAACAAGCCGGCGCCGTTTATGCTCGTTGCGTTCGTGGGTGCTCCGCTGACACAGACAATCTACGGGTATATTCTTATGAATACCCTGCGTGGTGCGGCGGATACCGTTGACGCCTGGATGCTGCTCGGTGCGGGTGTTCTCGGTGGAATCGCCATGGGTTTTTCCGCCATGTTTCAGGGAAAGGCGGCAGCCTGTGCTTCCGATGCCCTGGCGGAAACCGGGCAAGGCTTCGGTAACTACATCATGGTCCTGGGACTCATCGAGACGGTTGCGTTGTTTGTGATGGTGTTCCTCATGACCGCAATCGGGTAGTTCCTCGCGATTACACCGGTAATCGGCAGACTCAGTATTCTTCGGCGAAGACGGTACCGTTCGGACCGCTCTTCGCCGATCTGATTTCATGGTCGATTACGGTTCGTCGGATCGGCGAAGATCCATTTGAATTACAGGAAGCGGATGGGCAAAGACTCCACTGAGACGTCCGGCACATATCAACCGGTAGGAAACTCCTCTCCTATCACCACTCCCCGTCGTAGTACCGGACGTGTCGAGGTCGGCGGAGTCGGGATAGGCGGCGATTCGGCGATATCGGTCCAGACCATGTGGAAGTCGCCGCTGTCCGAAGGTCCCGGCCCCGATAAAGCCCGCATCGCAACAGTCGATACACTCATCGCCGCGATCACGCGTCTACAGGGACTCGGGTGTGATATCATCCGATTTGCGGTTCCGGATGAACCATCTGCCGCCGTCATATCGGAACTCGCTTCGAGATCACCGATCCCAATCGTGGCGGACATCCATTTCGATTTTCGGCTGGCTCTTGCCTGTATCAGAGGCGGGGTTCACAAGATACGAATCAACCCGGGCAATATCGGCACTCCATGGAAGGCCGAAGAGGTAATCCGTGCGGCGAAGGATCACGACACTCCTCTCCGTGTAGGCGTAAACGGAGGCTCCCTGCCGGCGTCCATGCGTGGGATGCCGCTGCCTGAGGCGATGGTGGCCGCGGCTGAATCGGAGCTCGAGCTGACGGAGAAGCACGATCTGCGGAACGTCATCGTGTCTCTCAAGGCCTCCGACATGGAGGCCACGATCGAGGCGAACCGGATCTTTTCGGGAACCCATGACTATCCCCTGCATCTTGGACTGACCGAGGCGGGACCTCCGATACAGGGTATCGTGCGCAGCACCCTGGTGTTGGGCCGATTGCTCGAGGCGGGAATAGGAGATACGGTGCGGGTATCCCTCTCCGGAAGCGCCGAGAACGAGGTGAGTGCCGCTGTCGAGTTGTTGAAGAGTCTACGCCTTCGACAGAAGGGAGTTTCCGTGATATCCTGTCCGAGATGCGGAAGAGCGACCTTCGACGTACACGGCTTTCTTGAGAAACACGGCACGGCCATCTACTCCGTAGACAAGGAGCTGACGGTGGCCGTCATGGGGTGTGCGGTGAACGGGCCCGAAGAGGCGAAGAGGGCCGATCTCGGTATCACGGGAACGGGGACCCGGGTCCTCATCTTCAGAGACGGCACAGTCCTGCGAGATGTAGAACCGTCGGAGGCGGGAGAGGCCTTCATTCAGGAGTTGGAAAAAGCATGAACCCTTGGTTTGCGGGATATTCTACGAACCGTCGGATTCCGATCCCGGTCATCGTATGGTTCGTCATTGTTTTCCAGCTCACAGTCCTGCATCTGAGTGCGCAGGAGTCCCAAGACTTGCAATCGTCCTCGTTCTCAACCCAGGCAGGCGTGGAGGAACCATCCTCTGCCAATACTGCTGCTCCCGACACGGAAACCGCGGTTGTCTATCCGGAGCGGGTGCGGTCCTGGGTCCTGCTCGAAGAGGCCAAACGATCGGCAGTAGATGGAGAATACGGCGAAGCCCTCCGGGTCTTCAGAGAGATAGAGGCGCGAGGCGCATATATCCCCGAAGTCAAACTGTGGCAAGGATATATCTATCGGGCGGAGGGCGAGTTCGACCTGGCCGAACGGTACTATCGCGAGGCCCTCGAAAACAACCGTTCTTTGTACGTTTCGGAGGACATCTTCACCATCCGATACGAACTTGCAGGGCTGTACGAGCAGCGATATATGCTGCGTGAGTACGAGGAGACGCTGCTGACGATACTGGAATCGGACGAGACATTCTCGAGTGAGAATTCCGACGATCTCTATGAGGCGATGAAACGTACCCTGCTGGATCGCGGATTCCAGAAGTGGATTGAGCTGTACAGGCTGCGTGATGCCGCGGTACTCGAGGCACACGATCGCCTGGCACGGAGGTATTATGCATCTATGCAAGCCGTCCTGGCGATGCCCCATGCCATGTCGGCATTCCTGACCAGGGTCTCCATCCTCATCGATGCGTTGATCGAACTGGATCCGGAGTGGGAATTTACGACCATCGAGGGGCTATTGGATGATACGGTCCGATGGGATCATCTCCTGGAGTACATCGAACGCTCGGGGTTCTTCGAAAGCCTCTATGTGTTCGGCTGTGTACTCCACCAGGCCGGAATCGAGTCCGGACCGGAGGGACCGGCCGATGCCGACAGGTATCAAGCCAGAGCCGGTGATGCGTGGAACATCATCAACGCCGATGGTGCAACGGCGTCGACGGTGTCGGACAGACTCAGGAAGCTGGCGAATGGGCAACTCATCGACCCATTCTACGATCCGCATATCAGATAGTCTCATGGACAAGATCATCATCAAAGGCGCCAGGGAACACAACCTGAAGAACATCGACGTGGAGATTCCCAGGGATAGACTCACCATCATATCGGGGTTGAGCGGGTCCGGGAAATCGTCTCTCGCCTTCGACACAATCTTCGCGGAAGGACAGCGTAGATACGTTGAGAGCCTTTCCGCCTATGCACGGCAGTTCCTCGGACGTCTGGACAAGCCTGACATAGACTATATCGAGGGGCTCTCACCGGCCATTTCGATAGAACAAAAGACGACTCACAGGAACCCACGTTCCACCGTCGGGACCGTAACGGAAGTCTACGATTACCTGCGCCTTTTGTACGCCCGGGCCGGAACCCCGCACTGCCCGAGTTGCGGCAGGGTCATCCGTGAGCAGGCGATCGATCAGATTATCGGCGCGGTACTCGCCTTTCCTAAGGGTTCCAGGATCATGGTCCTGGCCCCGGTAGTGCAGGACCGGAAGGGGGCCCACACGCGGATCTTCACCGACGCCGTAAAGGCCGGGTTCGTCCGGTGCAGGATCGATGGGGAGATCATCCCCCTCGATCCGGTTCCGGAACTCGACAAGAACAAACGGCACACCGTCGATCTGGTGATCGATCGCATACGGCTCTCCTCAGACTCGAGGAAACGCATCTCGGAGTCCCTGGAAACCGCCCTGCAGGTTGCGGACGGGCAGGTAACGGTCTTTCTCGCCGATGAGAATCGAGAGGAGTTCTTCTCCCAGAAGAGCGCGTGTCCGGAGTGCGGCATCAGCATGCCCGAGCTGCAGCCGCGGCTCTTCTCATTCAACAACCCTCACGGTGCCTGCCCGGAGTGTTCCGGCTTGGGAATGACCATGGAGTTCGATCCGGAGCGTATCATTCCGGACCCATCCAAGTCGTTCAACCAGGGGGGGGTGGCCACCGCCAATCCCGAGGCCGCGTGGCATCGAAGCATCTTCAAATCGGTGGCCGAACACTTCGGCTTCGACCTGGATACGCCACTCGGCGCGTTGCCCGAAGACGTATATCGGGCTCTCCTCTACGGAACAGACGAAAAGATCGAATTCAAGTATATCAACAAGAAGAAGACCGGAAAGTTCGAGTATACTTCCAGTTACAAGGGAATCCTCGCAGACCTGAAACGCCGATACATAGAATCCACCTCGGAAGGGGTGAAGGCGTGGCTGGAGGAGTTCATGCGCCGTGCTCCGTGTACCGCCTGTGGCGGTACACGACTCAGGCCGGAGAGTCTGGCCGTGACCGTGGGGGGGCGGGACATTCACTCCGTTACCGTGATGTCGGTCTCGGATGCCGTCGAATTCTTCGATACCGTCGAACTCACCAGGACCGAGTCGGAGATCGCATTCCAAATCCTGAAAGAGATCAAGGCCCGACTCACATTCATGCGGGACGTCGGCTTGGACTATCTCACCCTCGAACGGCAGGCCTCCACCCTTTCGGGTGGAGAGGCGCAGAGAATACGGCTCGCGACTCAGATCGGATCGCAACTCGTCGGGGTCCTCTATATCCTCGATGAACCGACCATAGGGCTTCACCAGCGAGATAACACACGGCTGATCGACACGCTCATCAAGCTGAGGGATATCGGGAATACCCTGATCATCGTAGAACACGATGAACAGATGCTCCGAAGCGCCGATCACATCATCGACCTGGGCCCCGGAGCGGGTGTACACGGGGGGCATATCATCGCCCAGGGTACACTCGACGAAATAATCGCGTCACCGGAGAGCCTCACGGGGAGATATCTCCGCGGCGACTTGCAGATGGATGACCAAGGCCGGCGACGGCAGGGGAACGGAAAGACGATTACCGTATTCGGTGCATGCGAGCACAATCTCAAGAATATCGATGTCTCCATCCCACTGGGGTGTCTGTGCGTGATTACCGGCGTATCCGGGTCAGGGAAGTCCACCCTCTTGGGCGATATTCTCTACCCCGCGCTGATGAACAGGGTATCCCGGGGCAGACGGACCGAAGGCAAATACTCTAGAATCGAGGGCGTCGAACATATCGACAAGGTCATCAACATCGATCAGGATCCCATCGGCAGGACCCCGAGGTCAAATCCGGCCACGTACGTAGGCCTGTTCGGTCCTATCCGGAACCTCTTCGCGGCGCTTCCCGAGGCGAAGGCCCGAGGCTACAAGGCCGGACGGTTCTCCTTCAACGTCAAGGGCGGGCGGTGCGAAAACTGCAAGGGTGAAGGCACCCTCAAGATCGAGATGCATTTTCTGCCTGACGTATACATCACCTGCGACACCTGCAGGGGGAAGCGGTTCAATCGGGAGACGCTGGATATCAGATACAAGGGCTGCAACATCCACGACGTATTGGAAATGACCGTAGAAGAGGCCACGGAGTTCTTCGAAAACGTGCCCACGGTGAAGAATAAACTCGACACTCTCATGGCGGTAGGCCTCGATTATATCAAACTCGGTCAATCCGCCCTCACGCTTTCCGGTGGTGAGGCTCAGCGAGTGAAACTCTCCCTCGAGCTGTCCAAGCGGAGCACCGGCAAGACGGTATTTCTTCTGGATGAGCCTACCACAGGGCTACATTTCGCGGACGTGAAACGACTGATGGATGTCCTTCAACTTCTAACCGACAAGGGAAACACGGTTATCCTGATAGAGCACAATCTCGACGTCATCAGACTGTCCGACTATGTGATAGACCTCGGTCCCGAAGGGGGGGACAGAGGCGGACGGCTCGTTATCACCGGATCCCCCGAGGATGTAGCCGACTGTCCCGCGTCGTATACCGGTGAGTTCTTGAGGACGGTCCTGAAGGGATGAGGAGACGTAAATCCTGGTGTTGTCTGGGCCTGCTCTTCTTCGTCGTGACCGGCGTGGTCCCACAGGATTCCTCCCGGCCGGACTCCTCCGCGAGTGATATCTCGCCGACGGATTCCTCCGCAGCCTCCGAAGAGGATACGACCTCCCCGGCGCGACAAGAAGAGTCGGCTGCGGCAGAGGCTGAAGACGCTTCCGCAGATCCCGCCGGAGTCGAAGACTCTCTTCTCAAAAATACCCTCGCGGCCGACATCGATACGGCCGGCTATTACGAGCTCCTCGCCTGGTGTCGGCAGTTAGGGCTGCCGGAAACGGGCACGCGGGATGCGTTGATGCAGCGGCTTCGAGGATATTTCGGAGTCGGACCGAGTTCGGTCGGCAGCGTAAAAAAGGAACCGGGCGGCAGGACCATCACGATACACTCCGCGAATCGCCTCGAGTATTTTACCCTCGAGACCATCGATCAGGAGTATATTCGGATCTCGGACGGCGTGTCCCTGGAAATTCGAGACGGTGAGAGCGGGACCGTTCACACAATCCGAGCCGATACGATCCTGTTCAACCAGGAGGAGAAAACCATCACCGCTCGGGGTAACATCGAATATTCGATGAAGGAGGGGAGCAATACCGACGTATTCACGGGTGAAACCCTCACCTTCAATGCGGACACCTGGGAGGGGGTCTTCCTGCAAGGATCCTCCCAACAGGACCAGACCATCGATGGTCGGAAACTCCGTTTCACATTCTCAGGCGAGAGCATACAGCGGTTTGCCGATGATTCCCTGATCTTATCCGACGGGATCATCACCTCCTGTGACGACGGCGTCGCTCCACACTATCGGATACGAGCTCGGAAAATCTGGATCCTCGGCCCCGGGGAGTGGGCCGTTCTCGGTGCCGTGTTGTACGTGGGAGAGGTGCCCGTCTTCTATCTGCCTGCGTTCTTCAGGCCCGGCGACGAATTCGTGTTCCACCCCTCCTTCGGCTTTCGCGATTCCGACGGTTTTTTCCTGCAGACCACCACCTACCTGCTCGGGCAGAAGCAGGAATCCGACGAAAGCGTACTCTCATTCCTGCAGATTGCGGACCTCAATGCCGATGATCTCACAACCGAACTGGACGGATTATTCCTGCGCAAGACCGATGAGGTGAGTGGTGACGAGCGGACGCGAATACAGTATTATCGCAGGACCAAGAGTTATCTGCGAATCATGTTCGACGCATACACCCGTCTCGGCTTCTTCACGGGTGTCGAAGGAGATTTTTCCGATCTTGACCTCCTGAAATCACTCTATTTCTACCTCGGAATCGGAAGGAGTAGGGAGATCATTAGTACGGCCGACGGATACACGACACAACTTTCACTGCCGGACGGCACCTACGGCAGCATCTGGCACGATTCCGGATTTTTCGGTATCGACACGCTTCTTCCGTTCCGGTATGGAACGGATCTGGATGTGGCCTTGAAGAACAACTGGTTTTCTTTGGACCTGGAGCTGCCCTTCTACTCAGACAAATACTTTTTGCGGGATTTCGCTGAGAGACAGGAGAGCGTACAATGGTTCGAACTCTTCGGGATCTCGGGAACCGGAACCTCCACGCCACGTACGATCTCCACGCAAAAATGGCTCCTGGACGGCGATATCCGGATTCCGACCTCGGCATCGGTCGTTCGGCCCTATATCGGTTCGCTCATGTTGGATGAAGTCGCACTCTCACTGTATTGGCGCTCCAAGAGCGACAATCACCCGGAATATGGCTATTCGCGGTCCTTTTTTTATCCCGATAGCTACAAGCTGCCGGTCATCTCCGGACGGATGAGCGGCAGTCTCCTCGGCGGTCGCCGGCAGAGAATAGAACGAGAGCGGCGGGAAGCCTTACTCGATTCAAAAGTCGACTTTCGTGCACCCTGGGATGCAGACGCAGATGAAGATGAAACCGCGTCGACGAAGCAGGCGGGGCTGCGGGAGCCGGAATTCCTCTCGAATGTCCCGTTGAAGCGGTTTACCGTGACTACTCCTGTATCGCAGAGCCTGACCTATTCTCTGAGTCCGGATTTTCAGATCGATAACAAGACCGATTCAAACACCTGGGAGACCCCCGAAGAGATAGATTTCTCCAGGCTGTACTCAGTACTGGATTTCAAGGGAACCGGGAACATCAAGTACACCATTACGCTTTTCGAGGGAATATTCCAATCGTCGGATTCGATTACTATCCTCGGCAGTTATAAGAAACACCTCTCCGACGAGGCGGAGGACGTTACCGGGTGGGACCAATTCATGCGGCAGGACCGACTCGCCACCTACATGAAACTCTCAAACGCATTCACGGCAACCCTGAGGCCGTTGAAACTCATCGAACCCTTCTCCGGAGTAACCGTCACGTACAGCCTGACCACCGATTTCTTCAAGATAGACTACGACGACGATGAGGAGGATTTCATGCCTACAACCATCGAATGGGAGGAGGATTTCATCACCAAACATTCGGTGGGCCTCAACGTGCCGTTCAAGATCCTCGACAATTCTCAGCGGATCACATTCGACGCCGTCCTTCCCCCTATGGACAAGCAGTTCGTCACCTCTCTGTCGGTCAACACCGGCCCCCTCAACCAGTACTTCAAGGTCGATGTACGGGAACTCGACGAGGACGACCCGGCCGATTACGAGTGGGACTTGAAGCCGATTACCTGGCGTGGGAGGCTTACATTCATTCCCGGTAACTATGCGGAGCAACAGTTGACCTATGATTACCGGGAGGACGACGATGAGGGGCTATTTACGAAGGGAAGCACGAAGATCTACACCAGTCTCCTGGACAACTCGATATCGTTCAGCCAAACCCTGACCTACGATCTGGAGGACCTGAAACCCCTCGAGAGCACTACCGTGCTACGACTCTGGGTGCTCGATGCGACCTTTCAGGCGAGGGAGGCGCATCCGTTCGAATTCGATCCCGAGGAGGGGTGGTTGACCCTCCCCGAGACGGGTTTTTTCCCCTATCGTATCTCGGCCGGACTGAAACTGGACTATGCGTCTCAGCCGCTCTGGAAGAACAGGATTCAGTGGGCCGGAGACATGCAGGCGAGCTGGAACATGAATCTCCTCAAGTATACGGATACCGCATTTATCTTCAAGTTGGGATTTGACCTGAATATCTACAAATTCTTGCGGATAAAATTCAGCTCCACCTCCGAAAACAAGGCCGTCTACCGATACATTCCTAGCCTCTCAGAAGGGGTGCAGAAGGACCCGTTGAACCCGTTCGTCGACCTCTTGAAATCCTTCAATTTTTTCGATAGGCAGGACCGGATCGAATCAAAGTTCAACATCCAACGACTGGGAATAACCGTCGCGCACCGCCTGCATGACTGGGATCTGAATATCACATACGAGGGAAAACCCGAGTTGGAGGTGCTGGATGACGGGTCCAGGCGGTATGAATGGACGCCTCGGGTCAGTTTCATCGTATCCTGGGATCCGATTCCCGAGATCGAGAGCACGGTGCGGGTCATCGATGATGAGATGAGCTTCTAGTTTGGCAGTTGACGTACCCGATAATAGGCCGATACAATCACGGTGGATAGAGGAATAAATATTGAGTAGAAGCTTGACCGTTGTCTTGGAGGACCAGGGGACCGCCTACGAGATTTGCGGAGTTCATGATACGAATCTCAGGAAGATAGAAGAGCAGGTTGACGCCCGGGTATTCTGCCATGGAAACCAGCTCTATTTGGAGTCGGAGGATGCGGCAAAACAAAAACTTTTTCTGCAGATAATCGAAGAGTTGAAGAGTCATCTGCGGCAGGGGCACTCCCCGGATCCGACCCTGATACAGGCCATCCACGCTTCGATTACCGAAGGGCGGCCCGAAGACGTGGATGCACTGCATTCGAATTCGATAGATATTCCGGGTGGTATCAAGGTATTCCCCCGAGGTCACCGTCAGGCCCAGTACATTCGGGGGATGGATGAGCATGACATCTCATTCTCCGTCGGTCCTGCGGGTACCGGAAAGACCTACCTGGCGGTCGCACATGCTTTATCGGAGATTCTGCGGCATAATAAGCGGCGGCTCATCCTCACACGACCGGTCGTCGAGGCGGGAGAGAGCCTGGGATTCCTGCCCGGAGATCTGACCCAGAAGATCAGCCCCTACCTTCGTCCGTTATATGATGCTATGGACAGTCTCATCGATTTCGAGGTAGTTTCTCGCCTGGAAGAGAATAGGGTGATAGAGATCGCCCCCCTTGCATATATGCGCGGACGATCGTTGAAGGACAGCTATATCATACTCGATGAAGCCCAGAATACCACAAAAGAGCAGATGAAGATGTTTCTGACCCGCATCGGCGAACGATCCAAGGCGGTGATAACCGGCGACGCCACGCAGATAGACCTTCCGGCGAAGGCGCGTTCCGGTTTACTTCATGTGATGAAGGTCCTCAAGCCCATCAGCGAAATTCACTTCACCTATTTCGATGCGAGAGATGTCGTGCGGCATCCCCTCGTACAGAAGATAATTACGGCATATGAATCGGAAAGCGACTAAAATTCCCCGCATCCATCGGTTTATACCGTTTCTCCGTGGAAATACTCCTACGAGAACCCGAACGATTCTCCTCTTTATCGGGTTTTTTGTTGCATATCTCGGTATCGTCTATCTGAATCGGGTCGGATTGTTTTCTACCGTCAACCTCACAGAGTATGAGGTAGGGAAAGTCGCAGAGCGTGATCTGGTTGTCGACCATGATGTCTACTACATCGATACGGATGCCACCCGTACGAGGCGTGAAGCAGAGGCACGGCTGGTGAATCCGGTATTCACCATTGACTCGGAGATCACCGCCGAGGTGCTTTCCGTCTTCGAACGGTTTCAAGAAGATGTCACGAATGTGTTGAATGAGGGCGGATCCGTCGCCGATCTTCGCAGAGAGCAGGAGACGGCCTGGCTCGATCTCTTCGAACGCTCGGAACTGGAATACCTTCTCGATAGGGCCGATCTTCCCGAGATTCTCGCCTCCACCGAGAAGGTCCTGGAGACGGTGCAACAGAATGGTGTGATCCGTCTCCCCGGCGACGATACGATCATGAAGACGGGTGCCGTCACCCTCCTTCGAAGAGTCGGAGACCGCGAATACGAGACGGAGACCTCGTTGCAGGACCTTCCGGACAAGGACCATATCACCGCCCAAGCGGAACGAGCCGCCGTAGCCCAGAAGGTACCCGGGAATCAGGTTCCTCCGGTCGCATTGATCGTGAAGCGGTTGTCACGAGAAAATGCCTTCTATGATGCCGATGAAACGGCCCATCGAGAGGAGATGGCGATGGGAGCGTTGGAGCCGGTCGTCAGGACCCTACAGAAGGACGAGACCATCGTGAAAGAGGGTTTCGTGATCACCGAAGAGGACATGGTGAAAGTCCGTGCCCTCGGTGATATGAAGGCGGTTGTCGACTTTTCGGTATTGGCGGGGACGGCGATACTGCTCTTGTTCCTCTTTATTCTCTCCGCATTCCTGTTGAATCCTCCGGTCATCAAGAAACAACTCGACTCGGGGTTGCAGTATCTCCTCCTCGGTATGTCGTTCCTCTACGCAGTCATGGCCGCTGTGATACACGGCCTTCAGATACTCCCGGCGGAAATACCATTCTCGGTGCTCTTGCCGACATCGTTACTTGCAATGTTGGTATCCATATTGGCCGGCAGGCGTGTAGGAACATTCTTCGTGTTTCTCCTTGCCGTTTCGCTGTTTCTCGTGGATAGGGGATCACCCTATCCGTTTCTTTTCGCACTCTTTACTGCGATGGTTGGTTCGGTCATCGTGTCGGAGGCCGAGAAGCGGATCGACCTGGTGAGGGGGAGTTTTATCCTATCCGGTTTGAGCGGTCTATGCGTGATTCCTCTGGGACTGTTCGGAAATCTGGGGGTTTCGGAACTCGCGAGTGGGATCGGGTGGGGGGTTGCAAACGGGTTCCTCTGCGGGATTCTCAACCTCGGGCTCCTACCGTTTTTCGAACACATGCTGAATGCCTCGACACCGTTCCGATTGATGGAGTTATCTGATCTGAATACTCCTCTCTTCAAGCGGATGATTACATTGGCACCGGGTACCTACGGACATTGCATCAGCGTCGCCAACTTGGCGGAGTCTGCTGCCAGAGAGATCGGCGCGAATCCACTCCTGTCACGGGTCGGGGCCTACTATCACGACATCGGAAAGATAGATCAAGCGGAATACTTCATCGAAAATCAGACAGAAGGCAATAAACACGATGAACTGAAACCGAGTCTCTCCGCGGCGGTGATCAAGTCGCATGTAAAGATGGGACTTGAAAAGGGAAAGGAACTCGGGCTGCCGAAGGAAGTCCTGGAAATAATCACGCAACATCACGGCAGCGGGTTGATCAGCTATTTTTACGTTCAAGCCTTGAAAAAACAGGGAAACACGCGTATAAATCCAGAGGATTTCTCCTATACGGGATCGCCACCGATGTCACGTGAAGCGGCAGTTGTCATGCTTGCCGATACGGTCGAGGCCGCCTCGCGTACGCTCAACAAACCGACAGTGGCGAAATTGGAGAAATTCGTGTGGGAAGCGATCATGGAAAAGGTAACCTCGGGACAATTGAGTAAGTGTGACCTGACTTTTAGAGATCTCGAGATGATAAAGAAAACATTCGTACAAATCCTCGCCGGACAATTTCATTCGAGGATAGAGTACCCCGACGCGAAGGATAACGGCCGAAAGGCCCAGGGACGATGAACGAGGCAGATATCAGCTTTTCCGAAGTAGAGGAACCTCCGTCTTGGTCGAACCGCTATAGGGATTTCTGCATTTCGGTCATGGAATCTATCGGATTCCACGGTACCGGTGTTTCAATCCTCTTCTGTTCCGATGAATTCATCCGATACCTCAACCGTTCCTACCGTCATAAAGACGAAGTCACCGACGTGCTCTCGTTTCAACAAACCGGCAGCGAGATCCCCGGTACGATGGGAAAGTATGCCGGTGATATCGCCATCTCGCTCGATACCGTCAAACGACATGCGGACGAGTTCGGCGTCGAATATGAAGAAGAGTTGAAGCGGGTCACTATTCATGCATTCCTTCACCTGAACGGCTTCACCCATACCGGCACCGATCCGGGTGAACCGATGTTGCTCCGGCAAGAACAGATCATCAACCAATTCGATGGAGAGAGGATATTTCAATGACGCTCGGGTTTATTCAGAAATTTTTCACGGGAAGGGGCGGGGCCGACGACAGGCACATAGACAAACTGAACGGCCAGGAAAAGGACATGATTCGCGGCATCGTGCAATTGGCCGAGACATCGGTCAAGGAGGTTCTCGTGCCCAGAATCGATGTGGTATTCTTATCCGCGAATACACCCTTAAACGAGATGCTGGAAACAATCACCTCCTGCGGTCACTCGCGGGTTCCTGTATTCGAAGATACCATCGACAACGTCATCGGAATACTCTATGTGAAGGATCTGTTGAAGTTCATGCAAAAAAACGAAGAGATAAACCTCAAAGAGATTATTCGAACTCCCTATTTCGTACCGGAGAGCAAGCATCTGGATATGTTATTGAAGGAATTTCAACGCAGACGAGTTCACATCGCCGTCGCCGTCGACGAATACGGGGGCGTCTCCGGAATTGTCTGTCTGGAGGATATAATCGAGGAGATAGTCGGTGATATCCAGGATGAATTCGATAACGAGGTCGAGGACATCCTCGAGATCGGTGACGGGGTGTATCTGTGTGATGCCCGGGTCGGCATCGCCGACCTGAATGAACAGATCGGGCTGACGTTACCCGAGGAGGAGTTCGATACTTTGGGTGGATTCGTCTTCGATCTATTCGGCAAAATTCCGGTGAAGTTCGAGAAAGTCATGAATCAGGAGACAGATTTCATCATCCAGGATATGGATGGACACAAGATTAAGACCGTGAAACTGGTGCAGAAAGGGGTACGAAGTGCCTGATCGATCTGCCGGAACTCTTCGACTCGTATTTGTATTCTTCTTTTCCGTGTGTTTCCTGCATATTTCTGCGGTTTACGCCACAGAAAACGCAATCGAATCCTACGAACAGGGGAAACGAGCACAGGTGTCCGGCGAGATCTACCGTGCAATAGAATATTATAAGGTCGCAGTGGAGCAGAATCCGGCGTATCTCGAGGCCTTGGCCGGGTTGGCCTCGGCGTATTTCACCCTCGGCGAGTATGCCGTAGCGCTGGAATATGTGCAGAAAGCGCTACAACTTGGGAGGGGCAGGGCGAGTCTCTGGAACATGACAGGAAGAATACTACTCGGTCTCGGTCGTCCCGATGACGCGGAGAAGGCGTATCGTGATGCTCTCAAGCTCGAGCCGAATAACATTGATGCCAATTTCGGGCTTGCCGAGATCGATATCGCCCGGGGACGGATGAAGAATGCCGTGAACAAGTACGAACAAGCCCTACAGATGTCACCGGACAACCGACGCGCCCTGTTGTCGCTGGTGATGCTGTACGGTGAAGTCGGAGATTACGAAGCTGCCGGGGAGTATATCGACAGGGCCCTCTACTACCACTCAGAGAAGCCCCAAGTGCGCTATTTGGCTGCGCAATACTATCTCGAGGTAGGTGATCTGGCTTCGGCCGAAGACCACGCCTCGATGGCGGTTCGTCAAGATCCGGAGTCTGTTGAAGCAATCCTCCTGCTGAGCCAGATCTACATCGCCAAGGGGAACCATGCACCGGCCGCGGAACTCGTTGCACGAGTCCTCGCCACCCATTCAGACGACCACCTTCTATGGTATGCGTTGGGGAGTGCGTATGGTGCTACCGGACGTTCCGAAGATGCCCTCGATGCATTCGAGGCGGCTGTCTCGATTAGAGACGACGACGAGATATCCCGTCTCGCTCTCGAGTATACCGCAATCGATGGGTTCTCATCGGAATCACCGAGACGAACCGCGTATGCTCAGTATCGGTTCGATCGGGGTAAGGAGTTTTTGGAAAAAAACTATCTCGGCAGAGCGCGGCAAGAGCTGCGGCGGGGGTTGTTGATCTCCCCGCATGCTACGGGTGGCCGCATCCTGTATTCGGAACTCTTGGACCGTCTCGGATTTCCACAGAAGGCGCTGAGTATGCTGCAGATCGCGGCGGATGAGATCCGAGACACATCGAAAAATCCCAAGCAGAGAATCGATGAGGCAACGGCGGTCGTCGGCATCGAACCGGAGAGTCTGGAAACATGGGTATCGGACAGGATCGAGATCGCAGAGAGTATGTTGCAGGACGGGGTATCCTTTGCGTGGGACATCGATCAATATACCATCGAAAGACATCGCTTCTCCCTGTTAGTCTGTTACTCCATCCATCCGGGAGATATGATCCATGTAGGCGCGGAGGGGATCGTATCGAGACTCTATCGGGAGGCACTGCTCGGATACGAGCAGATAGTTGTCGATAAACCGATCAGGGTCGATTCATATGCGGAGGCATTCCGTCTCGCACGGGAAACCGACGTTGATTACTTCGTGATCTTTCGCTGTGTAGAAGACCCCCGCAGCGTAACCCTCTTGAGTTCCGTATACAGCGCACAATCGGGGGCGCTACTCGACAGATTTTCAGCTTACCGAACAGGGAATGAGAGAGTTGCCACTGCTATCGGAACCATCACCGGATCATTGGCGGAGCGGCTTCCTACGATCGGCATCCTGTTGGATCGTAAATTCGATTCGGCGATCGTCAGCCTGGGGAGGATCGACGAGCTCGAGCCGGAGAGTGAATACGCAGTCGTGAGGCCTGAGGGGGTCAGCCTGCATTCAGGGGAGATCGCCGTGGTGATGGATCCCGACGACAGGGTCGGCACCTTCACGCCGGACACCATGGACGAGATGGTCAGTCGGGGGACACTGGAGAAAAACGGCTTTTTCGACATGATGAACCAGGGTGACTACGTGGTAGAAATTCCGGAGGAGGAGCCTGAATCAGGACAGGAGGAGACCTTCGGGTACATGTATCGCCGATTTTTGGATATTCAATGAACCCGGCCTGGATCTTCGACTTGGCCGGCTTTACGGTTTCATTGACACGGTCGTCGATTTTCATTTATATTCCATGTATATTTCATGCGATACGCGGTTGAGTACGAAAAATTGTCTTATCGAGTTTTTTAGAAGATCGTCCGTTCGGCACAACGACTCTGGCGATATTGAATCGGAGGAAGGAAGCAGATGGCATTGAAGACACTAAAGAGCATTTCCCTCGACGGGAAACGAGTATTGGTTCGAGTAGATTTTAACGTTCCCTTGAAGGATGCAGGTGGGAAATGGACCATTACCGATGATACCCGTATCCAGGCGGCAATTCCGACGCTCAAATATATCTTGGAACAACCCGGAACGTCACTGGTCGTCATGAGCCATCTCGGAAGGCCGAAGGGGCAGAAAAAGCCCGAGTTCAGCCTTTCACCGATTGCTTCCAGACTCGGCGAGCTTCTCGGTGTATCCGTCATCATGGCGGATGACTGTATAGGAGGGTCTGTGTCGACGGCCGTCTCGAACCTTACGGCAGGCGAGGTCATTCTCTTAGAGAATGTGAGGTTTCATCCTGGAGAAGAGAAGAACGATGCCGATTTCGCCAAGCGACTGGCCGCAAACGGAGATATATATGTGAACGATGCCTTCGGTACCGCTCATCGTGCACACGCATCAACCGAGGGCGTGACTGCGTATCTGCCGGCCGTAGCAGGCTTCCTGATCGAGAAGGAGGTCAAATTCCTCGGCGGCGTACTCGAGAATCCCGAGAAACCCTTCGTGGCGATCATCGGAGGAGCAAAGGTTTCTACCAAGATCGCGGTATTGGAGTCCCTGCTGCCGAAATGCAGTACCCTGATCATCGGCGGCGGTATGGCCTATACCTTTCTAAAGGCACAGGGTCATTCAATCGGCAAGTCGCTCTTGGAGGAAGAATTCCTCTCGACCGCCGAGAATCTGCTCAGTTCCGCGGAAAAACAGGGCGTTGAGATCATACTGCCACAGGATCACGTGGCGGCCGGGGAGTTTTCTGAAGATGCCGCACCCGAGAAAATCGATTCGGAGAATATCCCGGATGGATTAATCGGGATGGATATCGGAGACGCGACTCTCGCGGCGGTTCGGGATCGAATCCTGAATGCGAAGACTGTGGTCTGGAACGGGCCGATGGGTGTTTTCGAATTCGACGCCTTCGCTGCGGGTACATCGGCCGTCGCAAAATACGTGGCCGAGTGTAAGGGCACTACCGTGGTCGGTGGCGGCGATTCGGTAGCCGCGGTAAACAAGTTCGGTCTGGCCGAACGCATCGATCATGTATCGACAGGCGGAGGAGCTTCGCTGGAATTTCTCGAGGGGAAGTCGCTGCCGGGTATCGTGGCCCTCCAGGAGTAGCATGTCGCTCCCGTCACGGGACATCGGAACCGGTAGCTGATTACTTCCGGTCCGGCACGGTACTATCGATCTCTATATGACGATACAATGAATGCATAGGGGGATTCACGTTTTGAGACGAATTTTTATTGCAGGTAATTGGAAGATGAATAAGACTCCGTCGGAGGCTCGAGCACTCGCGCAGGGCTTGGTGTCCGAGCTAAAGGGAGTAGAGCATAGGCTGATGGTGGCGCCTTCATTTACGGCAATACCGGCCGTGGCGGAAGTCGTCCGCGGTACCAATATCCTTCTCGGTGCGCAGAATATGTCTTCCGTGGAGGAGGGAGCGCATACCGGAGAGACATCGATCTTGATGCTGAAGGATCTGGGGGTACAGGTGGTGATACTCGGACACTCGGAACGCCGACAGATCTATGGTGAGAGTGACGAATTCATCAACGAGAAGGTGCGGCTGGCCCTCAATCACGGCCTCGAAGTTATCCTGTGTGTCGGTGAGACGCTCGAGCAGCGTGAAGCCGGTGACGCGGAGCAGGTGGTCGACAATCAAACGAGAAAGGGCCTCGCGGAGGTATCGAAAGCGGATATGAGTCGCATCACCATCGCGTACGAACCCGTATGGGCAATCGGCACGGGGAAAACCGCCACACCCCAGGACGCCGACACGATTCATAGCACCATTCGGAAGGTTCTTCTTGACATCTATGATGCGGAGATATCCGATGCCGCTGTCATTCAATACGGCGGATCGGTAAAACCGGCGAACGCGAAAGACCTCATGAACATGAAGAATATCGACGGCGCGTTGGTCGGTGGTGCTTCGCTTTCTGTCGAACAATTTGGACCGATCGCGAAATTCGACCGGTAGAATCTGAAAAGATGGGGTTCGTAGTAGAGCACTTCGGTGTTCGTCGACCGAAAGGATACCCATTATTGCACACCGACCACTGTTACCTCATCGTGTGTCGGTGAAATCCACAAAGAGCGAGAGAGAGTAGAGAGAGTAAGGGAATAGTTACTGTTTTTTTATTGGTGATATTTGTACTCACTTGTATATTTCTGGTAGTAGTCGTTCTACTGCAGGATGAACAGGGCGAGGGGCTCGGAGGTATTTTCGGCGGTGGAAGTGCTACCCCTTTCGGTAGCCGTTCCGGAAACATCTTGACGAAATTCACGTCGATACTCGGCGCAATATTCATCGTATGCGCCTTCGGATTAGCATGGATCAACAAGACCTCCGAGGAGGGGGACGTTATCGGTGCGGCCAGGCGGAGTGGTAATGCTGCGCAGGAGAACTCCGATTGGTGGAACGCTCCCGATCAGGAAGAGTCCGAGCAGGAAACCGTAGATTCGGAATAATCGGCATATCGGACGAAATGAGTCGTTTCCGGATACGAATATTTCATGAAAAGAACGGGTTCATGCAAGCGGGGTTGTAAATGAGAGTTGCTGTTATTTTCTTCGCGGGATTGAAACGAGATAAGCTGGTTGAGATATCTCGTGCCCTCGCCAAGGGACTCGAATCACAAGGACACCATGTGGACTTGATAGACGGAGATAGAGACGTCAATACCAAGTTAACGATCTATGGATATATTGCCGTCGGAACCTCCGCCGTGTCGTTCATCGGCGGGAAGATACCCGAAAAGGTTCCTTCATTTATCGCGAATTCCGGAATAGTCTCGGGAAAACGAAGTTTCGCATATGTCGCGAAGGCGGGAATCCGAATCGTCAAGACAATGTCAAAACTCATGCAGACCATGGAGCATGAAGGGATGTATTTGAAATATTCGGAAGTGCTCTCCTCGCCGGAAGAGGCTGAGGCCATCGGCAAACGCCTCCATAGTTGAATCTATAGAAGCGAGGTCGACGGCTCAAGCAGTATGCTCGTGTTATATACATAATGGAATGGGGAATAGGGGAAATAAGTGAAGATACGATATAGTTTGATTCTCGCGTTTATCATAATCGTGGTCGTGCCCGGTTTTGCCCAGCTCATCGATCAACCCGTCGCAACCGTCGATTTGGTGCGAATGGAGCCAATCACAGCAAAACAGCTCGATAATAAATTGGAATCCGTCAGGACCTTGAGTATGCAGGCCGGACTCTCTCCCGGAGTAATCGACAGAAAGCAGGTCCTCGAATCGATGATCGCGGAGATTCTTCTACGGCAAGGCGCCGAGCGGAAGAAGATTAATGTGTCGGCCGAGGAGGTAAATAACGTCGTCACGACGTTGAAGCGGAACGCGGAGGCACAGGTCGGGAGAGAACTGACGCAGATAGAATTCCGTAGTCTGGTTACCCAGCAGACCGGCATGACCTGGGATCAATATACGGCACAACTCAGATCGGAACTGATAAAGCAGCAGTATGTCGCCGTAGAGAAGCGGTCCGTTCTCGATGCGGTAAAGAATCCTACCGACAGGGAGATCGAGAAGAGATATTTCGAGAATGCGAATAAATTTACCAATCCTGAATATGTACGCTTCAGCCAGGTGTACATCAGCACAGTGAATTTGGCCGCCTCCGAGAAGAGCAGAGCCAGAGAGAACGCCGAAAAGATTTTCTCGAGGTACCGAAACGGCGAGATGAGTTTTTCGGAGCTGGTCGAGCAGTATTCCGAGGATGCTTCCTCGAAATACAAGCAGGGCGATGCGGGGTATGTCGGCCGTGATAATCAACAGGTGGCCCAATTATTTGGTGAGTCATTCTTCGATACTCTCTTCGATGCGGAGGTCGGAGCGGTAGAAGGAGTCTATGAGTCACGGGTCGGTTTCCACATCATCAAAATCACCGAACACGAGTATCCTAAGATACTCAAGCTGGAGGATCCCGTATCACCCACCAATTCCATGACGGTACGCGAATATATTCGTGCCGGAATTCTGCAGGAACGGCAACAGGAAGCTCTTCAACGGGCATTAGAGGAGCTCATCGGCGAGTTAAAGAAAGAGGCAGAGATCCGGATATTCGATGAAAGTCTTCAGTGATAGTACATGAGTTACCGTAATGGGCTCTCGACGGAAAGGTAGAATACTTGCTTTTCAGGCGGTGTTCGGATGGGACTTTGCAGCCACACCGCTAAAAGAGCTACTCGAATTCGACTGGCTGGATGAGGATCGAAAAAGTAAATTCGACTCTGAAACCCTCACATTCGCCCGCTTACTCGTTCAAGGCACGCTCGAAAATCTCTCCGAAGTCGACGACGCGATTACAAATCAGTTGAAGAATTGGGATTTCAATCGACTCTCCCGAGTCGATCTGGCAATCATGCGCATGAGTGTCTATGCGCTTCTCTATCAGTCGGATATCCCTGCCTCCGTAACCATCGATGAGGCGGTAGATATCGGCAAGGAATTCGGAACAGACGATTCCTACAAATTTATCAACGGAGTGTTGGATGGTATCAGGCGGGCTAGAGAGGCATGAACGGTCGGAACAGAACGATCCTGTTGATTGCGACGACGCTCCTGCTCCTATCGATACTAGTTGTTCTCGTAGTACTCGATCTTCCTTTCGGTCCGGAGAAGCAGGCCGGACGATTGCTGGAATTAATAGAACAGGCTGATGAAGCCATCTCACGTGGATATTACGAGCAGGCGGCGACGATACTCGAGAGGGCGTCTGAGACGGCAAATTCGAGTGTTGAGTGGCTCCGTATCTTGAAACGGGCACACACACTTGCTACGACCACAGGGTCATATGAAGGCTTTGCAGGTATCGCATCAAAAGCCCGGAAGGCATTTCCCAATCGACAGGATATCGCCGCTTGCGCCGTATATGGGATGATGCGTACCGGAATGGTACATGAGGCGACCATTCTCGAGGCGGTGGAAAAACTTGGGCAGGATTTCGACTCTCTTACGGCCGAAGTGTATCTACTGCGAGGTGTCGGTCGGGATATCGTAGAAAATATGGACGGATATTTCGGGGATTTTGTGCAGACGGTCCAGCAGCGGGATCCGGACGATCTGTCGCGACTGGCCGGATTTGAAAACGATCCGCGGCTGTTTCTCGATGCCGCACTGCTGCTGATGCTCGATGGCGAGAGGGAGCGAGCCAACTCACTCTCATCCCGGCGAGAAGTCGAGACGGAATTTCCTGAAGCGGCGATGACGATAGCCTACGACTCCGGAGATGTCGGACGGGCAACAGATATCTATCGCAGCGTGTATTGGTATCGAACTGATATTCCGCCGGATATTCGTTTATTCGGATCGGATATATTTCTTGACGCCGGACTTAGCGAGACCGCGAAAGAGAATTATCGTGAATTCCTTTCAAAATTTCCCGATCACTCATGGATCCCATACTATAACCTGTCTCTCCTGCATCAAGGAACCCAAGAAGAGGTCGATGTTGTGCGCGAGGGACTGAAGCGGTTTCCTGGAAATGAACTATTATCGGTGAGGTACGCCGTTATCACCTCCAAAAACGGTGACGACAGACAGGCGGCCATGAGAATTCTGGAAGAATTGAGAGATCATGGAAGCTTCGGACAGGCTGCAGCACTCGAGGTTCTACGATTGACGAAAAGTGAACTTTCGAGGAAGCGGTTCGAGGCGGAGTTATGGCGAATGTTCAACTCAGAGGACGTCATCGAGGATACGGTAGTATATCTATTATGGTATCTCGCCGGGATCGGGGATACTGATTCGATGGAACTTATCCTCAAGCGTTCGGAATCGATGTATACCAATGCCTGGTGGCAGGATTTCTACGCCGGTGTGATCGATTACAAAGACGGGAAGGTAAAAGGCGCCATCGAAGAATTTCGGGAGGCCGGATCCGGCCGCGCGCCGTGGGAGACGGAATATAATCTGGGCCTCGCATATCTTGTATCAGGAGACTATGCTACTGCGGCCCATTTCATGCGTGAGGCACTCGACGTTGCGGGAAAGCGCAAGGACGAAGGGATAGAGCCGCAGACCGAGGCGACTATACTCACCGGGCTTGCGATGGTTCTCCTGGAGTCCGGTGACCGAGAAGGGGCGTTGCGGGAGGTTCGATACGCATTGGAATTGGATCAGACGAACCTTTCGGCGAGTCTGATACTCAAGAGAGCGACTACGAAGTAGTGTATGACATCCAAACATCAAGGTATTAGGAGTGCACGACAGAATGATACAGCTGAAGAATGAACGGGAGTTATCTGGGATTCGAGATGCCTGTAAGATCACGGCTGCACTGTTCGATGAGTTACAGGCAAGAATCCATCCTGGTATCACGACGCTACAGTTGGATACCTTTGCACGGGATTACATAGTGAAACGTGGAGGGAGGCCCGCGTTTTACAAATATCAGGAGTTTCCTGCCAATATCTGCGTGTCCGTGAACGATGAGGTGATACACGGAATTCCCGGTTCTCGTGTTCTTCTCGACGGTGACATCGTAGGTATCGATCTCGGTATAGAGTTGGATGGATTCTTCAGCGACGCGGCGAAGACGTTCGCCGTTGGGCGGGTATCGAAGGATGCGGATAGGCTCATGCATGTCACACAAGAGTGTCTTCGAGCCGGCATAGATGCCGCCGTATACGGGAACCGTATAAAAGATATCTCCCGTGCGGTGTACGATGTGGCGAAAAAATCCGGATATGGAGTCGTTCGGGAGTATTGCGGTCACGGGGTCGGGTTTTCACAACATGAAGACCCACAGGTGTCGAATTATGTCGGCAGAGGAGCGAATCCGAGATTGAAACCCGGAATGGTGATTGCCATCGAACCGATGATCAATGCGGGTGGTGACGGTATCGTGCTTATGAACGACGATTGGACGGTGAAAACGGAGGATGGTTCGCTCTCCGCTCATTTCGAACATACGATTGCGATACATCGGGACAATACGGAAATATTAACGCAATCCGATTAGCTTCGGAGTTCGTTTTCTGTTACACTACTGTTACACTATGGAGATAGGCATTTACATCAAATAACTGTATGATTGTCATTTATCATCCTTCACTGAGATCGTTCATGGGTGTGGGTGGATTTGTGCTTCGGCCGGATTAGGAAGGTACTGCGGATGAAATGGAAGGGTTTGATTCTTCTCATGGGGTTGGTTCTCGCGTGTGTCGGATGTGCGGGACGAAGTCCCGACGGTTCCGCCGCCCAGGGGCTGAATGCGCTTCAGGAGACACAGCATGCCTTCCGAGCCATCTCAGGAGATGTCTTGCCCAGTGTCGTCGAGGTAAATGTTGCAGAGATAACGCGGCAACCGGTTCCTGAATCACGCGGTTGGCCGTGGAATTTCATGTTCCCTGATTCCGAAAACGGTGAGGGCGAGCGGGAATTTCGTACCCAGGGGCTCGGGTCGGGATTTATCATCGGACGGGATAGCGATACATACCTGGTTGTCACGAACAATCATGTAGTCGGTAACGCCGACGAGATTTCGATCAGGTCGTATGATGATAAATATTTTCCGGCTATCTGCATCGGAAAAGACGAGCGATCGGATTTGGCGCTATTAACCTTCGAGTCTCCCGAGAGGAATTTCGAAGTTGCCCATATTGGTGATTCCGATACGTTGATGGTCGGCGACTGGGTGCTTGCTTTCGGAAGTCCGCTGAGCTTGGAGTTTTCCGTTACCGCCGGGATCGTCAGCGCCTTACACCGGAGTGGGCCAACCGCTATCTCCGACTATATCCAGACCGACGCAGCCATCAACCAGGGAAACTCCGGAGGTCCTCTCGTGAATCTCGATGGATCGGTGGTAGGTGTGAATACATGGATTACGACACCTACGGGGGGAAATGTCGGACTGGGATTCGCTATTCCGATCAACAATGTCGTCAGAGTGGTCGATGATCTACGGGAATTCGGGAAGGTTCGGTACGGATGGCTGGGTGTTAGTATCAAGGATCCCTACGATCCTCTACAAACGGCAATGGGTTTGGAAGGCCTTCGCGGCGCCATGGTTTTTCATGTATATCGTGAATCACCGGCCGCCGAAGGAGGAGTCAAGCCTGGTGATTTCATTCTTGCGGTGAACGGCAGAGATGTAGGCGACGCCGATAGGCTCATAATGCTCGTGGGAACCCTGATGCCGGAGCGTAAGGCCGATTTTGTGATCCTCCGAAAGGGTGAGCGTATCAGGCTAACCGTAGAGATGGGTGTACGCGAAGACAATACGATCATCGCCGATCGCAGCTCCTCCCTGTGGCCGGGATTCGAGGTCATACCATTATCTGAAGAGATTCGCAGCAGACTCGAAATTGACCCGAAAATCGAGGGTTTGGCGGTCGTTCAGGTCATCGACCGAACCGGCGTAGACGAAGCAGGATTGCGGCAACTCGATGTTATTCAAGCGATAAACGAGAAGGCGGTGACCGGTGTTGTCGATTTCTACACATTGATGAACGATCCGGAGATCGGTACCTACTCTCTGTCGGTTCTGCGGAATGGTTCCACTATGACTATACACGTCACGAAGTAACCGGGGTGAGGGAGGATCGGCGTGAGAAAGGATTTCCTACCATACGATGCAGTTCGCAACAACGCGTTACTCTTAGCCGACAAGATACACCGTGATGGGTTCATTCCGGATGTGATCTATGTTTCTCTCCGGGGGGGGGCGTATATCGGTAACGTCATCAGCGAATATTTCAAGATTGTGCGCAGGCCGAACCGTCCTGTTTTCTATGCAGCAGTAGTAGCCCGTTCATACACCGACATCCGACAGCAAGACAGGGTCATGGTGGATGGGTGGACGTATGATCCGGAATTCCTGAGACAGGGTGACAAAATACTTCTTTTAGATGACATCTTCGATTCCGGAAAGACAATCAACCATCTCGCAGAGGTTATCATCGATAAGGGTATTCCCAGGAAGGACCTGAAGATTGCGGTGCATGATTATAAGGAATTCACCTATTTGGAGGAGAAGCTTCCCATAACACCGGACTATTACTGTCGAAAACACGTGATCGATACGCCGGATGCCGATGTCTGGATTCATTATATGAGCCATGAACTGGTAGGGCTTTCTCGGGAAGAGATGGAACAGTTTTACTTCAAGAATTATCCGGAATTGCATCAGGTTTTCGATAACGGGTTGATTCGGTAACTCCTCTACGCGCAGTTTCCGGAAGAGCGAGATCGTTCTTGGTTGGACCGGTGAACGCGCATCGATCTTATTGACGGTGGGTGTTAGATGATTTGGCAGCAAAAAAGTGGATCACTCGGGAGGATCGATCCCTCTACCGTTACCCTTATTCTTTTGTTTCTATGTCTCCTGAATTGCATGCGTCTATTCTCACAGGAAATTGTAAAAACAACCGTCGACTCGGGTACATATAGCCACAATCTGCAGATACTGTTCGAGATCCCTGTTTCCGATTCGGCCGAACGTGGGAAGACATCGGTGTTTTATACCGTAAACGATGCAATCGATGCACCTGTCTTGTATGAGGCCCCCCTGTACTTGAGTGCGCTTACGGGGGAGAGACGCGTATACGACTTGAAGTACTTCAGCGTTTGTGATGGGGTGAAATCGTCGATCGTTTCGAAACGGTATATCATCGATAAGGATCTTCCTGCTGTTCCTGAAGTATCGGTGACTGCGGACAGATCCGGAGCGGTGGTTCAATTCGCGGAACATGAGGATTCGATCGTATACTTCATCGAAAGAACCGAGACGAGGTGGGATGGGGTTCCGTTCTCGATCCGTAACTCAGAACTCCCGGTAACTTTGCGGTATTTCGCTGAGGATGCCGCAGGTAATAGGACACGCGTGTATACGAGAGTTCTAGAATCTTTGGTCGAGACGAAGAAGGATACCCATCTCGAGATTCTCAGTCCGGTAACGGGAACATTCGGAAATACGCAAGTATTGTATATACGACATCGAGGGCTCTCCTCGATTCGATATACCCTTGACGGCACCGATCCTGAGTCCGCAGGCAATGAATATGACGGTCCGTTTTTGATCGACCGTACCGGGACCGTTACTGTTCGGATCTCTGCCGAGAGTGGTGTCGCGACGAACACGACGGATACTGTAAAGAAGGAAGTTCGGTATACAGTCATCGACGGGCAAGATGAGTTTGAACGCATCTCAAACGGGATCGTGACGGGTGATGTCGAGTTACGGTTTCCTCGACCTGGAGGGGTATATACTCTCGAAGACAGAGCCCCGAAGAGTTGGGACTCGGTCTATACCGATCCGATTCGAGTTCCTGCGATACCTGGAACCGTGAAATCCACCGTCGTACGATACCGACCACTCACCGGTGAAGGTGTCTCTCAGATAGAGTACAGATACATTCTTATAATGGACAACCGGCGCCCGCCGGACCCGGTTATCAGCTTGAGTAGGAAAATACCGGTATCTGCCCCTCTGACAGCAGAGATCGCCTGTGCGCCGTATGCCGTGATTCGCTATACGTTGGATGGATCGACTCCCGACGCTCGCTCCACCAAATATGACCATCCCATTCGGATCGAGCTGCCGGACACAGTTTCGACCGGATCGTTGATACTCAAGGCGAAGGCGTTTGCAGACAGTGGGTTGAGCAGCGAGGAATCATCCCGGCTCATCACATTTGATCGTGAGGCACCCTCCGCGCCACGGCTCGATACAATAACCGTTGCGAATGGGGAGTGTTCGGTCGCGTTTCATACCGATGAAGATAGCGACCTGCTGTATGAATTATCACTAGACGGTACCGAACCGGTGGAACCGTCTCTCGGCTCACCGGAGTTTTCGAATCCTTTGACGGTCACGTTGCCGTACGGTATGCAGGCAGACCTGCGACTCAAGGTTGCGGCAATTGATGATGCAGGCAACATAGCTATCTTAGACGAGGAGGTTTTCGCGACTATCGATCGAATACCGCCTTCGGCGCCGGTGATTCGGTTTGATCAAAATATGATCACCATGACCTCTGATGAAGGAACGATTCATTATACGTCGTCAGACGATCTCGCCGAACTCGGAACTCCGTCGGTCGATTCAACGCGTTATCAGGATCCGGTTCCCGTCGATGTAGCGCCGGGAGGTAAGAGAACAGTTTACGTCAGTGCGATCTGTGTGGACCGCTCCGGCAACAGCAGTCGGATTGAAGGGCCACTGACCTTCACCAACGATCAGACGATCCCGGAGATGCCTACATATACCGGCGTCCGAGATGGAGCATCGATCAACGCCGAGACGACACACCTCATATTGGGTACTCATCCTGACTCCGTACGGGTCGCGTTTAGCACCTCTATGGATGGAAGTGAACCGCCGGATCCCGATACGACCGGCCCGTTTATTGACGAACCCCTCACTTTTCGAGGAGAGCCCGACAGTCGCGTGGAATACATCCTCAAGGTAATACCGGTGAATGTGGTCTCGGGAGTCAGCGGACCAATGAAACGGATCTCCTTCGTGCTCGATCTCGAGCTTCCTGAGTTACCGGTTCTTTCCGATTTTACCGACGGGGCGTTATACAACGGTCAAGTTGATATCACCGTGACCCCTTCGGATGTAGATGATACCGTATATATCGTACGACTTCCGGATTTGGATGTTTCCCTCGAACACAGCGATGTTTCGGCCCAGGAACAAACGAAGCAAACCGTACCGGATCCATTTACCGGTGTTCCTGTGCGCGGTGTGTATTCACTGGATGTACCAACCGGAGTCGAAAAGGTCGTCAGTTTTTCAATCGGTGTCAGGGATACGGCGGGAAACACCAGTGTAGATCCGAAAATCTATACATGTACGATCGATCGCAGACCCCCGGATCCACCGGTAGCGGAACTATCTACGGATGCGCGCGTGTCGACGGAAAAGGTCCTGGTATCGTTCGTCGATGGCGAAGGCTCGATACAGTATGAGATAGGTGTCGGCGGTGCGCCCCCGGCTCATCCGAATTTCCGCTCTGAACGCTTCTCCGATGAATTGGTATTCACGGGAGAAGCAGGTGAATTGACCGTGTATATTCTCACTGCGGTGCGGATAGATACCGCCGGTAATGTGAGCTCTCCATGGACGCACAAGTTCGCAGTAGACAGAGTAGCAGAAACCGACAACCATCCGAGTTCTCCCAAGATCATCAGTAACGGGAAGGAAATCCGCATCGAGGGAGGTGGCGAAATCCGGTATGAGACGACATCGGACGGCACGGAACCGGCTATCCCAAACCTCGCTTCTCCGGTTTACTCTGCACCGATACCCCTTCCGGAAACCGGTGTCATGAAGATACGGGCGATACGCGTCGGTGAATCCGGCCAACTCTCTGCCGCTACCGATACGGCCGTCATCTATTCCGATCCTCCTCAACCAATTCTCCCATACTTCGAGGGTATAGTAGACGGAGGTGTATATGGCGAAGACGGGGCACTGCTGCGACTGTATCCGGTCGATGATTCTGTTGTCGTCTCATATTCTCTCGTAGAGATCGAAGAAAACGGAGATACGGGAGATACGGGAGATACGGGAGATTCCATGCCCGGTAGACTACCCGTCGTAGAAGACAGGATACGAGTGCCGGGTGTCGCTGATGCCGAGATCGAATATTTTCTTCGTATCGCTGCGATTCATGAAAACTCCGGTTCGGTGGGAGAGGAGAAGACATTCCGTTTTACGGTGGATCGAAGACGGCCGGATATTCCGAAATTTTCCGCGCTGCCGACTCGAATGAGAACTGGTATGCCTGTGATGCTGTCTGCCGACATGGTCGATTCCGAGGGCCGTGTGTTTGTGTCCATGACTGATGACGGATCCTTCCCTGAGACGCCCTTCTCCGGCATGGTTCTTTCCTCCTCACTCAACCTTCGGGGGACAGAGGGGCGGACCGTGATATATCGTATCCGACTCGGAGTTGAAGACACGGCGGGGAACCGAACCGGAAACCCTGATCCATATACGGTGATCGTCGACAGAGAGAAGCCGGCCGTTCCCAGCATACTGGGAATCCATGGTGATTCGATATTTGATGCTCCCGTAGAGCTCCGCATTCTTCCGGGGGAATCGGGCGAAGTCACGGGACCAGTGGCTGACCCCGAATCAGTATCAATCTATTTCGAACTCTCAGAAGGCGAAACTGTGCCCAAGTGTCCCTCGCGAGACTCCATTCCATATACCGGCCTGGTACGTTTGTCAGGAACCGACGGCGAGAGAACCGTATATTTCATCCGGGCCGTTGCCGTTGACGAATCCGGAAACGTCGGAGAACCGACCAAAGCATACCGTATAGTAGTCGATCGACGAAGAGTCTCATCGCCGGAAACACCGAATATCGCGTTCGAGAGTGATCGCATCTCCATCTCATGGCGCACCTTACCGGATAGACAAATTTTCTTTCGAATGGAGGGGAAGGGTGCCGGCAAATACGAGGAATACGGTAAGCCATTGGTGATACCGTCGTCCGCAGCAGAGGGAATCAAGCTGTACTACTATGCTCGATTCGATGGTGGCGCACGGAGTCCGGTTCAGGAGATCCATTTGCCGTCACCGTCACCTGAGATTGAATTTGTGAAGGGGCCGATGGACTTCCTCGTAGTCAACGAGGCAATTTCGATTGCAAAGACACTACCGACGGCGATCGTTCGGTTCGAGGTAAGTACTGGTACTCTTCCTCCCGACTCAGTCGATCGGTTTTCTCCGCTTCTGCCGGATACCAAGAAATTCGATGTCGCCCCCGGCGAGACCACGTCGTTTTCGGTGCGATGCGCCATCTTTTCTCAATCCCAGAAGGTGGCGGAACGGCTGTTTCAATTCGAGATCGATAAGACTCCGCCGCCTCTCCCGGTTGTCGCGGGTGTCGAAGACGGATCCTACTATAGAAACGACCGTGAAATCCAACTCACGACCGGAGAGGGAGATATCTACTATTCGCTGCAGCGATACGAGGACGGCGTGTATTCGGATGGAGATGTGTTCAGGAGGTACGAAGAACCACTTCTTCTTCGTGCCGATCAAAAGGGGATAGACGGGTATCGGTTGAGTGCCTACTCCGTTGATGAAGTCGGCAACAGGTCGAAAGACGTAGCGGAATGGAGTTTCTTTTTCGACAAGGAGATCGTATATGCCTCTCCGTACGGAAACGATTATTTCGAGGGAACGCGAACTCGTCCTGTACGAACCCTCGGCGCCGCTATAAAGATAGCCGGGAATACCGAGAGAAATACCATATTTCTCGGAACCGGCGATTACGATATCGAAAGGCCGATCCAACCGGATGCGGCGATATCAATAGTCGGAGGTCTCGACTCGGATGACTGGTTGAATTCGGGAGAAGGGTATAGCAGAATTCGACCCGGAAAATATTTTCCTACGGGCAAGAGCATGTTTCAGGTGCAGGACACGCGTCTTGGACTGAATGGAATCATCATAGATGATACGACGAACCGTTCTCCGATCGTGATCGATGGGGTAAACGCAGATATCTTACTTACCCGATCTACGATTTCGAAGGGATACCTCTGGCAGGGGATGATGATCGCGCCGGCGGAAGGCAGACTGACTCTTATCGATTGTGAATTCGACGGTGGAGTATCTAAGTCCGGGTCTATATTGAATTGTAGCGGCGGAGTGGTAGAGATAGAGTCATGCGGTTTTACCGGAAATACGGCCGAAACCGAGTTTATTCCCCTCGTATTCTCCAGTATGCGATCGGTCTCCATCAGTAATTCGACGGTGGATCCTGGTTCCGGATCAAGTACTACCGGCGTCCGTTTCTCCGGTGGAAATTTCGAAGCCGTCAACAGTACCTTCAACGCCGGAGTCGGAAAACTGCATGCGACGGCGGTAATCATAGAATCCGGCACGTTCACGGCGGAGGAGAGTACGTTCCTCACCAATTCTCGTTCCCGTTTATCTTCCTGCCTGAACGTTTCAAACAGTAATACAACGCTGACCGACTGTAAATTCGTTACCGGTGCGGAGCGAGGAGCGATCGCGCTTCAGAGCAGATCCGGAGAACTCAACATATCGTCCTGTAGGTTTGAAGGGACCTCGGCCGAGGAGTTCCTCTACTTGATAAAGATCGACGGGTCAAAGATGCTGATAGAAAACAGCGTCTTGATCGGCGGCCGGACACCTGGTGATTTTATCGGCATCGATTGCAGTGGTGGAGCGGTCAAGATTTTTGGAAATACGATGTTCCTGGGATTCGGCGATCATCTCGCATATGGAATAACCGGTTCCGGATTCGAGTGGCTGGATATCATAAATAACATTATTCTCGGACGTACATCCGGAAGCGATTTCGGCGTCGCCGTGCGTGCAAAGGATGCTAGAATCGTGTCCAATGACTTCTTCGGCTGGGAGGCGGTGTTGGATTCCGACGGTGAACGGTTGGAAACCGTCGATGATTTGAATCTGTCGGACGGCAATCCCTTCGGTGGCATTCACCACGATAACATCACCGAGCAGTTTCGAATGACCTTTTCGGGTGAAGCGCCGGCGGATATCCACCTATCACCGAACTCACGATGTATCAATGGGGGATTCGATGTGTCCGCGATCGGAGGAAGTTCCGTTGATATGGAGGGCCAGCGCAGGCCGAATCCCGATATCGGTATCCGACCGAACTATGATATCGGGGCCGATGAGTATTACTGACCGGATATGGTCCCTTTGGCAGGTAGAGAACGCCTGTTTTTATGATGCCATTCTCGTTACGAGAGCTGTTTACTCACGATTCCATTCACGTGTATCACTCTCGGTGTCGAGGATATTCGACCAGAGACCGTATCCGGCGGTCATCGCAAAGACGACCGAATCGAATTGCAGGCTGCCCGTGTCGGGATACGCATAGAAACCGCGAACCACACAGGTGCTGAGTTCGAGACTCAAGTAGTTCTCGTTGGTAGAGAGCTCCGGAGCCTGAAAATCCGTCACTGCCGTGACGGTCACCGGGTTCGTGCTGTTGTCCATTGAGAACTCCTTCTCATAGTATCCGCCCTTAGATCCGAGGAGAACGACAGCGCGGGTCACATCAACGGAGTAATCGGTGTAGTAATCGGTGAAATCACCGAGGTTCTCCCCGAGATTCTGTACCGGCGCACCGTTCCAGGAACCGTCGGGCGATTCGTACACGGTTCCTTCGCGCGTCGACAGGAAGAGGCAGGAAATCGCTTGTGAGTAGTGTATACCGGTGAAGCCGGTAGTGGCAGGATACGATGCCGGCTCGGTAAAATCGGTTCCCGCCGTCAGTTCGGTACCGGTGGCACTCAATAGGGAGCTGCCGGAGATCAGCCAATATGTGTCGTTTTCCTCATCGTAGGCCATATCGGCCGGAAAGGGATGGTCATCAAGGACCAAGGAGAAAACGGTGCCGTCGTCGCTGACGTAGAGATCGTATTTCGGCGATGAGTCGGCGGTATCGTCTACAATGAGAAAGAGGTAGTCGCCTGCCGTCATCAGACCAACTCCGCCATCCTGGGATATGGCCATCCAGTCGGAGCCGTTCCGCACATACGCAGCGTATCCGGGATTATTACTGCTTCCTGCGACCGGAGCATAACAGGCATAGAGATTTCCGTCGAAGTAGGCGACATCCAACGCCTGATATACGTCGTCTTCCGTAGAAGCGGCCGGTGCGGTGAGCTCACTCCAGATCGTATTGCCTGGTTCGAATTCCGAGACGGATACGGAGAAAATCTTGCCGGCACCGACATAGAATGTATTGTTGCCCTGTGCAAATCCGGAAATGGTCGAATCATCGGGTAAATTATTGTTGACGGTGGGGGTTTCCTTCTCGATACTGTAGAAAATTCCGACGCCGTCCTTGTTGCACGATGTGTACAGACTAAAAACTGCAACAGCCGTAATAATGCAATAGAATAATTCGAGGTGTTTCCTCATGGTATATAACCTGCCTAATCTGTGTCTTTCAAATCGTGAGATACGATTAAAAGTAGTAGTGAGCGGACACGGTAATGTCCATGAAATTTCCGAACCTGGTCTGTTCCTTCGGAGGTTGCTCTCCGAAATAGATCTCGGGAACCCACCAATATTGAACCTTGCCGCCGATCGCCCATTCGGGAGTGATGTGGCCGTAAAACCCAACTCCGGGCTTCAAGATCATACCCACGTAGAGGTATTCATCGATCTTGGTGAAATTTAGGCCGTACCCTACGTGGATCGGAACCTCGAAGGGATAAAATCGAAACGTGTAGGCGAAGTTCGCTATCAGCGGTATCATGAATAGGGTCCGGTTCGGTGTGAATGCGAACATTCCTCCAAGCTCTATCCCTACGGTAAGGTTCGGGTGGAGAAATGCATACCAACCGAGCGCGGCCGTCCCGCCGACCGTGAGATGATCCTTGGTAGGGGCGTATTCCCAATCGTTTGACTGGAAAAACAACGGCAGGAAGACCCCGGCGTTCAAGGTGAAAATCTGATCGCCTAAGTCATAGGCGGGGATGAACTTCTCCTCTTTCTCTACCTCCGGCTTCTCCTCATCGGGTACGGCAGGAGAGTTCGACTCCTGAGCAAAGACGAACTGTATAGAAATCAGCAGAAAGCCAAATAGAAGTGTACGTTTATGTAAGTATTTCAACATCATACCTCAAGCTTCGAATTGGTCGTATACTATCACCAGAATCTCGGTTTATTCAAGGAGAACAGTCCGGTATCGATTCTCATCCGACGACACGAATATATCACATGACGGTAAAAAACACGACCGGAGTGAGGGTGAAACGGATTCGAAACGCACGTTGCAGAGAATGGTTCGGTCGTGATAGGGTTGATCCCAATATTTGTGCTGTATCTGTGCTACATTGGAGGAGTGACCTCGGATGCATCAACTGAATCGTGTCAGAACCGTAACGGACAACGTATCGCTCAGGACGGCGTTGATCAGCGTATGGGACAAGTCGGGATTGGATATTTTGGTCGGTTCGCTCTACAAGTTTTGTCCCGATGTCACGGTCTACTCCACCGGAGGTACCTACGAGACGATTCGAGAGATTTCTGAATCCGGCTCAGCGATATCGTTGAAGCAGGTCTCGGAGTACACAGGCCAACCCGAGATGCAGGGCGGATTGGTCAAGACGCTCGATTATTCGATCTATCTCGGGCTCCTGAGTGAGTCGGATAATCCCGACCATGCGGAGGATCTGCGAAGAACCGGTGTCGTGCCGATCGATCTCGTCGTTTGCAATCTCTATCCCTTCTCCGAAATAATCGCCGGCGAGGATGCGGACCTTGAAGATGCGAGAGCCCATATCGACATAGGGGGACCCTGCATGTTGCGAGCCGCTGCGAAGAATTACCTTCGGGTGCTTGCAGTGTGTGATCCCGAAGATTATGCCGAGATCGGTCGGCTGTTGGAGGTTGGTCGAGGAACAATTCCCCTGGACACACGGATAACCTATGCCCGGAAGGTATTCAAGAGGACGAGTGAATACGACACGGCGATACACCGGTATTTCGAGGGTATTTCGTTCGATAATCCTGCGGGAGTGTATGATGCCGAATGATCCCGACGGGAATGACGACAGGAGGACCGACGGTCCTATACCGAACGATAGAAAAAAATTTTGGATCGATACATACGGCTGTCAGATGAATATGGCTGAGTCGGCGTCAATGGAATCGAGTCTGATCGGAGCCGGCTGGTGCAGGGCTGAAGGCCCTCAAGATGCAGACCTCGTGGTCCTCCATACCTGTGCCGTTCGGGAAAGCGCGGAACGGCGAGTTCGCGGCAGGCTCGGAGAACTCGGCCGAATCAAGAAGACAAACGAATTTACTCTGGTACTCTCCGGGTGTATGGCGGAGAAACTGAAAATGAACCATGAGCCGGTAGATCGGTGTATCGATTATCTCATCGGGCCGATGGATCGAGGTGCATTCGTCGACGCGCTTTGTGCCGTTTCTGAAACAAAGCGTACTGCCGAATTCACTGTCCCGAGCTCGGAAGCGTCAGATAGACCCGAAAATGTGTATCGGTTCGAGGAACGCTATTCTCTTCAAGATTCAATACAGTCATTTGTCCCAATCATGCACGGATGTAACAACTTCTGCTCCTACTGTATCATACCCTACGTTCGCGGACCTGAGATCTCCCGTCCCTTCGATGCCGTCCTGCGCGAAGTCGTTTCCCTCAGTGCATCTGGTAGTAGGGAGATCACCTTCTTAGGACAAAACGTCAATTCGTATTCTCACGATGGTGTTGATTTTCCGCTTGTACTCGAGAAGATCTCGCAGGTCCTGCCTGAGGACGTATGGATACGTTTTCTCAGCCCTCATCCGAAAGACTTTTCAGAGAGACTCATCGACGTGATGTCGTTGTCCGCGAATATCTGTAACCACGTACATCTACCGGTGCAGCATGGCTCGGATCGTATTCTCGCAGCCATGAATAGAAAGTATGATCGAGCCCGGTTTATGGCTATTGTTCAATCGTTGAGACGAGCCATGCCCGGAATAGCCGTCTCGACCGATATTCTTATCGGGTTTCCAGGTGAATCGGAGGCGGACTTCGAGGCGACTCTCTCTCTTGTCGAGGAGGTCGAATTCGAAGACGCATTCACGTATTACTATAATCGACGCAAAGGAACGGCTGCGGATACAATGCCTGATCATGTTCCACACAAGCTCAAACTCGAGCGTATCGATCGACTCATCCGGCTCCAGCGGGCAATCGCTCATAAGAAGAAACTTCGTGCATTGGGCCAGGAACGGATTGCCTATGTCGAAGGACATTCCAGGCGGGACCCGGGAGAGATCTTGTGTCGAACCGATAAAAATGAGATGGTGGTGGTGCGTGGAGGAAATTCGACGTCCGGTTCACTCCTGAGAATCAGATTATCGGATGTATCCGGAAGCACATTTCGTGGGGAGGTACTCACATGCCATGGAGATTGATCTCGTTTTTATTGTCCCTGATAATCATTACGGTTTTTATCGCGTTCAACCTCGACAACGTATCCGATATCTCATTCGGTTTTACGGTCCTTACCGAGGTACCGATCTTCGTTAGTCTTTTGGTTGCGTTTCTGGCCGGGGCCCTCGTGATGCTCCCCGCTGCGATCGGAAGAAGAGGATCGAGCCATGGGTCGGATGAGCCGTCAAGTAAGAAGAAAGCCCTGCCGAAAAGATCACAAGAGGGTACAGTTGGAGACGATAAACAGGCTGCGGATACCGGAAATCCCGGCAAGGGTTCCGGCAAACCGGCATCCGATGGGCAAGATACCGGTAAAAGTGACAGGAGCGGAGAGAAGAAAGGGAAGAAAAGACGAAAGTTATTCTGAGCGACGCCGACTGGATACCGTCTGCCGGATGACCGAGTATAGAGTGGCGCAGGTGATACTATGCCTCGTTTTCCTCGTACTATCGGGAGCCGTTTCTGTGTATGCCGAAGTGCTCGATGAAGCCGACGCGCACTATACTGCCGGCAGATACGATGAGGCATTCTCGGCATACAGCAGATGGCTTGCCGGTCATTGTGGCACTGAGAATGCGCAACAGAAGAATTCGGGGCTGATCTACTCGGTTGAGTTTGTACGCGTGCTTCGCAGAGCGGCCACTCTCGCCGATTCTTACCAGGCAGCCCTAACGATGCTATCGGACAATATCGATCGTGCAACGACTGCAGATCAGGCAACGATCCTGATAGATATGGCCCGGATCGAGGAGGCGGCGGGTCGATACGAGGAAGCCCAGCGCCACTTCGAGCGTGCGGCGTTTCTGATACCCGGCAAGCAGATTTACGAAGCTCTTCTCGATTCCGGAAGGCTGCTGTTGGAATTCGGGCAGTATGCGAAAGCCGATGCACATGCACGCGCCGTAATATCAGGCGCCGACGATTTCGGCCTTCGGTTACGGGGAAACCTCATCCTGTCGCGGATACGGGCCGCCCGTGGTGAATACGAGGCCGCGTTCGTAATTGTTACTGCCTATCCAATTGAAAAGCTACCGGCGGAGGGGCTATTATGGCTCTACCGGCTTTCCATGTATCTATCGCACAATGAAACTGCGGATGCTGCGATGGCTCGTATCTCATCCGCCTATCCACACTCTCCCGAGTACGGACTCATCAGTCCCCTTGTTATTTCCCGAATAGTAGAGAAACCAACCGCCACATCGATACTTGGCTTGCTGCCTCAGACCGAGGATCCTGTTGAAATTATTGAAGAAGAATCTGGGGAAACCACTACTTCGGATCATGAATCAGACGGCTATACGGTTCAACCTGCCGGCATGCTCTATGTACAAACCGGTTCATTCGTCGACAAGGAGAACGCGGAGTATTTTGCCGCCGATTTGAATGCAGTAGGATTCGAGACTTTGATACTCGAGGCATTGGTCAAAGGCCGCAGGTACTTCCGGGTGGTTGTTCCGGTTCTGACCAGTGAATTAGACAGGACGATACTGCTGCTAAAGGAGGAAGGATACGAGGGGTATCCACTGTATTCGGAGTAACTCGGCACTTATAAAATGGTAGCATAGGGTAGTGAGGATGCCGTTTACTCCCCGTCTCTTGAATTCGTCGTTTCCGCCGTATCGGTTTGGTCGGATTCTTCCCGGTCTTGGGCTTCAAGGGTCTCGACCTGTCTGAATCGGAGAAGTTCGCTCGAATTCGGATAGAATCCCTGTACCCGAATTGAGCCCGGAATCAACATCAGTGTTCGAATGATTTCCGTTTCATGCTCTTCGATCAACAAATCGAATTTATACGTTCTGGAATCGACCGTAACTCCGCTTCGATCTTGTATTCGTAGCTCCAGGATATAATTCCCGATCGAGTAAACCGAGAATGTACCGACAACCGTCTCATCATCATGTCGCATGGTAAAGCGAGGGTGATCGAACTGAATGCTACCGCCTGTCTCACCGGTATAATACCCGACGAGATTGGGAAGTGTGTCGGGTTGTTCGATTATCGATTCCGAGGAGCGCAGAAGGGATCGCTGCATTGTGCCTGAGAGCCGAAAAAATTGACCACTCCACTCCTCGTTGATCGTTCGAACTCCGGTTTGAGAGTTGATCTCATAAATCGTTACTCGGAGTGTATCAAGGGTATCCACTCGTACTGCGGCTTGTATTCGTATGAACGGCATGAGCTCATTCACACCGTGTATGGAAATGCTGTTTGAGAGATACCTGTACGAGTTTTCCCAGCGGTAGATCTCTTGCACATCGCCGGAAAAGAGAGTGACCAGGTCATTGACCGGTTCGAAGAGGATGATCATCGTCTTTCCGTCACTCCGAGAAGAGGACCATGGTCCGTCGAGAAATTTTTCGAATGCATCGGCATCTTGCCTGTAGAGTTCCTTCAACCGCCGATCGGCGATATCCTTTCCGGGGATCAATACCCGTTTTACTTGGATGTACGCTTGCGCCTGATGTTTCCAGAGGTATGTCGTCTTGATGAGGTCATTGAGGTTCTCAGATTCCGGATCGCGCTCATATGCGATTATCGGAAAACTGATGCCGTTCTTTCTGTCGGAATGATAGGCCTGCGATCGAGTCGTAACTTCGATTTCGATGGTTCCTTCGATTCGCTCGGAGAAGATACTGGTATATGACAATCCCGATTCCTGTGAAGATCGCGACCGATGAAAGGCATCGAGAGTTTGTTTTCCGTCTGTACTCAAGCCGGTACAGACTATCTCGATCTCATGGTCACCGACGAGATCTTCCAGGGTTAGCTGGAACGATCGATACGACATTGCACCCGTTTCATGCTCCCAAGAGATGAAGAACGTATTTAGAATCGAATCGAAGTCTACGACTGCGACACGGACAGGAGCGTCGGGTATGCCGCGTGCACGCAGAACGAGTACCTGTTCGTCCGTTTGGTCCAGATCGAGGTTAACCGTGAGTACCTGGAGAAGCAGATCTTCAGGGGCGATCTCCACCTTGGGCAGTTGCTCGGAATACTCGTCCTCGTATGCGGAAAGGTCCTTCGTTCCTCCGGCCTTCGGCACGGTTCCGGGAATCACGAGCCGCGGAGCTTGTACCGTTTTCTCAGGGGTATCCTCCGGCCCACAACCGATGAGCAGCACTCCACATACAGCCATGAGAAGGCATCTGCCGAGACGGAGTCGCGAGTCTGCTTTTATCTGTGGAAAATACTGTGCCATTGTGTTTTTTTCCGGAATCGTAATGACAAGTCTGATCGGAGACCCGACAGCCTCCGTGAGCCCCTCAAAAATACTTTCGAAGCATATCTAACACCTTCGGTTTGATCTCATCAAGTGGGTACTTGCTCTTGAATCCGGCGGCGGTCTTGTGACCACCACCACCGAAGAATTGGGCTATCTCGGCGACATTAATATTCCCCTTCGATCGCATGGAACAACGCAGGATCTCCTCCTCGTTTTCCTTGAAGAAGATCGATACGAGGATGTCCCCGCTCTTCAATGGTATATTGATGATCGTGTCGGCTTCTTCGTACTGGGCTCCACATTCTGCAATCGTTTCTTTCAACATGGTTTGAATGGCGACATGTTGGTCGTACACGAGTTCAAGTGATGCGAGAACTTGAGACTGCAATCTGAGAGAGGAGATCGAATTGCTTTCATACACCTTGGAGTACACGAAATTCGGCTTCACTCCTAATGCTACGAGGATATGGGCGATCTCGAAGGTTCTGGCGGATGTTTTCGGATACACGAAACATCCTGTATCATATATGATTCCGACGTATAGTGCCTGAGCCGTCTCGAAATCGATCTCGACATCCAGCTCTTCGAAGAGTTCGAATAATACCTCACAGGTTGAGGAGGCGTTCTCTTCGATGATGTTCGATCTATCATTATCCTCGCCCTGTTCGTGGTGATCGATTATGAGATACTCCTTTGTGAAGGGAAGGATTCGTTCGGCAATCATTCCGATATTGTGTGTATCGTTTGTGTCTAAAATAATCAGTGCCCACTCCGCGAGATTTTCCTTGAATGTAAGAGTGTTGTTACTCTCGAGTTCATCGAGAGTCTTGATGATATCGCTCGTATCGAGAAACCGGTACTTATCCGACATTGGATCGGCATTACAGATGAGTGCGTGCTTGCCTAACTTACACAGCGCACAGTACAGGGCATATTCGCTACCCAACGCATCGCCGTCGGGTGTTTCATGTGCGGTGATGATGAAATTCGAGTTTCGATCGATAAATCTGGACGCAGCATCCAACCTCATGCGTTTCGAACCCAGTCCTGTTACACAGTTTCGCTAGTGCCTTCACTGTCCTTACCTCTGTTCCGAGAAAGCAGCAGAAGTATGACAGACACCACTAGAATTAGAATAAGTGCAATACCGGCAAATATCCAGATTTTATCTATACTTTCTCGAATTTCTAACCGAATCGGGATTCGTGAAGGAGAAAACCGAGCCTCTCCGGTGTCCGTGAAGGAAAAGACGATCTCGGCGGCATATTCGCCGGGATCGCGAGGGGATTCGATGCGCAGGGGGATCCGCTCCTCTATGGAACCGTCTTTCGGCACATCGATCGAAACACCCTCGAACAGCACATCTTCAATCCGGCCATCCGCATATTCGATGCCGACACGTTCGATATCGACGGTTACACCGGCATCATAGCCGAATGATTCCAGTACCACGGTGACTTTCCCGATACCCATAGAGTCGATTTTCAGCACTTCGGGGATAGAAACTAGGTCCACCCTTCCGAGAAATCCGTCGGTGGCTTCCGAGAGCCGGTCCGACAAGGAATCATCCGAATCCGCGGATTCTACCGGTTGATCGGTACCTGGTCGGTCCGCCACACTCCCTGCTGTTTCGGCCGACATGGTACCACCATCACCAGATCGTGAGGTCGTGGTGGAATCTTCCGGTGGAGTTACCGCGGCTACTTCCGCGTACGTCGCCGACAGCTCTTCGGCCATTCTCCGGGCATCGGTGGCTGCGCCGATGCCGAGGATTAGGATTTTCCATCCTTCCCGCTGTATCGATTTCGTATTTGTAAGAAACGCGTGATTGAAGCTACCGTCTGGTGAATAATACTTGCTGTCCGGTGGCGCTTCCTGGATACCGTCGGTGAGTAGAAGAAGGTATTTTCGCATTTCGGACGCTGTCACCGATTTGACGGCCGCATCCAGAGCATCCAGGGCGTTGCCGATATCGGTATAGCGTCCGTCGGCCTCGAGTGAGGCAACCTTCGAGTGTAGAGAACTCCTGTCCGTCGCGACCCTTTCCGATACCAATCTCACGGCTTTACCGAAGAAGGCGATGATGGTGACCCTATCTCCTTCGATCAGCAGCCGGTCTACCAATGATTCTTTCACGTATTGCCTGACAGCGGCAATCTCTTCTTCCATAGACAGAGATTTATCTAAAACTATGAAGACATCTATATTCTCATCTCTGGAATCGGCTATCACCGGCATGAACGGAACCATGATAAGCAGTGCGATCACGATGATCCGATTTCCACACAATTGGTATCGCGGGACCAATTTCCGGTGAGTCGTACACGAGTGGTTCCATTTTAGATGTATCATAAGCGATATTGTATCATGTGTTGTAGTGGCGCGTAAGTATAATTCACTGAAAAAAAAAAAAAACGTCTTTACATTTCCCTTTGCTTACTGATAATGTATAATACAAATAAATAGAAGGAGAGTGTAATGGCAAGTATAGATCTTCCCAAGAGTCCGATGGTTTTCCATCCGGAGAAGCGGAGCGCAGTGGGATCGCGCAACTCTCTCGCTCAAGAAAGTCGTGATCAGCAGGCAGAAGTAGATAGGCTTCTTGAGGAAGAAGTCGATAAAGTTATAAATCATATCAATACCAAACTCCCCAAAGAAGTCCTTGAGCGAATGGACGTCATGGGAGGATTGAAAGAGAAACTTTACAACTATTTCAACCAAAACTACCAAAACATGTTCAATAGGTACATTGTGACCACTGAAGATGAGATGGTGAAGAAGGTCCGTAACTTTATCGACCGCGAGGAGATGAAGGTCCTTACCCGGTATACACCGAAAGAGATCGCCGCCCTCTTAGACGAGGTCGGTGGAATGGACAAGTTCAATACCGGTGAGATCGAGAAATCCATCGTCAATATGTATGGACACCTCCAAGGACATATCCAACGCGGTGTCAACGACCTGGAAAATCTCACGAACTCACTCTTACGACAGAAGACCGATGTCGGTGCATTCATCAGGGGTGAAAACGCATACTCCGTTGTGAAGTGTTCTTTTAAGGATAACTTGTTCAAACCGAAGACTGTTTCCGACGTGAAGATGTCGGTGAATATCCTCGATTCCGAGCTTATCAGCCCGATCTTCCACTACCAGGTCACTGTGGAATACCTCATCAAGGAACTCATCTCAAAGAACATCATAGATGAGATCGAAAAGGACATCGAAAAGCTCAAGGATCAGCTCATCGATGAGGGCAAAGAGGAGCTAAACGATTCCGAGATCATCTTCCAGAAGATGGATAGGGTCGAGAAGTTTACGAGTGACGACTCTGAGAATCCCAAGTCGAACAGGTATAAGTACGTTGCGAAACACCTTATGGATCGGATCGAGGGGTTGCGGGCGGAGATCGACCCCGAAACCTTCGATCAGTTGAACATTAGAGAAAACCTTAAGCAGATCGTCGACATCGAGAACATTCGAAATCGTGGGTACAACACGGCGATAAACTCGATCACCTCGATACTCGACACTTCCAAGATGGGGTATCAGTACATCGAGAATCTCAAGAATGCCCGTGAGCTCATCATTCGAGAATATGAGGATACCGACCCCAAGGACCTTCCCGACGAAAGATATCAGATCAAGTTGAAGTACTACGATAACGCTCAATTGATCGAAGAGCGAAAGGCCTACGACGTGCAGATCAAGTCTTTCGAAGTCGAGGTACAGCATCTGTGGGACGTTCTCGAAATGGTGTACGTAGATTCTAAGATGCTCAAGCGTATCACCGACTTCTCGGACCTTTCCAAGATCTACCGGCGGAAGATCAGACGCAAGATCAAGGCACTCACCGGTGAGCCGGTATACGAAGATATCGATAAGTCTTGGGATGAGATATCCTTCGTCAAACCGGCGGAGACGCAGGTCGAACAGATGAACAGGACATATGTCTTTGAGAAAGACAAGCTCAGTAAGAAGATAATACTCATGGAAAGCCGTCTGCAGGAGATGTATGGGTTCCGGTATCCGATTCAGAGAAGGGTGATGGAAGACCGTCTTGCCTTCCTGCAAAGACAATATCTCTCCTTCGATTATTTGATAAATCCCTATCACATCCAACCGGGTCTCCTGCTTGATCTCGACATTACATCGATCAAGCGTAAGAAAGCGACACTGGACGGTATGGCCAATGTCTTGAACGAATTCCTCCACGGCGTGTCGAAGGGATTTCAGGATGCCGCATTTGCATCATTCTCACGGCGTAGGTCGACGGTAAGAGAAGACATCGACATGCATTTCACCACCGATATCGCTCAACTCGAAGAGGAAGAAGCGGAAGACGGTGGTGGTCAGAGTGCCGGGGCAAACTATCTTGATATGTTGAATGATGACGGTGGATCCGATAAAACCGGCGGTGCTAAGGCTGATTCGGGTGTGGTCGATCAGGAACCGAAGAGTAAGCGTAGTCGGAAAAGGGGACGGCCGAAGAAATCGTCGAGTGATGATGGACTGACGACTCTATAAGAGTACTGTGTAAATCGGAGTACCCTTCCGTCAGGGGGGGTACTCTTTTTTTAAATAAGGATGGGACGAGATGAGTAATACAAGCTATGAGTTCGAGGGATTCGCCACGAGAGAGAGTTTCAACAAGTCGCTGCAACATTTTCGCGCTGTCTCGGGTATTGTCGCTGATTTCGAAGACGGTCATAACTTGGCGGATATCCTCACGGAACTACTCGTCGACAAGGAACTCGAGCAGAATCAGATCCCACCGATTATTAATGCGCTGCTCGTAGATAAATATCACTATCATTACGAATCCATGAACCTCACGGAAACAGTAGAAGATTTTTCGTTTCATGAGGAGATACGATCCTGGGACGGTGTCGACCTCGTCCTGGCATACGCCCATCCGGAGTTAGGATATACGGTTATAAATCCGAAAAATTCAGCTCACTGGGAATCTATTCACGGACTCAAGAAAAACGAGTTGCTTATTATCTTTGCCGGTGCATTCACGGAAACCGGCAAGGCAAAGCTGTACAACAAAGCCATTGCGGCGATTCGGAGCCTTTTCGAAGGGAAGAAACCGAAATCTATCGATGACCTACTGAAGGGTAATTGTGCATTTCAACCCTATGCCGACGAAAGCGAGCCGGAGGAAGACGAGCACGTCGAAGAGTCGACGAGTTACCGGCCGGCTTCGGCGGCAGATTCGGGCTCTGAGAAGAACACTATTGAGGAGACGGCCCCACCGAAGGCTGTCGAGAAAGAGAGCGGTTCGGCACGAAAGCGGATGACACCGCTATATTCGGTTCCGGTAACGAATGAGCTGTTTCATAACGGAAACGTCGAAGCGTGGAAGAAGATCATCGCCAGCTATACGAACAAATATCCCGGATTGGAAGTCTACGTTTTCTATGACGGCGAACGAATACATGATATCAATTCTCTGTTCAAGTGGGGGAAGGTAAAACACGGTAGCTCGATCCTGTTCGCAGTTGCGGGTGAAAACATCAAAGACGTCGCGAAGTTGCAGCGGTATCTACGACAAGGGGCGAGTCCGAAGTTCGAAGATTTCCTCAGATTCCCAGTCAATAAGATATTGGCATTGTTTTAGATGCATGGGTTTACGTTTCGACTCGGTTAAACACGATAAAGGATAGGGAAATGGATAAAAACATACACTTTTTCAGTTCAAAAGAAAGTTCCGTTGATTCCGAAAAAATGGAAACGTTCGGTCTGCGAGGCAAGCAGGCGATGGAATTCGCGGATTTAAAGCTTCCCATTCTCCCGGGTTTCATCATCGATTCTGCCGTGGCCGCGCACTTAGAAGATATCTCTCTCAGAAAGTATCTTGAGAAATACTTACAGAAGTGTTCCGAGATAACCGGGAAGAACTACGACGACGAAGAAAATCCGCTGCTGTTGAAGATCGTCATAAGCCCCAACCTAGCAATCGTACATTATCCGACACTCCACAACTTCGGCTTAACCGAGAAAACAATTACAGGCTTCAACTCATTCGTAGGTAAGGACTTCGGTTATCATGAAGTGCTCTTTCTGATACATGGGTATCTCGAGATAGAGATGAAAATCGCTGAAATTGAGGGTAAGGTAGATTATGTCGACCAGATAGAGAAGATACTCGGTGACTTGAATAAAGACATGGAGGGAATCGAGCAGGACGGCGATCACGATAAATTATTGAAACACTATCTGAATCACGTGCCGGCTGAGTTTTTTACCGATGCATACTCTCAATTGGAGCTGACGCTGAAACGCATTAGCTACATGCTGGATATCGACGAATTAGACGATGATGACGCCGCTCTCATCGTTCAGCCTATGGTGTATGGAAATTATGGAAAGGACAGCGCCAGCGGAAGCTTCTTTACACGGAATATCGTAACAGGAGATCGGAAACTGGAGGGATGGTTCAACAGGAATAAGTTCAACACCATAGATGCGGTGGGACAAGACATCAACAAGATAGGTAAGACGACGCTACAGGAGCTGGAGAAGATTGCTCGAACCGTCGAAGATCACTTCAAGGAGATCAGGTCGATCCGGTTCAACATAGAAAATAAAACGGTATGGTTGATAGATCAGCGACCGGTGATGACAAAGTCCACACAGGCCGATATAAAGACGATCCTTGATTTACACGACCGCAAGGTCGTAGACGATTCCTACGCCATAAATTCAGTCAAGCCCATTCAACTGAATGAAATTCTCCATCCGATCGTGAATCTCAGCTCTGTGAAGGATCTCGTAACCGTTACCGGAGGCATCGCCGGTGCACCGGGAGCCACAATCGGCAGAATATTCTTCGGCACGGAAAAGCTACTCGACGCGTATAAGACAGCCCAACAGCAGGGAGAAGACACACGGATGATCCTGTGTATGGATGCAACCTTTGCGGAGGATGTTAAGGCGATCGAAGTTGCTTCCGGCGTGTTGTCTTCCGAGGGGGGATATTCGGCCCACGCGTCTGTCGTAGCTCGACAGTACGGCAAGGTTTCGTTGGTGTACAACGATCTAAAAATAGAGAAAACCAAGGCCACCATCGGTAGAGTCGTATTCAAGGAGGGAGACTATATCACGCTCAACGTCCCTCACTACGGCGAACCGCAGATCTATAAGGGAAAAGCCGAATTGATCGAGCCGGATCCGTCCACCTCCGGCCTGATCGAATTCATAGAAATCGTGAAGAAGTACGTAACCGAAGATTTTCATGTGCGGGTGAATGCGGATACTCCGCGGGACGCCGAGTTGGCATTTAAATTTGGCGCCGAAGGAATCGGATTGTGTCGAACCGAGCACATGTTCTTCGCCGAAGAACGTATAAATGTATTCAGAGAACTGATCATCTCAGATTCCGGCGAAGACCGAGCATCTGCACTCAAGAAATTGAAAAAGATGCAATTGTCGGACTTTTATACACTATTCAAGATAATGTCGGGTAAAGAGGTCACCATCCGGTTGCTTGACGCGCCCTTGCATGAATTTTTACCCCATAACGACACAGAGATGAAAGGTTTCATGGAGTATCTCAAGGGCGCGGGAAAGAAGATAACCAGACCGAAGGTACAGGAGATTTGCGATTCTCTACACGAGTTCAATCCAATGCTCGGGCATAGAGGCTGCAGAATTGCCGTGACCTACCCTGAGATCTATGAGATGCAGATAGAGGCCATTTTCGAGGCCGTATATACGCTCAAGAAGGAGAAGGTCAAGGTATCGCCGGAGATCATGATACCTCTCATTATGAACGAAGATGAGCTTAAACTCATCATCTATGGAAAGAGAATCGAGGGAGACTCCTACAAGGGGCTCTCCACGGTAGAGGAGGAGGTCAGGAAGAACCTCAAAGCCCGTCCGGTTCCGTTTAAATTCGGGACGATGATAGAGCTTCCCGTGGCAGCATTGGGAGCAGGCGAGATTGCTCGTTACGCCGAGTTCTTTTCTTTCGGGACCAATGATCTCACACAGACGACAATCGGGCTCTCGCGGGATGATTACACCTCGTTTATGCCCGATTATACTCAATTCGACATCATTGCGGGGAATCCTTTCATCAATCTCAACAAGCATGTAAAGGAGTTGATCGCCACCGCGGTGAGACGTGGTACGATGACCCGACCGGGGTTGAAAAAGGGCCTCTGCGGGGAGCATGGAGCGAATCCCGACAACATCGAGTTTTGTATTCAGGCCGGCCTTGATTATGTGTCCTGTTCGGTATACTCAGTACCGATCGCGAGTCTTGCCGTTGCTCAGTACAACCTTTCCGCAAAGGATTGATGCGGGGAGTTCACGAGTCTCGTTTTGGAGCCATATGGACATCTTGAAAGATAATTGAAAGACAAGGTGTTCTGCTGTCATGCGTACACGAGAAACCATACTCCACGGAACAATATGTATGGTTTTTCGGTGTACCTGTATCTCTCGGACAACCTTTACCAAATATTGAATGTCTTGAGTCGTTCTATTATGAGTTTGCTCGCTTTTTTCGCATCAAGTTTCGGTATGTCCGCTTCCTTGTTGAGGGTCTGATTGAAGAAAAAGTCGATGCTTTCGAACACTTCCGGGAGGTTGTAGAAGACCAAGGCAAAGTTGATCCCGGTTGGTTTGAGTATCGTGAATGAGGTATAACTCATCAACGGTTCCTTGCTAACATGCACTTTCGATTGGTTTTTTGCGGTATAAGTAACTAACTCCTTGAATCGATGGGGGATGGATTTTCCGGAATCACGATTCACCGGTTCGATGTATTTTTGTGCGTAAGAAGCCGGCTCTACGAGGATGTACAGTTTATTCCCATCGGTTTGGAAGGTGAGTCCATCTTCGGTAAGGTTGATGCTCTTCACGCCGCTGTAAGCGACGATCTCATAGATAGAATACGTGGAAGTCCTATCGAAGAAAGACGAGACGAGGTATCCCCCTTCCATGGGAAGTTTCCCCTGGGAGTAGGCTTGAAAAAGATCGAGTGCCTTGGCGCTCATAGAGCCTCCTTATCGTTCCATGAATACTAGTAGTATAGATGAAATGATTGCAATGACGCAAGAAAATTTTTTATCCTGAGCAACCGTATAACCCCGTATGGTTTGAAAGGATCATTCTTACCGATAGTGTGGTGGATCGGAGAGTAGGGGTTTCCAGCCGGACGCAGGTTCAGGGATCCCCAGCCATCCGCAGATATCTCGTCGCTATCTCCGCTACGCCTTTTTTCTGGTAGACAAGACCGACTCCCCGTAACGCCTGCCTGTTGTTCGGTTGAAATTCCAAGACTTTCCGAAACGGCTCTAAGGCTTCTTCCAGACGACCGTACTTCATAAGCATCTGTCCGTATACAAGGAGAAGATTCCATGACGGTTGAAGATAGCGGATCGCGCCATCGAGGAGTTCAAGTGCGGTATTCGCACGCCCCAGTCGATTGAGGCAATAGATGAGTGACACGAGACACTCCTCGTTGCGAGGATCGTGTGTAAGTATTTTCCGATATTGAATCGAGGCTTCGCGGAATTTCTTCGTTTGCCGGTAGCAATGCGCGAGAATACGGAGGAGCTTATAATTATTCGGTTCGTGGGTGATGTATCGTTCCAGAGACGATGCCGCTTCCGAATATGCTTTATCGTCGTACAACCGCAAGGAATATTCCTTGCGGATTTCATGATCATCGGGGAAGTGTTCCAGATATTCTCTATATGCCGAAACGACGCTTGTCGATCCGTCGAGTCTTTTTTTCGCTTCGATACTACCGTGATATGCAGGCTTGTGCTCAGGGAAATTTTCGATGGTTTTGCGAAACGTATCAGAAGCTATCATAGGGTCGTCCGAACGCAGGTACTCATTGCCGAGAGCCGTGAGAAGGAACGGATCGGCACCGGTACGCTCGATCTCTTCATTCAACTTTTCGATGGTGAGCGATACATCGGCTTCGAGTTTGCAGAGACACAACGGATGATAATACAGGGCCACATCATCATGTGGATCGATTCTAAAGATTCTGTCCAGATCGAGTTTTAAATTCCGCCAGTCCTCTTTAAGCCAACGAACCATCACAATGCCGTAACGAGCATGTAGATCTCTTTTTTTTCTCTCCAAGATCCGGTTGAAGTGGTTGAGAGCCTTCTCATACTCACCTAAGTGAATGTAGGCTTCGCCCATCAAGAGTCGCATGTCTGTATCACCGGAATCTGCGCGCACAACACGGCCTGCATAATATACAGAACGTCTGTATCGGTTTCGTTTGAAGTATTCCGTCGCGAGGTATCGAAGGATATGATTTGATCCTAATGGAACCCTCTGTGTGCCGTCTCTCCGTGAAAATGGTCGTATGGTACTGTTGGCTTCTCCGGACCTACCGAGTTCGGCGAGGATGTTTGCCTTCTGATATTTGATGAGTCTGTCCTTCGGTGAAGCCTTTTCGGCAAGTGTGTAAAACTCGAGTGCTTCTCGAAGATTTCCAAGTTCACGCTCTGTTATACCCAGGTAGAGATAGGCCATGGTGTTCCTGACCCCTTTTTCCAGGAGGAAATGCAACATTTTTTGCGATTCCTTGAACTCTCCCCGGTGGAAGTGTTTAAGGGCCTGAACCAAAAGAGCATTTAGGTATCCGGTATAGACGTAACGATTCTCCGGATCGTTTTCGACCGCCTGTTTAAGGAAGGAGATGGCTACGTCGGAGCGCTTCATTCGAAGATATGCAAGACCGAGATAACTCTGAATTGGAGCCGATCCGGGTTGGAGTCTATCTGCGCGATGGAGGGCGGCGGCGCTGTGGCGAAGCATCCCGGTGGCAAGATATGCGCGGCCGAGAAAGAAATGACCGGCATCGGACAAAGGCTTCCGTTCGGTGTAATAGGCAAGCGCGGGAATTGCCCTGTCATAATCGCCGACGGCGTGATATCCACGACCTAAGTAGAGAAACGCTTCAGGATACGCATCGGTTTCGGCTATGATTCGCTTGAGAATACGGATCGATTCGACGTAATCACGCCGGTTTCCGGCATCGATGGCGCTGGAAATCAATGCGCGGTAATCGTGCATACAACTTTATAATCCCATTTTCCGTCAGTAGCAAGCTCTACGGCTCAGCAAT